>JAZUIX010000028.1:0-6271 GCA_045642445.1 Bacteroidales bacterium | reverse complement strand
GCAGGAAGGCGAACTGGAGCCGATGCCGCAAGGCATGGTGAACGTCACAGGCGGTGCCGGTGCGGGCTACAGGCTGCTGCCGGGCGGAGAACACTTCAAGCCATACGCGGAACTTCGCATGCGCTATGATGAAACCAAACTACCATTCGGCTACACCGCATCGGATGTGTACACCAGTTATTATGACGAATCTGCCAGGCAGTGGGTGCGCCTGAGCAGGAAAGAGGTGGACACGGCCAACAAAGAAATAGTGAGCCTCACCAACCACTTCACCGACTTCGTGAACGAAGTGCTGAAGGCTCCGGAGATGCCCGAGACACAGGCTTTCGTGCCTACGGCGATGAGCGATTTGGAGGCCGTCAGCCCGATGGACGGATTACCGTTGATTGTACCTCCCGAAGCTAACAATGAAGGAACCGCCAATCTGAATTATCCCATCCAAGTGCCAGCAGGTCGTGCAGGTATGCAGCCAAACTTGTCGGTCACCTACAGTAGCAGAGGTGGCAACGGCTGGTTAGGCGTAGGGTGGGATCTCAGCGTTCCTACCATTACTCTTGACACACGATGGGGCGTACCTCGTTATGATTCAACCTGTGAGACCGAAATTTATCTTTTGGCAGGGGAACAATTGGTTACGAAAGATGACGAAGGAAATTTCCGTCCGATGCCTCATCGTACCAATCACCAGACAATCCGTTTGTCGGACAACACACAATTCTATGTCCGCACTGGTGATGCTCACGATAGCATTATTCGTCACGGTACATTGACTTCTACGTATTGGTGGGAGGTTGTGGATCGTAATGGTGTTACACACTATTACGGGCATTATCCCGATTCGTCACTTAACACCTCTGACCATCCAACCACCCTCAAAGATGACCGCGGCAATATAGCCAAATGGATGCTGGCCGAAAGCAGGGATCCTTACGGCAACTGGGTTCGTTACTACTACGATGTAGTCACAGTGGGAAGAATTGTTTCTGGACGACAAATATACCTCGAGCATATAGAATACACAGGAAACAATAACAATTCTGGTAATTATAAGGTTGTTTTTGTAAGAAAAGACAGAAATCCCATTGACATTCCTGTTTCTTGCAATCTGGGATTCAAGGAAGTGACTGATCAGGAACTATGTTATATCCGCATATATCTGGACTCAGGTTCCAATTCTGACCCTTTCCTCGGTAATGGATATTATTTTGAAAAAGAGGCCAAATATAAGTCCAATTTCAAAACTCGTTTAAAAGCAATCTACATGGCCCCCTACGACACTACCGACGAAATGGTTAACTGGTGCAAAAATAGTGCTCCCCAAGAGGGTTTCTATGCATCCCGTCAAGATTTTCATTACTATGATGCACCCGATTCCAAACAGCTCTTTTCTGATAGTCTGTATAAAAGTCATATTGATGATGATGGTATCTCAGCCTTTATGTTGACACCGGATTTTCAAGACAACGCTGTCACATCAGCCACTGCATTGGGACTCTCACATTCTTCAAATTGGAGCGTCGGAGGAGCAGTCGGTGTCGGACTTGGTGACAATGTCGCCTTAACAACGCTCAGTATAGGGGGTAATTACCAATGGAGTGAGAGTGCCAGCGAGTCTCTTATGACCCTTATCGACCTCAACGGTGACGGTTTGTCTGACAAAGTGTTTGTCAAGGATAACGCTTTGTATTGGTGCAAACAAAAATTGCCTCAAAACGGCATCATCTCGTTTGAAGGAGCCAGCACAGTAATAGGTCCAAGCCACTTCCTTATTGAAAACGGAGAGACATCAACTTGGGGTGTCCAAGCCAACGTTGATGTAGCCAGTGGTAGCGGCAGTTGGTCAAATACCACCTCTACCACCTCTACATACTTTGCCGATGTCGACGGTGATGGCCTAGTCGATTTGATACATGAGGGTGAGGTGTACTTTAACCGCCTTGACGATAACCGCGAGCCTCGTTTTATCCGTTACTCAGAGCCTGTGCGCGAAGAGAGTGAGGAGGAATCAGAAATTGAACAGCCAATATGTGACAGTATTATCTTCGATGGAGAGGTGGATGACAGCGTGGTCTGTGACAGAATCTGGATTGCTGACACACTAGACGAACTTCTTGATTCAATCCATGCTGCAAACCATGTCAATAATTATCAAACAGACAACGATCATCTGGCCGTAATGGTACGTGATAGTCTTGGAAATTTTATTGTTATCTATTACGAAGCCACATTGGATTGTTCCCGTAGGAATTTGGCAGGCAGAGGCGTGCCAAACACTGAGTCTGTGCGTGTATGGGTGGCTCCAGGTGCCGGTACTGTGGATATTGATGTCTTTGTGACCCTACTGGATGATACCAGTTCCACCCATCGTAGATCACGCCATTCTGACGGCATCACCTACGTTATTCAGCATTCAAGCGGGGTGGTTCCACGCGATTCTATTTTGGACAGCTCTCATGATGAGATTCTGAACACCATATATATTTGTGATTCCACTCGAGATATACAATACGAAGCCCAACTTTCATCCATTTCCGTGCAGCGTGGAGATGTACTCTTCTTCCGCCTTCAGTCAATGGATGACAAGCAGTTTGACAACGTGGCAGATTTTATTGACATCAATTTCAATGAAGAGCAGTACAACAGCAGTACCAACTTTTTGTTGACGGACAACAATTATTTTCAGGCACCTAGTGACGGCCATTACTCTGTTGAATGGATAGACAGCATCATAAGCAATGATTTAAGCATAAATCTGGTTAAAGGAAATTGCGACACTATCGCACCTGACAGTCTCACACAAAATGCCACATTGCAAGTGATAGTCAATTCGAATGACACTGGTGCGAATTGGGACAACACCGATGTTCGTGCGAAAATAAAATTCTGGGGAAGCAATATGCCTGACGACACAATAACTTTTTGGACTGTAGGGAAAAAGGTGGTTCTGCATCCTGTCGGCAGTATTTGGGGCGATTCTACCTATCAGAACCTCTTTGGTCCCTTGTATCAAGGTTGGGGCCAGTTTGTCTACAATCCTATCGTTCCTAGTAGAAGAGAGATACCTTTGAGTATGTTAATTGTTCCTAGTCGTTTGCAAACGAACAACATGAGTCAGGCCGACCAAGATCTACGTGCAGCCCGGATAAACAATGTACCGATCTCGGATGATGATTTCAACGTTTCCAGTATAGATGAGTTTGAAAACAATCATACTAATGGTAGCCTTTTCAATCCACTCTCGAAAAACACTTTCTGGGTGGAAATGCGTGCCGACGCCGAACACAATCGTTGGGTGGCTTTTGGTAATCATAATAGCCTCGGACGCGAAATAATGAGTAATACCATGCAAAAAGATTGGTATAATGCCACGTCCGTAGTGGCTGCAGCCAATAATGTCAACCTGCCATCGTCGACTTTCTTTGACGATGCTGTGCCCCCTGCTTCTGCCGATGGCACACCCGCCAAAGCCATCCTTAAAGTTAACGAGTCAAGTAATCATAGCTATACAGGTGGTGTGGCGAGAGTAAATACCGCTTATAGTAATGGCTCCAGTAATATCGAGACAGATTACCTAGACCTCAACGGCGACCGTTATCCCGACATCGTGGGTACTGGTTATGTACAGTATCGTCAACAATGGGGCGGATTGGGCAACAAAAAGGAGTTGCCCTATGGTATAAACAATGTGACAGTCTCTGTTACAAACAGCGCAGGGGCCGGCTTCGGTGCTTCTCCGACCATTCACAAGAGAACATCTTCCGCCAATCCGTCTAACGCCAAGTTTACGCTGTCTGGTGATGGTTCCAGCAATGTGAACGGAGACCTTAATATTGGTTGGGATCATGCCTCTTCATCTTGGACAGATATCAACGGTGACGGATTGCCCGACTATGTCACCAACGGCGGAATTGTCAGACTCAACACGGGTTACACATTCTTAGGTCCTGAAAATTGGCATTTTTCATCCGACCACGCTATTCATTCAGGCATGAGCGCATCAGGATCGGCCAGTGCCGGCATACCTATAACAAATCTCGAACAGGGCAGTGTCCAATTGGGAGGAGGCCTTAACCATTCGGCCAACCGCACCGACCACACCTTGATGGATATAAATGGTGACGGACTTCCAGACCTCATTTGGCGCAATGTCCTCGACTTTCAACATATAGACAGCCTGGGTGACCTGACCGACCCACGCGATTCAATCCATGTAATGTTCAATCTTGGCAATGGTAATTGGTCCGCCAAATACAAATTGAACATCAAGAACTTTAACTGGAGCGAAGCCTACAATGAGTCTCTTAACGCGGGAGGTACGTTTGGCTTTACATTTCTTATCTTCAAGGCTACGCTCGGACTTAATGGAACACCTTATAGTAGCGGAACTAATCGCGATCGAATGCAATTGGTAGACGTCAATGGCGACGGTCTGCCCGATTTGGTCACCTCTGACAGAGAAGAACAAATGGTTGTGCGATATAATATGGCCGGCAAGACAAACCTGTTACGTAAAGTAACCAATTTTACAGGTAGTGAGGTATATCTCAGCTACCACCTTTCACCCCCAGACTACATGCAGCCTTCCCGTACTTGGCTCCTTGACACAGTGACCACCCATGATCCTCTCAATCCGAATGGTGGTGATACTTCTGTGACTGTGTTCGAATATCTCACACCAAACTACAGCCGCTTTGAACGCACCTCTTTTGGCTATGGTACCGTCATCACGAAACAGATTGAACCAATGGGAGGCACTGTGTATCGCAAAGTGACACGCAACTACTTGAACACAAATATTTGGAACAAAGGTCGTATAAAAAGGGAACTTACCACTGATGGCGACAGTAATAAATATATTGAGAAGGAATACTTCTACGACTACGTTTCCTATGACGGTGGTGAGGTGGACAACTGCATTGGTGCATATAATATTAGTGACCGTGTGGTGACCCGTTTCTACGAGGGAGATTCGCTTCCCAAGCTAACCACAGCAGAGACTCGCCAATATGATTTCTATCATAATGTTGTAAGATATATCGACGAAGGCGACACCGCATACAATGACGATGGTCTGATGATCGACTTCACCTATTACACTTCCCAACCAAACAACCTCATCGGTTTGCGTAAGAACTATAAGGTCTATCCTACAGGTTCAACGTCCCCTCTGCGGCAGGCTCAGTTCCTATATAACTCCCAAGGCAAACTGACCAGGCAGATATTGGGTAGTGGTTCTAATACCGCAATCTATGATTTTGATTACGATTCTGTCTATGGCAATATGATCCGGGCTAAACAGCCTGCCAACTTCAACAACCAGCGGATGACCTACAATTATTCCTACGACCCTGTTGTGCAAACCTACCCTGACAGCATCACGAATTCCCATGGTGAAGTCACTACGACAACCTACAACTACCGTCTCTGCAAACCACTGAAGGTAACCGATCCAAGTGGTCATACTATTACTTACGATTATGATTGCCTGGGACGAATCATTGATGTTCGGTCACCGCTGAACAATAGCACAACACCTTCTTTGAGAAACTTTTATTATACCAATGGTTGCATTGGATACTATAACTTCCTCAGGTACAATTATCACAATTGGAATTACAACGATCACACCGCTTATCTCGGCAGCCAAATGCATCACACTCATCCATATTCTGTCACCGAGCACTTCGATGACAACGGAAACCTGATCACTCGAACCGTGGTTATCACTGATGGTTTCGGACGCGTCCTACAGACCAAGAAAGGATTGAATGATGGAGGTGTTCCGTCAATGCAGGTGTCGGGGCGTGCAATAGTCGACCATTTCGGCCGAACCATTCGCAAATATGATCCTTTTTCTGTTGCGGATACCACCCTTGCTTCATTGGGCGTTTTTGAGACTTATATGGACTCATCAGCTACCGTCACCCGCTATGATATCCTCGACCGTTGTACAGCAGTGTATCAACCCCTCGGTGTTACCACCTTGACTTATTACAATATTCTCAACGATGCCGGTGGACGTCGCAGGTTCTATACTCAAATAACAGACCCTAACGGCAATATTACCAAGCAATATTCTAACTACGAAGGGCATCAGGTGCAGGTGACCGATGCTAACGGAGGCATCACCCGGATGCATTATGACAACCTCGGCCAACTGGATTCCGTTTCCGACCCCGAAGGTTTTAAGACAAGATACTTCTACGATATGTTGGGCAGAATGACAAAGCGAATCCATCCCGATGCGGGAGAGACCCGCTACACCTACGAC
>JAZUIX010000027.1:0-2601 GCA_045642445.1 Bacteroidales bacterium | reverse complement strand
GCAGGTTGCTGCGCAGAACGAGGGAGCGTAGCGGGCTACGTGACCGAGTGATAAACAGCAAGATGCCGAAAAGCGCCCGAAATCGCAGAAAAGTATGTTGTCATTCATTATTCTCATACGTTGAATTTATAGAACCCACCTCTAATTATTGTCGCCGCCGAACTGCATGAGGTAGGCTTTGATGAAGGCGTCGATTTTGCCGTCCATGACGCCGGTGACGTCGCCTGTCTGATAGTTGGTGCGGTGGTCTTTGACACGTCGGTCGTCCATGACGTAGGAGCGTATCTGCGAGCCCCATTCGATTTTTTTCTGGTTGGCTTTGATTTTGGCCTGTTCTTCCATGCGGTGCTGCATCTCGCGGTCGTAGAGCTGTGAACGGAGCAGTCGCATGGCGTTTTCTTTGTTCTTGGGCTGGTCGCGGGTCTCGGTGTTCTCGATGAGTATCTCTTCTTCTTCGCCGGTGTAGGGGTCTTTGTACTGGTAACGCAGGCGTACACCGCTCTCGACTTTGTTGACGTTCTGTCCGCCGGCGCCGCCGCTGCGGAAGGTGTCCCAGCTGAGGCGCGACATGTCGACTACCACCTCTATGGTGTCATCGACAAGGGGTGTGACGCTGACAGAGGCAAAGGAGGTCATGCGTTTGCCCTGGGCGTTGAAGGGGCTGACACGCACGAGACGGTGTACTCCGGTCTCGCTCTTGAGGTAGCCGAAGGCGAAGTCGCCTTCGATTTGCATGGTGACGCTTTTGATGCCCGCACCTTCGCCGTCGAGGCTGTTGGAGATGGCCACCTTGTAGTTGTTGCGCTCGGCATAGCGGATATACATGCGCATGAGCATCTCGGCCCAGTCCTGCGCCTCCACGCCGCCAGCGCCGGCATTGATGGAGAGCACGGCGTCGAAACGGTCGCTCTCGCCTTGCAGCATGTTTTTGAGCTCGAGGGTCTCGACGAGTGTCTGGGTGACGGTGATCTGCTCGAGGAGTTCCTCTTCGGTGGCGTCGCCGCTGTCGAAGAACTCGCCCAGCACCTGGAGGTCGCCACACGAGCTGTCGACTTCGCGGAAGGCGTTGACCCAGGCTTTTTTCGACTGGATGGCTTTCATGATTTTCTGCGCCTCTTTGGGGTCGCCCCAGAAGTCGGGGGCTTCGGTTTGCTTTTCTTCGTCGGCAATCTGCGAGACGAGGGTGTCGATATTCAAGTATTTGCGCAACGCTTCTTTGCGCGTGATGAGGTCTTTGATGCTTTCAACAGGTGTCATTGTGCGTGATTTAGAATAATGGATATATCTCGGGGCAGCCAGGGGTGAAATAGGCGGCTACGAAGGCGATGACTATGAGGAGCAGCTTCGTCCACGAGAAGTTGTTGTGGTCGTGGTCGAAGAGGATGCTGACGGAGACATGCAGCAGTATGCCGACGACGACGCCCATGATGAGTCCTTGCAGCACTTCGTTCTCGGGCATGAGGTAGCGGTTGCAGAGGGATCCGAGGGGTGTCATGACGGCAAATATGAGCAGGAGTCCGAAGGATTTCCAGAACGAATAGCGGTTGTTCATAAAGAGGCTGACCAGGACGAGGGCGATGGGGATGTTGTGCAAGACGATGCCCCAGAGGAGGCCCTGGTGGATGTCGCCGTCGAGGTCGACAAGTGGCATGCCTTCGAGGAAGGCATGGATGCTGAGGCCTATGATGAGTCCTGTGACAGGGTGGATGCGGTTTTCGTGGCAGTGGCCTTCGTGGTGGAGATGGGGGTGGTGGTGTTCGTGGGCTTCGGCATCTTCTTCACAGCAGGGACAGTGGTTGTGGCCGTGTTCGGCACCTTTGGTGAGCTGTTCCAGCAACAGTTGGATGAGGAAGCCTATCATGACGGCTGCCGCCACCTTGAAATGCAGATTGGGGGTGACAAACCTATTGTCGCCATCGCCGAGGAACATGTGGGGCACAAGGTTGATGAAGCATGAGGCGAAAAGGAAGGCGCCTCCAAAGATGGTGATGAGATTAAGTGTTTTGGCACTCACTTGTTTGCGGCTGGGAATAAGGAATGCCCAGACAATAACGCCGACGATGATGAGAGTGTAGGATAGGGTTAACATCTAATTAATTAAAAGTTATATTTAAATTATCAATTTGTTTTTGAGGTATGGACACAAAAAAAGGGTAAGCTGTTTATATCGCACCGCTACAACCAAACACCCTTGCTGTATTCCTACCCTGGGGGATTCAATGGGAGCTGGTCGTATAAGACTTACCCAATTGCAAAAGTACTACTTTTTTTTAACATAGCAAGTTTTTGAAAACTTTTTTTTGAGCGATATTTATGATATGTCTGAAAAATAGAGGATTGTGAATGGCGATTTTTTTGTGATATGTGATATGTGATATGTGAAAAGTGAAATGATTATGAAATGTGAGATGTGAAATGAACGCGACAGATTACATTTTACTTATCACTTTTCACCATTCACTAAAGGTGGGTTCTATAAATTCAACGTATGAAGATAATGAAAAATAAAATACTTTTCTGCGATTTCGGGCGTTTTCCGGCATCTTGCTGTTTATCACTCGGTCACGTAGCCCGCTACGCTTCCTCGTTCTGCACAGCAAT
>JAZUIX010000026.1:0-8992 GCA_045642445.1 Bacteroidales bacterium | reverse complement strand
CGATAACGATACCATAACGATGGGAGAATAGAGGGAGGAGATTATACTTTTCCTCTCCGAGCGTACAAAAATAAAAGCGTAGCTGGGTGGCTACGCTTATAGATGTTTTTGCAGACAAATTGTTTATTCAACCACAACCGCACGGCGGGATGTGGGGGTGACCACAACATACACGCCTGCTGCGGGGAGGGTGATGACGACCTCGGAAGCCGTGGTGCTACCAACTTGACGACCCATCATGTCGTACACCTGAACAGGAGCAACGTTGGCTTGGCTGATGCCGAGTTGGCGATTGCCCAAAGTGCGGATGTCGAGAGAGGCCTCCTCAACGGTGGTGATTGCCTCCTGGGTGCCACCAATGGTGATGGGGGCGTTGGGAATAGCGTTGAAATAGATTTCGTTCCATTCGACACCTGCTTGGGTCATAGTCACTTGGGCATAGCCGTAGTGTATATATGCACCAAATTTGATGCGGAAACCAAGGTAAATCGGGGTGCTGCTGGGGGTGTAGTCGGCAAAATAGCAATCGCCGTAGCTGCTGAAGGAGGTGGAGGGTCCGATAACGTCGCCTACCGAGAAGGTGTTGAAGTAATCCCAAGCTTCGGGGTCGGTGGCCACATTGTTGCCCCCCTCCTCGTAGTTGAACACGATGCTGCCGTTCTCAATAGGGTCGCCCGTCATGGGGTCGTAGCCCTGATAAATAGCAAATTCGTTGATACCGTCAAGGGTGAAGTCGAGGCCGTAAACGGTCGAGGTGCTTCCCGTATAATCGGTGAAAATAGCATTACCGATAGTGCCACGGATAATTTGGGCATTGGCTGCCACAAACATGGTCAAAGCAAACAGAATAGTAGTAATTTTCTTCATGGTTTAATTATTGATTGATAAGCTATTAAAAACATTTTCCATTTTTTGATTTCAAAGACAAATATACGATTTTTTCATCAATAAAAGATATTTTTTATAAAAGAACATGCGAAACTTTAATATATATCAAAAAAAAATTGTATATTTGCAGTATGAAAAAAATTTTCGTTATGCCTCATAGATACTATTTTTTAGCCACTTTGCTGCTCATGGCTTTGCCGTTCAACGGGGCCAAGGCGCAGCATAAAACTACAATTTTCGACAGCACTTCGGTGTTTATGGAAGAGTCGGGATTGAGCCATGTGTACGGTCATCAGCGCGTGCGTGTTGACGACTTTGCCGGATGCCGCGACATGGCCACCGTGAAGCTCGATTACGACCCGCTGTCGGCTTACGTCGAATTCCAAAAAGTGATAGTTCACCGCCAGGACGGCAAGACGACTGTGGTGTATGACGCCACCTCTGCCGACACGGTGGGCAAGGTGTACGACTATGTGGCTCCCGCCCGCCTGATTTATTGGGGAGCCAGCCAGAAGATGGTGCAGGTGGGTCATCTCGACCCCGGCGACGAGGTGGAATACTGGAGCTACCGCAAGGGATTCACCTACGCCCTGCTGGGCGATGAAACCAGCGACGACAGCCGCTATATCCCCCCCATGCGTGGCCACTTCTACGACATCGTGCCTTTCTGGAGCGAGCACCCTGTAAACTCAAAGGTGTATCGTGTGAACGTGCTCACAAACAAGCATCTGCGCTTCGAGCTATACAACTGCATGGATGGTGAGGGTTGCACGGTACGTGTGGACAGCATCCAAGACGGCGACCGCACGATATACACTTTTGCCAAGAGCAACATCAAACCTATCAAAATGGAATTATTTGCCTTGGCACACAACGATATAGAGTGCAAACTATTGCTCAGCACAAGTCCCAACTGGGAGGCCAAGTCGATGTGGTTTTACGGCGTGAACGAGGATTACGGCAGCTTCTCCCCCACCCCCGAGGTGCAAGCCAAGGTGAACGAGCTGCTGCGACCCGCCAAGACGGAACAGGACAGCATCAGCATCCTCACCCACTGGGTGGCCGATAACATCCGCTATGCAGGCATCAGTATGGGTCAGGGCGAAGGCTACACGCTGCACAATGCACAGATGAATTTCACCGACCGCTGCGGTGTGTGCAAGGACAAGGCCGGTATGCTGGTGACCATGCTGCGTGCGGCTGGTTTCAAGGCTTACGCAGCTATGACCATGGCTCACGAGCGTATCGACCGCATTCCCGCCGACCAGTTCAACCACAGCGTTTGCGCCGTGCAACACAGAGACGGACGCTACGAGATGCTCGACCCCACATGGGTGCCCAATGTGCGCGAATTGTGGTCGAGTGCCGAACAGCAGCAGGGCTACCTCATGGGTTTGCCCGAAGGTGCCGATTTGATGTATACCCCCATCTCGGCTCCCGAGAACCACTATCTGCGTATCAGCGGCAGCAGCACTATTGACGAAAAAGGCACCCTCACAGGCGAGATAACCATCACCGCCGAGGGGCAGAGCGACAAGTTTGTACGCGGAGTGTTTGCAGGTCGCACCGCCGAATGGATGTGCAACTTGGAAACCGAACTGTTAAAAATTGCCCCCCGTGCCGTCATCAGCAACATAACGCACACCGATAACGACAGATATCTGGATCAGCCGGTGAAAATCACTTACAAATACACCATACCCCAATTTGCCATCATCGATGGCAACACATTGGTGTTCACCCCGCTGACCGCCCGCAATTTCTTCGCTCGCGCCATGTCGCGCCTCTATTTCGACTATCCCGAAATGGAACGCACCCAGCCCTTTGCCGACGCATGCTCGCAGCTGATAGAAATTAGCGAAACCATCACCCTGCCAGCCGAATACAAGCAGCTGCACTACCCCTTCGTGAATGGTGTGGCCAATCCTGCCGCAAGTTTCGGATGCCAATTCTGGATGGAGGGCAACAAACTGACCTTTGCCGAAAGTTCGGTGTTCGGCAAGCGGGTGTATGATGCCTCCGACTGGCACTGCTTCCGCCAAGTGGTCAATAGTCAGAAAAAACTGGCCTCCACCCCTGTAATCCTTACCAAATAGTATTTTCCAACAACGAATCACCATGAAAAAGTTTTTCATCATAGCAGCCATTCTTCTTGCCGCCACGACGGCCATGGCACAAACTCAACCCGATGCGGAATACAACCTGATACGCCGCACCTACAGGGTGAACAAAGACGGATCGATGGACATACGTTTCCGCAAGGAAATCAAACTGCTGCGCAACCGCGCCATCACCGCCTACGCCGACAAGGGCGAGACGTTCATCACCTACAACCCCGCCTTCGAATCGCTCAAAATCAACGAGTGCTACACCCTCCGCGCCGATGGTTCGAAGGTGACCACACCCGACAACGCTTTTGTGCTTCAACTGCCGAGCGAATGTACCGACTGCGGACGTTACAGCGGCATCCGCGAAATGGCCATCGTCCACACCGCCTTGGAATACAACTGCACCGTGGTGCTGGATTACACCATTCATCGCAACAGCAGCAAACTTGTGGAGCGTTTCAACCTCAGCCAGGACTGTCCTGTGAAACGCTATGAGATTCGTTTCGCTGACGGCCACACGCAGATTGAAACCGACCTGCCGCAAACAATCAACGACCGATATATGCCCGCGAAGAATGGCTTTGATGTGGAATTTGAATTGGGCGACAAGCCCGTGTTCGTGGCTGAGAAATCGCTTCCTGACGCAGCGCATCTGCTCAAAGCGCTACGCAAAGACGATGCCAAGGCCTACGCAACAGCCATCCGCGACTGGGTGGTGGACGATGTGCACCTGAACACGGTAGACCTCGCTCGCACCGACTACACCATGACTCCTGCCGCCGAGGTGTTTGCCAGCAACTGCGGCACCTCCATTGACAAAACAGGTCTGTTGGCCGCCCTTTTGAACGAGGCAGGCTTCAAGGCCGAGATTGCCGACAGCAGCCTCAACGTTTTCGGCGATGTGCCGCTGATGGTGGCCGTAACTATCGAAGGCACACAATATTTCTGCACCGCTATCGACAAAAAGCCCCTCATCACCCAGGAGGAGCGCATGGCAGCCACAAAGCCCGCCGAACCGATCTACGTCGACCGTCAACTGGAGTGGAACCCCGACACCATCACCGAGAACTATGTCCGCATCACCCTCCCCAACGAAAAGGGCGATTTGAACATCAATCCCGCTTTTCTTGCCCCTTCACGCACCAGCGAGGTGCAAGCAGGAAACGTGAGCGAGTTTTATCACTACACGATGACCCTGCCGAAAGGTGCCAAACTGATGGGCGGCAATGTGGAAGTGGCTTATACCCTCACCGTGGGAAGCATCAGCATCATCATCAAGCAGAAAGGCAACAAACTGATTATCACTCGCAGTTTAAGACTAAGCAAACCCTTAGTAACACGCAAAGACTATGCGGCTTTCCGTAAGATTATGACCGATTGGAACGACTACAAAGAGTTGCTGTTCACAGTCAAATAATCAACCTTCAAAACACACGACGATGTACTGGGCTTTGATTTGTGCCGCACTATGGACACTCGGCATGATATACTTCGACACAAAGAAGAAAAAGAAATAGCAACATTTCGGAAACACAGGAGAGCTGACCTTGCGGCCAGCTCTCTTGCATTACAACTGAATTTCAACCAAGAAAGGATGAGAAGCAAGGGTGTACTTCAGAGCATTGGCAACACAAAAAAGCACCAAAAGGGGAAAAAGATTTTTTTCATAATGAAATGTATTTAAGTTACTAAAAGGTTTGTTGTCAATTTTGATTTTGCAGAGTTACTACTTTTTTGTAAAAAATGCAAAAAAAATCGTATATTTGCAATTTGAAATAATAATATATTTATATGTATAATTTTTTAAAAATAGAACAGAATGGTCCTATCACCATTTTGACCATTTCTGCACCGAAATCGCTCAACGCGCTCAACAGCAATATACTTAACGAACTCAATCAGGCACTCGACGAGTTGGATAAAAACACCCGTGCCCTCATCATCACCGGCGACGGTGAAAAATCGTTTGTGGCAGGTGCCGACATCAGCGAGATGGCCGGTTTGAATGAGGCTGAGGGTTTCGCCTTCGGCAAACGTGGTGCCGATGTATTCCGCAAGATTGAAACGCTCACCATCCCCGTCATTGCTGCAGTCAATGGTTTCGCCCTCGGCGGAGGATGCGAACTGGCCATGGCTTGCGACATCAGAATATGCTCCGACAACGCCCGTTTCGGCCAACCCGAGGTGGGTTTGGGCATCATTCCTGGTTTCAGTGGCACCTATCGCCTTGCCAAGCTCGTGGGTATGGGTATGGCAAAACAGCTTATCTATACTGGCAAGAATATCAAAGCCGACGAAGCCTTGCGCATTGGTTTGGTCAATGCCGTATATCCTCAAGCCGAACTGATGCCTGCCGCCCTACAGATGGCTGAGAGCATCTGCGCCAATGCCCCTGTGGCTGTGGCTTACGCCAAGAAGTGCATCAACGAAGAATACGACCTCCCCGCCGACGAAGCTGTGGCTTTCGAGAACAAACTCTTCGGCAAATGCTTTGCCACCGAAGACCAAAAGGCAGGTATGCAGGCTTTCCTCACCAAAGGCAAAGCCACTTTCCAAGGTAAATAACATAATTCATAAACTAAAAACTTCTATATCATGAAAATTTGCGTTATTGGTACCGGCACCATGGCCAAAGGCATCGTTAAAGCCTTCGCCGCCAAAATGCCCGTCGTTATGAGAAGCAGAACCCAAGCCAGCCTCGACAAAGCCATGGGTTCGATTTCCAAATCCTATGCCAAATTGGTTGAGAAAGGCAAGATGACCCAAGAGGCCGCCGATGCCCTGCTCGCCAACATCATCACTACCACCGACGACCGCTCTTTCGCCGATGCCGACCTCATCATCGAAGCCGCCGTTGAAGACATGGAGCTGAAGAAGGAAATCTTTACCATGTACGACAGAATCTGCAAGCCCGAAACTATCTTCGCCACCAACAGCTCCTCGCTGAGCATCACCGAGATTGCTGCTTGCACCCAGCGTCCTTCGCAGTTTATCGGCATGCACTTCTTCAACCCCGCCGACCGCATGGCCCTCGTTGAGGTCATCAAAGGCCAGCTGACCAGCGCCGAAGTGTGCAAAACCATCGTCGACCTCTCCACCTCCATCGGAAAGACCCCCGTCGAGGTGAACGAAGCCCCTGGATTTGTCGTCAACCGTATCCTCATCCCCATGATCAACGAAGCTGTGGGCATCCTCGCCGACGGTATCGCCAGTGCTGAAGACATCGACAAGTGCATGATGCTCGGTGCAAACCACCCCATGGGTCCCCTCGCCCTCGCCGACCTTATCGGCAACGACGTCAACCTCGCCATCATGGAGGTGCTCTACAAAGAGTTCGGCGATCCTAAATATCGTCCTCACCCCCTGCTCCGCAAGATGGTTCGCGCAGGTCTTCTTGGCCGCAAATCTGGTGAAGGTTTCTACAAATATTGATTCCTTACCAAAACACAATAATAAAAGAGCTGCACCCAGGTGTAGCTCTTTTTATTTATTTCATGTTCGAACTAATCTCTCCTACCCATGTAAATGAGCAAGTAATAAGCCAGCGTGGCCAACGAGGTGATGGCTGCAATGACGTATGTGTAAGCTGCTGAACGGAGAGCACTCTCGGCATACTGATGTGTGTCTGGCTGAGTGATGTTGTGGTTGTTGAGCCACACCAGCGCACGACGCGAGGCATTGATTTCGACAGGAAGGGTGATGACCGAGAACAACGTGGTGAGGGCAAAAAGCACTATGCCTGCCAAAAGCAGCTGCGGAAATCTGTTCACCAACAACACTCCCGCAAGAAGCACCCACGACACCCATCTGTTGGAAAAACTTACCACGGGCACCAACTTTGAACGCAGCGAGAGCCACATATACTCTCGCGCATGTTGCACCGCGTGTCCGCACTCGTGAGCAGCCACGGCGGCAGCAGTTACGCTGGTGCCGTAATAGACATCATGGCTGAGATTGAGGGTGCGGTTGGTGGGGTTGTAATGGTCGGTGAGGGTGCCGTTCACCTCCTGCACGGTGACGTTGAGTATGTCGTGGTCATGGAGCATCTGCTCGGCCACCTCGCGTCCCGTGAGGCCTCCCGTAGTGGTGTATTTCGAATACTTCTTAAACTTGTTCTCCACACTTTTGCTCGCCACAAGGCTCAGTATGGTCAGTACGATAAATGCAATCAACATAGTATAAAAGTGTATTTAGTTTATTATAGTAACGCAGAAATGGAAAGAATATTGTATTCGTTTCAAACAAAAAAAATCCCCACAGAACAAACTGCAGGGATTAAGAG
This sequence comes from Bacteroidales bacterium, assembly GCA_045642445.1. Lineage (GTDB taxonomy): Bacteria > Bacteroidota > Bacteroidia > Bacteroidales > P3 > Colimorpha. Next base: position 1,714 of record JAZUIX010000026.1, on the reverse strand, counting down.
ATATGATAATCTCAACTAGTTGCTTAGTCAATGACGGTGTTCCAATGATGGACATCCTCACATTCGCCCAGCTGGATGGCGCGGAGGCGCTCATACAGTTTGGTGCTCCAAGGACCGGGCTGCTTGCCAAAGACATAGCTCTTGCCGGTGGCGGGGTCGTCAACGCGCTCGATGGGGCTGATGACGGCGGCGGTGCCGCAAGCGCCAGCTTCCTCAAACTCGGCCAACTCCTCGACGGGGATGGGACGACGCTCGACCTTCATGCCCATATCTTCGGCCAACTGGATGAGGCTCTTGTTGGTGATGGAGGGCAGGATGGAAGTGCTCTTAGGAGTGATATAGGTGTTGTTCTTGATGCCGAAGAAGTTGGCAGCACCGGCTTCGTCGATGTACTTTTTCTCTTTTGCATCCAGATAGAACTCACAGGCATAATTGCCACCGTGGCAGGCTTCGGTATGAGCCTTGAGAGAAGCAGCGTAGTTGCCGCCGACCTTGTAGACACCAGTGCCGAGAGGGGCGCTGCGATCGTAGTCGCGGGTGATGACGTAAGGATTGGCCTGGAAGCCGCCCTTGAAGTAAGGACCCACTGGAGTGACAAAGATAAGGAACAGATACTGGTCGGCGGGTTTCACACCCACGGTGATGCCGGTACCGATGAGCAGCGGACGCAGATAGAGCGAAGCGCCAGTGCCATAAGGAGGAATGAAACGCTCGTTGGCTTTGACGACGCGGATGCACATCTCGCGGAAACGCTCAGTGCTGAGTTCGGGCATCATGATGCCGCGGCAGGTGCTCTGCAGACGAGCGGCGTTCTCTTCCAGACGGAAGATACGGATTTTACCGTCCTTGCAGCGGAAGGCCTTCAGACCCTCGAAAGCTTCCTGACCATAGTGGAGGCTGGAAGCTGCCATGTGGATGTTGATGGTTTCTTCGGAGGAGAGTTCCACCTCGCCCCACTCGCCGTTGCGATACCAGCAGCGGACATTATAATCAGTTTTCAAATAACCGAACGGAAGGTTTTGCCAATCGATATTCATAGTGTTGTGCAATTTTATTGTTGATAAAAAAAGTGGTCCCTCTTGGGCTCGAACCAAGGACCCACTGATTATGAGTCAGTTGCTCTAACCGACTGAGCTAAGGGACCAGATTTCCTCGTTTGAAATCGTTTGCAAAGATACACATTTTTTTCCATTCACCAAAAAAAAGTTTTCAACAAACCACCAAACGCATCAAAAACAATGGCTTTTCGTATTTCAAAAACAAAAACTTCGGCTCCTGCACAACTCATAATCATTCAAATTTTCCATTCTCGATTCGGATAATGGCCGCTACTCTTGAAGCAATTTTGCCTCATTTTGCTTCAAAAACGAATCGCTCCAAAACTGGCAATGAAATCCATTTTTTCACAGACAAAGAGCTTTTTTATACAGCCAAGACAGATTATCATGTCATTTTCCGTATTAATATTTGTTAATATGCCTTTTGTTTTCCACCCTCAAATATGAGGTTTTCCAAAATTTTTGCTGCGCCGCTTTTTGCCACCTCATCCGCAACCTTTTGCCTTATATGTAGTTTCTGTCCGTCAGGTCAGATGTTTGCCTCGGGCTTCCTTCAGATTCCACCTCACGATGGACACCCTTGCCTCTGGCTGGATGCTTCCCGCTATAAGGGTGCATTAGGGACTTCCACCCATTAGAACACGTTCGTGCTGGAC
>JAZUIX010000025.1:0-2386 GCA_045642445.1 Bacteroidales bacterium | reverse complement strand
GTTGCTGATCTGGTTGGCAGCAGCGATACCAGCGTTGATGTTAGCCTCTTCGGTCTGAGCACCCATCTTTTTGGGAGTAGCGAAGTAGCGGCCTTCGAATGCCTTGAACTCTGCATCTGCATCGGGCATGATGTCGGAGATGTAGCGGAGGTCGGTACGGTCGGCCATCAGTTTGAGGAGTTCAGCCTCGTTGATGACTTCCTTACGAGCGGTGTTGACGAGGATACCACCCTTGGGCATTTTGTTGACGAGTTCGTAGTTGATGGTGTTCTTGGTCTCGGCGGTAGCGGGGATGTGGAGGGACACTACGTCGCAAGTCTCAAACAGTGCTTCCTGGTTGGCAACAGCAGTAGCCATGCCAGAGGCGTTGATCTGGTCGGCGGTCAAGAAAGCGTCGAAAGCGTACACTTCCATGCCGAAGCCCTTGGCGATGCGGGCGACATTGCGTCCCACGTTGCCGAAAGCAAGGATACCGAGTTTCTTGCCCATAAGTTCGGAACCGGACTTGCCGTTGTAGAAATTACGGACGCAGAAAACGAGCAGACCCATGACCAATTCGGCAACTGCGTTGCTGTTCTGGCCGGGGGTGTTCATGGCGATGATGCCACGGGCGGTGCAAGCCTCGAGGTCGAGGTTGTCGTAACCGGCACCAGCACGGACAACGATCTTCAGGTTTTTGGCGTGGTCGATAACCTCCTTGGTCACTTTGTCGGAGCGGACGATGAGAGCGTCGGCATCGGCAACAGCGGCGTAGAAATCGTTCACGTCGGGATATTTCTCAAGAAGAGCCAGGGTGTGGCCGTTCTTTTCGACAACTTCGCGGATGCCATCAACGGCAACTTTTGCGAAAGGTTTTTCAGTAGCAACTAAAACTTTCATAATTTTTAGTGATCTGTGAATTGTGGGCCGCTTGTTGGGCAGCCCACAATACTCGGTTTAATATTATTTGTTAGCTTTTTCGAAGTCCTGCATGCACTGGACGAGAGCCTCGACGGCCTCGATGGGGCAAGCATTGTAGAGGCTGGCGCGGAAACCACCGACGCTGCGGTGACCCTTGATGCCGACCATGCCGCGCTCCTTGGCGAAAGCCATGAAGGCGTCCTGGAGGTTCTCACGGCCTTCGGCCATGACCCAGCAATGGTTCATGATGGAACGGTCCTCTTTGCACTCCACGGTGCCACGGAACATGGTGTTGCGGTCGATTTCCTCATAGAGCAGAGCGGATTTCTTGGTGTTGATCTTGTTCATCTCAGCAACGCCGCCGATGGTCTCTTTGACCCACTTCAAGGTCTCGTGCATGACGAAGATGGGGAGCACTGGAGGAGTGTTGAACATGGAGATGTTCTTCTGCTCGGCCTCGCTGCCGTCGGTGGCATGGGTGCGATAGTCGACCATGGTGGGCAGGGGGTTCATATACTGGCGGTCGGTGATCTTGCCGAGGATGTCGCGGCGGACGATGACGAAGGTGACGCCGGCAGGACCAACGTTCTTCTGGGCACCGCCGTAGATCATACCGTACTTCTTCACGTCGACGGGACGGCTCATGATGTCGGAGCTCATATCAGCGACGAGCATGGTGGGGCAGTTCTCGATGTCGTACTTGATCTCGGTACCGTAGATGGTGTTGTTCGTGGTGATGTGGAAATAGTCGGCATCAGCAGGAACATTGGCGAGGAAGTTCTTGGGGATGTAGCTGTAGGTCTTGTCCTCGGAAGAGGCAACGATCTTCACCTCGCCGAAATTCTTGGCCTCTTTGGCAGCCTTCTTGGCCCAAACACCGGTCTGCAGGTAGGCAGCCTTCTTGTTGAGCAGGTTGGCGGGAACGGTCATGAACTGGGTGCTGGCACCACCGCCGAGGAAGAGGATCTCATACTCTGCGGGGATGTTCAGAAGGTCGCGCCAAAGCTGGCGGGTTTCTGCCATGGTGCGCTCCCAACCGGGGGTACGGTGAGAGATTTCCATCAGGCCGATGCCGGTGTTGTCAAAGTCGCGAATGGCGTTGATTGTGGACTCAACGGCCTCTTTCGGCAGGACGCAAGGACCTGCGTTGAAGTTATAAGCTGTTTTCATTTGATTTGATTTTAAATGAATTATATTGATTTTTAGTTAAACGTTGTGCATTAAATGCGACTACAAAGTTACTCTTTTTATTTTATATATTGATACTTTTTATTAAAAAAATTTCAACAAAACGCCAAACGACCAAAATCCGCCTCCAAAATTGCCTCCAAAAACATCCCCAAAGGAGCAGAAACCTCTTGTGATGCTTTATAAAAAGGAACTGCTATTCCGAATCAACTCCCACTATCCGTCCTCTATTCTTTTATCGTTATGGTATCGTTATCGTATCCTTATGGTATCGTTATGGTATCGTTATGGTATCCGG
>JAZUIX010000024.1:0-2663 GCA_045642445.1 Bacteroidales bacterium | reverse complement strand
GGTGAGGTCGATTTGGAGGCGGGTGTCGGGGTGGGGGAAACGGAGTATCTCTTTGCCGCTTGCATCGGCAAGGGTGAGGGTGCAGTCGCTCGGGTTGGGCGGGGGCAGGAGGGTCACAACGACCTTATCTTTCGCAGGATTGGGGGATAATGAAATCATACTGGGACTTTCCACACATTCTATGCCCACTGTTTTGGGACAGAGTGTGACGGGGTCGCTCCAAGGACCATAGGCTTCACGTCTGCCTCCGCAGAGGCCGCGGATACGGAACTGGTAGCACTGGTCATTGGGCAGGGTGATGGAGGCCGAAGTGTCGGAAGTCTCCAAGGTGGTGGCATTGTCCCAGTTGCCTCCCTCGGGAATGTAGGCCACCTCGTACCCCACCTGTCCATAGCGTCCGTGCCAGTAGAGGACGGCTGTGTGCCGCACGATGCTGTCACCCCACAGCGAATCCACTCTCGGGCATGGCTTTATTCGCTGATCCAGCGTGGAATCGTAGAAAAAGGTCATAACCGAAGCCTTTTGATAGTTCCCTACAAATATGCTGTCAAACACTCGCGGTTCGGACCCTGTTTCTCCTCTGAACACCCATCCATTACTGTTAATAAACATATTTTTACTTTCTATATTTGTCCAACTATAACTAATAGGGGAAGTTTTTGTTACCTCTTTGGTGACTTTATTGATTCTGCACAGTTCGCTTTTACACAACAGAGGAAAAGACGCAGTCTGTATTATTTCACCACCTTGAATGTACAACGATTCTGAGGTATGTTTATTTATTGTATCCACCAAATAATAATCAAATAAACTGCCTGATGATTTCTCATAAGCTGTTATCAAAACATGTGAGTTAGATGCTACAGGACATACATAAGGAATCGTGTGTGCTCTATCAAAGTAAAACCGAACCCTATCGTGCCTTGAATCGATAAAATCATCAGGGCTGCAACTGAAATAAACCGTATTTTCATTTAAAGTTAGCCCACAGGTGGTTTGGTCGTAATGATGACAATAGACATTAGGAGACTCTGTGTAGATTTGCCCAGTCCAGGCCACATTACCATCACTATTAATCTTTATCAAGAAGGGCATAAAGGCAAAATCGCCAATGTTTTCTGCCTTCAAATAGTGTATGGAATCCAAATATATGGTTGCAACAAAGGTGTCCACATCTATCATATTTCGTGAAATAATATAGGCACCCTTACATTCGAAATACCCATTGACATAAACCTCATCTTCATCAACAACCACATTCGCAAAGTTTAGATTTGCCACACGTCCTATTACATCTGGTTCCCATCCCGCAATGCTATCAATCAAGAATCGTGGTGAGCAAAGTAACTGCCAATTGCTATCCATTCTATAATATACTGATGACGAGAAATACATTCCGTTCAAGATATTCGTATTCAAAAAGTATTTTCTGTTTGTATCGTTATCCACAATAATGTATGCTTTGTGTAACGAATCATCCACAGCTAATTCGCTACACGAAAAAATATGAATGTTATTATCATCATCAATTTCAAAACGGCTATTGCCCTCGACACCACCAAGCCAACAAGGAAACAAATATCCAGAAGACGGACTACTTAGTGCAAATAAACGTATATCATGAACATCAACAATATTGCCATCGAAATCAAAAGTGACAAAATAAGTTGTTTTTTTACCTTTATAATAATGCTCATTTGGAGATGAGAACAATGTGTCCCAAAAGTAAAGCCATGCAGACCCTTTAATGTCAAATGCAATAGTGATACTGCTTTTTACCACCATATTCCAAGGAATGCTCGGATCGTTGGCGGTAGCTCCTCGAGCTGACTTACACCATAAGATATTTCCTAATGAATCGATCTTTGCCAAATAAACTCCATTAGTATTTTCATTTATGTATCCCGTAATTGAATCCATCGGACAAATATATGGGCCATTCTCACCCAAACGGGCATCCTTACCAAACTGACCGAAAATATAGGTATTGCCTGCACTATCGATATAGGAATCTATTACTTTATCCATCATATTTCCCGTTCCTTGATTTGATTGCCCTTCGGACCACTTGCTCCAGCGGCAGCCAGTCTCTTGGGCCGAGACATTCTCCCCCAGCATCGTGCAGAATAGCAACAAGACAAGAATTATGAAGCTAATATTTTTTGATATTTTCATAGTAAGATATCTTTGTGTATAATAACGTTTAACAGCTCGAATTATTGCTTAATAAGCCTCAGGTATTCATTTCTGTCTGTTGATGTTACAATTTTGACAATATAACTTCCACTCGACAAGGATGTCACATCAAATTGATTTGTTGATTCAACTACGACAACCTTTTGCCCAAGCATGGAAAAGACCTCTATCCGCTTGATGTCATCATTGATATATGGTGTCTTTTGCCTCAAAAAATGGTCCTACTCCACCACGAGTTTTTGGGTGTTGGAGCCTTGGGGGGTGGTAAGGGTGACGAAGTACATGCCTTTGGGCAGGTCGTGGGTGTTGATGCGGGTATGGGGGGCGGCGATGTTGAGGCTCAGCACTTCACGGCCAGCGGCATCGGAGACGGTCAGGGTGCAATGTTTTGGGTCGGAGACTCCGTCCTTGAGGTCCAGCACCACATAGTCGTGGGCAGGATTCGGGGTGAGGGTGAAGAGTGCGTT
>JAZUIX010000023.1:0-10223 GCA_045642445.1 Bacteroidales bacterium | reverse complement strand
TCGAAATTGTAGCGGGCCGTGAGTCCTCCAGCAAGATTCGCTTTGCCGAACATGCTCTGACCATTGAGGTCGCCGATATAGTTCATGCCGCCACCCGTAAGGCCCAACTCGGAACGCGAGAGCGATTTTTGAGCTACAACTGTCCCTACGAACAAAAGAGCGACAAAGAAAAGTGCAAGGCGTTTGGTCATGAAAGATTATTGATTTGAAGATTTTCAGATTCTGAACATCTGTTTATCTGAACATCTGTTAGAATTCGATAGAGTGGCAGATACTCTCAACCTGCATGAGGAGGTCGCGTTTTGTCCAAGGTTTGTTGCGAGGACAATAGACATAGCCCACGAGGGTGATGACCCGTTTTTGGTCGGGAGAAAGCAACGTATAAGAAACGTATGGGCCTCCCATGAAGTCGCCAAAAGCACGCCAACAACCACGCGACTCAATGCAATAGTCGCTATTGTCGAACTTGGCATTGTTGAAGACTATCGGGGCAAGGTATTCGCCAGCATCATCACGGCGGCGTTCCAAACCCATATAGCTTTCGTCAGCCGTGCATGGCACATAGCGGTGCATGATGGTATCGATATGGTCGAGGATGGCATTCTCTTCAAAAACAGATTTGCTCTCGTATGGTATCACATCAATCAACACGCCAATACCAAAGTCTTTGGCCTCCTTGCGAATCCACGCAAAATCGGTCTCCTGCTTGGCAATGGAGAACTCATTGGAGAAAGTAAGGCCGAAGCCGAACTGTTTGCGCACCGCATCATTGACATCATAGCCAGGCATACCCTGGAAGGCTTTGATGACACGACGATGTTCGGCAGCGTAAACCTCGTTGAGGATATAAGGCTCGTAACGGCGCAACATATCGCGCAACGCGGCCTGATCTTTGACCGCGAAATCGAACACCACCTGCGGGGCGGCATATTCGTCAATATGCTTATAGACCTTGTTGGGGTTCTCGGAATTAATGTCGAAAATAAGGATGTTGCGATGGTTTTGGAACATCTCGGTATTTTCGTAAGAAGATACAGGGATGTTGACCAGGTCGAACATACTCTCGGCTTGGGGCAACCCTACCTGCGGACGGCAGAAAAGCGAGTCAACCAATGCTTTTGTCTCTCCTGAATAAACATCTTGATTAGCCACAATCAGCATCTCAAGTGTCTTGCCCGAAGAGCCTTTCTTCTGAGGTTGGTCGGTCTTAGAATTGCCACAGGCACAGAATAAAAGGACTATCAGCGTCCCAAAAATTATCTTTTTCATAACTTGGCTTTTTACTTATAACGAGAAAGTATGGGTTTTATTGTTTGCATATTCTTTGATAATCGAAGAAATCGCGTATTGCTTGAGCAATGGGGGTCTGAGGCATGAGAAGGTCGTGTTGCGCACGGTTGCAATTATAGTATTCGCTTACCATCAATTGCCTGACATTGCGTGTGGATACTTGCGTCTTTATGCCACAACGACGCAAGAAGTCCCCTACTCTTCCCGCAAACTGCAATAAGCAATCGGGCATAACGATCAGCCACTGACGATAGCCACACACCTGCGCCTGCAAACGATAGAACTCTTTCAGCGAAAGATTCTCACCTGTGAGCAGATAGTGACCTCCATTTTCGCCCCGCAAGAGTGCTTGAACAATGGCTTGAGCAGCGTCACCAACATGAATGAAACTCTTTCCGCCCGAAGGAGCCATCATCAAAGGCTTGCGATAACCTGTGAGAAGCAAAGCCCCAGAACTGGGTTTGGTGTCGTAGGCACCCACCATAAAGCCTGGGTTGACTATCACAATGTGCCAATCGGGGTGCTTGCTTGCCGCCTGATCCATTAGTTGCTCTCCCTCTTTTTTACTCAACGCATAAAACGAACGGCTGAAAGGGGGCTGCATAGGAGATTGTTCATCGGCAGCTTGCTGAGGGGTGCCAAACCCTATGGTATTCGCCGTACTGGTGTGAACCAAGCGGGAGATCTGCTGTCGCTGCATCAGTTGAATAAGGCGGCCACAGAGGTCTCGGTTTACAGGCAGATAGTCCTCGTAATGAAGCAGCGACATATCGGTGACACCAGCACAATTTATGATGGCCTCACACCCCTGTGCGGCTTTATCAAGAGCTTCATTTTCAAGCAATGTTCCCTCAAATATTGTAAGGTTTTCTGCCACATTGGGGAAAGACTCTGCACGCAATGCAGAAGAACGCCGCAGCAGGGCATGAACCTCATGACCCTGCTGCAACAAATGGTAAAGAACATTATGTCCCAGGAGGCCGTTGCCTCCCAAAAGAAGCACTTTCACTATCCTACATTACATCCAGGAGTGACCAACTGGCTGGGGGAGATAAGGACTAAGCGGCCATCTTTATCCTCAGCACTGAGAATCATACCCTGACTTTCGACACCTTTGAGTTTGCGGGGTACAAAGTTGGCGATAAAACAAACCTGCATACCCACCAGCTTCTCGGGTTCAGGATAGAATTTTGCGATACCACTGACAATGGTGCGGGTGCCCAGACCATCCTCAATTTTGAACTGAAGAAGTTTATCGGCCTTAGGCACCTTGGTGCATTCCAACACTGTGCCCACACGAATGTCCACCTTGCCAAAATCGTCAAAAGCAACAGTCTCTTTTACCGACTTCGGGCTCCAGGCATTCAATTCGTTCTGGCGCTTGGTCTCCAGCAGTTTGTTGACCTGCATATCAATGGTTGTATCATCAATTTGCTCAAAAAGCAATTCAGGTTTGGCGATAACATGGCCTGCTTCGAGGAGGTCTGCCACTCCGGCCTGATGCCAACTTTTCTTTTCAATGTTGAGCATGTGGCAAATCTTCTCAGCCGTGAAGGGCAGGAAAGGTTCGCAAAGAATAGCCAAATTGGCACAAATCTGCAGCGAGAGATTGAGCACCGTGGCGGTACGGGTGGGGTCGGTTTTGATAAGTTTCCAAGGCTCGGTATCGGTGAGGTATTTGTTGCCGAGACGGGCCAAATTCATCATTTCGGACAAGGCTTCGCGGAAGCGATAGGTCTCGATGCTGCGTCCCACCTTTTCGGGGAAAGCGGCCATCTCTTTGATAGTCTCTTTCTCCAAATCACCGTATTCGCCAGCTGCGGGGACTTTGCCCTCAAAGAACTTATGGGTAAGTACAAGGGTACGGTTGACGAAATTGCCAAGAATGGCCACCAACTCGGAGTTGTTCTTCAGTTGGAAATCCTTCCAAGTAAAGTCGTTATCCTTCGTCTCAGGGGCATTGCTGCAAAGGGTGTAGCGAAGCACATCCTGCTTACCGGGAAAATCCTTCAAGTATTCGTGCAGCCACACGGCCCAGTTGCGCGAAGTGCTGATTTTGTCGCCTTCGAGGTTGAGGAACTCATTGGCGGGCACATTCTGTGGGAGGATATAACTGCCTTCGGCTTTGAGCATTGCGGGGAAAATGATGCAATGGAAGACGATGTTGTCCTTGCCGATGAAATGAACCAGTTTGGTTTCATTGTCCTTCCACCATTTCTCCCAATCACCGCCTTTCAACTGTTTGGTGAAACTGATGTAGCCGATAGGGGCATCGAACCATACATAAAGCACCTTGCCGTCAACTCCTTCGATGGGCACTTTGACGCCCCATTCGAGGTCGCGAGTCACGGCACGAGGCTGCAAGCCGGCATCAATCCACGACTTGCATTGACCATAAACATTGGTCTTCCAATCGCCTTTGTGCTGCTCCAAAATCCACTCACGCAGCCAAGGTTCATCCTGGTCGAGGGGCAGATACCAATGCTTCGTCTCCTTCATCACGGGAGGATTGCCACTCAGGGCCGACTTGGGATTGATGAGGTCGGTGGCGTTCAACGAAGTGCCGCAAGCCTCACACTGGTCGCCGTAAGCATGTTCATTGCCACAATGAGGACAAGTGCCCGTGATATATCGGTCGGCCAAAAACTGATGAGCCTCCTCGTCGTAATACTGCATCGAGGTTTTCTCAACAAATTTGCCCTCCTCATAGAGTTTTTTGAAATAGGCGGCAGCCGTTTCGTGATGCTCGGGACTTGAGGTGCGGGAGTAGATATCGAACGAAATGCCCAACTCTTTGAAAGACTCTTTGATGATATTGTGGTAACGGTCGACAATGTCCTGAGGTGTGACACCCTCGCGGCGAGCCTTGATAGTGATAGGCACACCATGCTCATCGCTACCGCCAAGGAAAAGCACCTCTTCGCCGGCACTACGCAAATAGCGGGCATACACATCGGCAGGGACATACACCCCAGCCAAATGCCCAATATGCACAGGACCATTCGCGTATGGCAGAGCCGAAGTGATGGTATAGCGTTTGAATTTTTGGTCTTTATCTGTGTAAGTCATTATGAATTAAATTAAAGATAAAAAGTAATGCAAAAGCCCACTCTTCACTTTCAATTTTCTAAATAAGTAAGGGTAACAATATTACCGCTTTCGCATTTGGTGGGATAGCCTTTGGCGTTATACTCGTAATTGTATTCCATATAATCATTAATCGGATTGTTGATGAGCTGAAGATTCTGACCCATCAGCGAAACCGAACCAGTCATAGCACCATGATTGTCCTCGATTGTAACATTGTTATACGAGAAAGCCCTGGGGTCGATACCGTTGCCAAGATAGCAGTAGAAAGGATTGCGATTATTGTCGTAGGTATACGACACCGTGTCATTCATCTCAAGCTGCAGCGGAACCACTCCACCCGTGAAAGCCATAGCGACTCTCGCCATAGCAATATATGTGGAAAATTCCTCAGGAATAACGCCGAGGCTCTCAATCAGGTTGAGGTCGTTTGTATCAATATTGATAGCAATACCGGCATTCAGCATCATATTCTTCACATTCTCGCCATCCCACTGAAAGTTGATGCCCACATTGAGGCTGCCCACCGAAAACTTGGCATTGTTTCTCACAGCGGCAGAAATCTTAGCCATCTCAGCCAAAGACTCCATCGCACTACGGTTCAACAGATTGGCAAAAGGGAATCCTCCACCGCCAATCATGCCTCCGAGCATCTGCATAAGATAAGACTCATCAATATCGATCCTGGCACTATTGATTTTTCCATCAGCACTGTGGTCAAAACTCATCTCGATAACTTTCGCATTGTCGACCCAAAGCTCGGAACTCGAAAGTTGGTTGCTGCTATAGAAATAACGCCATTCCTCACCATTACCGATCACCTTCGAAACATAATCTCCGGCATAACCAAAAGTAACGGAGTGAGCTTCCTCGCCTCTCCCAGTGATATGGTCGAGATTCTTGGCACCCCAACTCCACTCCTCAAAATCTCCAATATCAGTGGTGATAGAGGCAATCTTCATGGCAGGTTGATAAATACCCTCAGCCAATTTTTCAGTTACCACGAGGTCATCTTCAACAGGATCAACGGGGTCATCCTTCTTGCAAGAAACAGCACCCGCAATCATGGCCAAAGCACATAAAGCTACAATAAATTTCTTCATATCTTCAATCAATTTGATATTCAACGAAATAAGATCAGATGGCCTTCTTGGCAGTAGTGGTACGTTTGGGAGCCGACTTGGCCTGAGTGGTGGCCTTAGGAGCCAGAGCCTTCTTCGGAGCGGCAGCCTTTTTAGGGGCAGCAGCCTTCTGAGCCACAGGCTTTTCAACTTCTTCCTTCTGCTCCTCGGACTTTTCCTCCTCGGCAGGAGTCAACTTGCCGGCATTTAGCAGGATATTGTACCAGCTGAACAACTTTTTGGCATCCGAAGCATGCACACGCTCGGTGTCGTAATCGGGAAGCACCTTGCCCAGCAAATCAAACAAAACAGCGTTCTCGGCCTTCTTGGGGTCGAAATCGGTAGGCTTGGCTTCCAACACATTATATATGTTCTGCATCACTTCCTCGAGGGGCTTCTCATCGTCAACAGTAAACATGCGTATTTCGCTCAACTGGCTGATACTGTTGGTTGAAAACACGGGGAACTTTTGGCCGTTGACCAAATTCTTCACAATAGCACCATTCTTGGTACGCGATACTAATTCATTCAGGTCGGGTTTGCCGGAAATGGCTAAAATGTTAGAAAGATCCATTGTAGTAATAATTATTTCTTTGTTTCAAAAATTAAAAAAGCAATAATAAAAACGAAAAAAAAGCCTTATTAGTATATATCCGAAAAAATAAATTTACACCCCTCCTCAACCTCGCCTCAAATCCGCTTCTTCTCCCTCATTTTATCCGATGTTTATGGCCGTGAAAACCGATTTTTGTACAATTGAAACGCATTTTTGTACGTCTGAGAAGGAAAAATGTACCTTTTCGATGTTAAAAATGTGTTAAAAATTTTCCGATTATTCGGCTTCAGATATGAGAAACTTCGTTGATCCTTCGTTGATCCTTCGCTGATCCTTCGCTTCACGCTCGCTATAGTAGCGAAGAATCAACGAGTTAGCAACAAAAGTACATCTAAGGAGGAGTGAGTGGTAAAAAGGTAAAGTGGTAAAGTGCTATGTGTGCAAGATGCAAAATATACTTCTCACATCAGAGGAAACTGCGAACGTTGACCCCAAATTCGGTCACTCGGCTTCGCTGAGATGATAGGCAAGCAACCGCTGAGCGGGGTCGGGCAAAATGGTGCCGATAATCGTTTCGGTGCCTTCAGCCGCTTCGCGAATTTCCTTCTCAAAGGTCATAGCCAGGCCCCCCACAAGGTGCAGTGGCAGACGCCTTTGGTCGGGGAAATAATCCAACTGGGCGAGAAAAGCACTGAAACAATCTTTGAGCACCTCGCTAATATAGCCCTCCTGCCGATGTTTCGCGGCAAAGGGGGCAAACGAAGCCAGATACCGATTGGGGGTAGGCTTGCTGTAAAGATTGTCTATAAATTCCTCCGGAGTCATCGTGTAAGTATCATGGAACATGGCACTTACGTTCTTCGGCATCCTCTCTTCGAGATAATCCTTCAACAAACGCCTCCCGATATGGTTTCCCGAGCCTTCATCGCCCAAGATATAGCCGGTGGAAAAGCGCTGGCGTGCAATCACTTCCCCATCAAAATAGCACATATTGCTGCCCGTTCCCAGGATGCCTACAAGCCCCTTTTCCGCACCACAACAGGCACGGCATGCCCCGAGAAGGTCTCCCGCCACTTCGATATGGCTCTGTGGGAACGCCTTGAGGAGCAGACGCTTCACTCTTTCCTGCATGGCTTTGGTGCCACAACCGGCTCCATAGAAGTGGGTTTGAAGCACTTGCTCCTCCCCTATCGCCTTGCGTACCGCATCAAGGGCCTCAAAGAAGACTTCATCGGAGGTGAAACGTGGGTTGAGTCCCTGCGTCAGCAACTCGTTGAAGCCTGTTCCTTTCGACCAAAGCCAATGTGTCTTGGTGCTTCCGCTATCCACGATGAGGGTCGGCATAGGGGCTTTTTGATTATATTATTCCGATAATTTCGTTGATGTCTTCGATATGGTGACGCTTGCAATAATCCTCCAAACCTTCGACTATTTTTACCGTCACGGTGGGGTCGACGAAGTTTGCAGTACCCACTTCAATGGCTTTGGCTCCAGCCATAAGGAACTCCAAAGCATCTGCCGCACAGCTAATTCCACCCAATCCAATGACTGGAATCTGAACCGCATGGGCCACCTGCCACACCATTCTCACGGCTACAGGTTTGACACAGGGGCCGCTCAAGCCTCCTGTGATGGTGCTCAGGTACGGACGCTGTTTTTCCACATCTATGGCCATGCCCAACATTGTGTTAATCAACGACACACTGTCGGCTCCTGCCTGCTCCACTGCTTTGGCTATGTCCACAATGCTTGTAACATTGGGTGTCAGTTTTACAATCAACGTTTTGTGGTACACCTCACGCACCGCTTTGACCACTTGTGCGGCCATATCGGGATTGGTTCCAAAACCCATACCCCCTTTTTTCACATTGGGACAACTGATATTCAGTTCGATACCAGGGATGTTGTCCAAAGCATCGATTTGTTCGGCCACATGGCAGTATTCCTCGATAGAGGATCCGCTTACATTGACCAAGATGTTGGTTTGTATGTCTTTAATACGCGGATAGACCTCTTTGCAGAAGGTTTCGACACCCACATTTTGAAGACCCACCGCATTGAGCATTCCCGAAGGGGTCTCAGCCATGCGGGGATAAGGGTTGCCTTGTCTGCGTTCGCCCGTGGTGCCTTTCACTATGATGCCACCGAGACGTGCAAGATCAATAAAATCAGCAAATTCCTCTCCGTAACCAAAAGTGCCCGAAGCGGTCATCACGGGGTTTTTGAGAGAGATGTTGTGTATCTTTGTTGCTAATGATGCCATAATCAAAATATCTTATTTGGCTGAAAGCCAATTTTTCAACATTGTCACATCGAAGACGGGACCCTCTTTGCACACACATTTGTGGCCTTGGTCGGTATCACAGACGCAGCAGAGACAGGCACCGATGCCGCAAGCCATCATATTTTCCAACGAAACCTCGCAAGCTATGCCCTTTTCCACAGCATAGCGACCCACAGCCTTCATCATGGGGGTGGGGCCACAGGTGCAAATCTGATCGTAATCAGCGGTGAATACACTATGTTGTGTCACCAAGCCCTTTTCACCCAGACTTCCGTCCTCGGTGGCATAAGCCACTTGGCCGTAAGGCTCAAAGGCCTCACGCACAGGTATCAGTTCCTTGGTGCGCCCACCCAAAAGAATGGTGGGCTTAACTCCCTGCTTCTGATAGCATTTGGCGAGGTAAAAGAGAGGGGCAATACCCGCTCCACCGCCTACCAAAAGGGGCTTCGTGCCTTTCAAACCGAAACCATGACCCAAGGGATAGACAAGATTCAGTTTGTCGCCCTCAACCAAAGTGGCCAATTGGCGCGTTCCTTTGCCCACAACTTGAATGAGAAGGGTCAAAGTATTGTTTTGTGCATCCACATCGTGGATAGAGATGGGTCGGCGCAACATCACTTCACGATTGTTGCGAACCTCCACCTCAACAAACTGCCCCGCTGCAATAGCGGGAAGTTGCTCGGGGTGAAGCAAGGTGAGCGAAAAATAGTGTTCGCCCAGTTGCTCTTTTTTTACGATAGTAAAATCAGTTATATGCTTCATATTAATATTATTTCCAACATTTTGTCAGCCCTTTTGGGTCTCTCGGCTGAGACGTGATTTGCAAGTCACAAATCTTTATTGTCCCCACGAATCGCGGTCAAGACTGCGAAACAGGATGGCCTCGCTGAGGTGTGTGGAATTGATGTTCTCACTATGATCGAGGTCAGCGATAGTGCGTGCCACTTTCAGTATTCGGTCGTAGGCTCGAGCTGAGAGCCCTAAAGACTCCATGGCATTCTTCATCAGTTCCTGCGATTCGGCATCGAGGACACAATATTTGTGGAACAGTTTAGTATTCATCTGGGCGTTGCAGTGGATACCCGGATATTCGCGAAAACGTTCTTCTTGAATCTTTCGAGCGGCAATCACCCGCTCCCGAATCGTGGCACTTGATTCGCCTGGCTTCATAGTAGCCAAATCGCGGAAAGGCACAGGGATGACCTCTATCTGAATATCTATTCGGTCGAGCAAAGGACCCGAAACTTTGTTCATATATTTCTTTACCGCACCCGCAGGACAGGTACACTCCACGGTGGGGTGATTGTAATAGCCGCAAGGACACGGGTTCATGGCCGCTACAAGCATGAAACTGGCAGGATAATCCACAGACATTTTGGCTCGGGAGATGGTAACACGCCGTTCCTCCATGGGCTGACGCAACACCTCCAACACCTGTCTGCGAAATTCGGGTAGCTCATCAAGGAAAAGAACACCATTATGGGCCAAACTAATCTCGCCAGGCGCAGGATTTTGACCTCCTCCACACAAAGCCACATCGGAGATGGTGTGATGAGGGGAACGGAAGGGTCGAACCGCTATCAATGAGTCCTCTTTCTTCATTTTACCTGCCACACTATGTATCTGAGTGGTTTCCAAAGCCTCTTCAAGGCTCAGCGGAGGAAGAATGGATGGCATACGTTTGGCCAACATGGTTTTTCCTGAGCCCGGAGGGCCAATCATGATGACATTATGACCTCCTGCGGCAGCTATTTCCAAAGCACGTTTGATGCTCTCCTGTCCCTTCACATCGGCGAAGTCGCTCTCGTAATGATTAAGATTGTTGGCAAACTCGGCACGAGTATCGACAATCGTCTGCTCCATCATTTTCTCACCATTGAGATGG
>JAZUIX010000022.1:0-9546 GCA_045642445.1 Bacteroidales bacterium | reverse complement strand
GATACCTTCTTCCTGCTCGGTCATGAAGCTGGTGGTTACGAAGTCGCTGTACTGGTCGTTGTCGCAGACGGTGCGGACCTTCACGTTGTAGTTGGTGTTGGCCAACAAGCCGGTGAGGGCATACTGCTGCTCGGTGACGGTGACGTCGACATTGGCTTCAGGAACAACCACGTTCCAAGTAGTACCGGATTCGGAGAACCAGGTAACCATGGCTGAGTTGGTAGTGATGTTGGAAACGACGAGGTTGGTGACGGGGTCACAATCGTCGCCAGAGCTGGCAAGCGTGGTGGCAGAGATTTCGGCCCACTGCTCGCTGTACCAGTCGTAGCCACAAACGGCCAAGACTTTGAATTCGTAGCTCGTTTCGGAAGCCAGGTCAGTAACAACATAGGTGTTGGTGGTGACAGTGTCGGAGATGCCTTGACCTTGAGTGAAGCCGGCATAGCCATATTCCACAACCCAACGCTGGACAGCCTCATCGGAGTTCCAGGAGAGCGTGATGCTGTTGCTGGTGACATCGCTGGTGGCAAGACCTGTGACGTCGGGACAGGTGGGCGTGGTGAAGGTGATAGTATCGCTCCAGTCGCCTTCTTCCAAAGTGTTGCCACAAAGGGCACGGACAGCAGCATTGTAGGTAACGCCTGCGGTGAAGCCATCAATAGTGGCGGGATGGCTGTTGACGCGATAGAGAGTGTCGAGTCCGCCAGTGAACCACACATGGATGTCCCAATTGTTCTCAACGCCATTGACGTTCCAATCCATCGTAGCGGTGGCGTTGGTCAGATCGGTGGTGTGGAGATTGTCGGGAGTCAAGCAAGGCAGAGTGTCGGTAGAGATGGTGTAGTAAACCCACTCGGACCATTCGTCGGAATAGCTGCAGTACTGGCGCAGACGAATCTGATAGCTGGTGCCCGATTGCAGACCGGTGAAGGTGTAGGTGTTGACGTTGGAGAGGGTGTCGGCTTCAGGCCAGCCTGTCTCGGTGGATTCTTTGATATTGACCATGTAGAGCGAGCTGGCGCCTGCCCAGTTGATGGTGATAGAATCGTAGGTGTGGGTTTCGTTGACCATGGCAGGAGCCGAGCAACCTTCGGAAGTAACCTTTACATTGTCGATGCAGCAGGAGTAGAACGAAGAGTTGTAGACCCAGCGGAAAGCAATATACTGGGCCGTGGCAGGCACCTCTTCAAAGGTGACTGTGTCGAAAATGCCATGACCTGTCTGAGGACCGCTACTACCTTTGACGGTGGCGGCAGAAGCGGGAATGTTCTTGACAGGAACAAAGTCGGTTTCGTAGTTGTCGCCAGTCATATAGCCAACGCTCAGCACACCATTAGTGTTGCTTTCGGTGCACATCCAATAAGAGAGTGTGAGGGTGTTGACAGGCTCAACAAAGAGAGGCAGACGAACAATCTTGGTATCGCCATAGGATGTGGCTGCTCCGGAGGTCATAATGAGGGCATTGCTATCGCCCAACGAATACCAGTAGGTGCCACTGTTGACCACATGGGGCATACTGTAGGTATAGGTACCATTGGTGTAGCCTTCCCAGCAGGTGGGCAGCGAACCATCAATATTGTAAGCCACGCCTGGGACAGAACGGAAGTCCTCAAAGAGGGTGTCGGAGGCGCTGAAGTAGCTACATGCGGTAGTGAATGTGCGGCTGAGAGAATAGTCGCTGGAATGGGTGGCATCGCAGATACGTTTGACCCAGAAAACATACTGTGTGTTGGAGATGAGTCCAGTGAGGCTGTAGTTTGTCTGGTTGACAACGGTGTCGTAAACAGTGGTCGAAGCAGCCGCACCATTGACGCGATAGGCAACAATGTAGGTGCCGTTGGCATCGGCCGACCAGCTCAAATTAGCGCTGTTGGGGGTGATGTTGGTGGCATTGAGGTCGTAAGGACGGTCGCAAGCCTCCTGATAGACGTAGACGCTATCGATGGCAGCAGGACCACCAGTGAAGTCGGCCACACCTGTAGCCTGGTTGAACCAGTAGAACACCACGCGGCGCACTCCTTCCTGATGGTCGAAGTGGAAGGTGTAGGTATTCCAGTTGGTGTCACGACGAGCAGTGCCAAGCGAGACATCGTTGACATGGCCCCAAGGGCTAGTGATGGCGGTGCTGGAAGCCTCAACAGGCACAGAAGGATCAACCACAAGGACGCTCACGCCGTCGTAGTTATGGGCGACGGTGCCGCCGACCTTGGCCTTGAAAGTGACGGCGAAGGTGGCATTGGCATCATTGCCGAAGTCGATGTCACGATAAGCGCAGGCGTTGACAATAGCCGACATGTTAGTGCCACAAGTGGCGCCATTGTCGGTAGAGATATACATACCGTAGTTGCCATCGAAATGCTCGGCGGTGCCGCGGAACCAATTGACCGACTGGTTACTGTTGGTTTGCCAATTGTTCCACTCACCCTGGTCTTCGAAGTTATAGACATAGGGCAATGTTCCGGCTATCTGAGCAGTAGAGAAGGTGACAGGTACGCGACTGTAGCGGCTGGTGTCGCCAACACCGCAGATAGAACGCACATAATATTGATATGTGGTGGCAGGAGTGAGACCGGTAAGAGTGTAGGGGTTAGTGTTGGCTATGACGGAGACGCCTGTACCAGGCACGAAACCTACGGGGCCGTACTCAACAGCCCACTGTGAGGCCTCGCCAGCCTCGTACCAGCTCAGCTGGATGCTGTTGCTGGAAGCGCTGTCGAAAGTCAAAGTATCGGGACGTGCACAGCTGGCAGCAATGTCGAGCTCCACATCGTCGAGGTAGACATACTGTGCTGTTGCACCACGATTCACACGCATGGCAATATATGAGCCATGACCGATGAAACCGGTGAAAGGAACCTCGTAGTAAGTGTAGTCGGCGGCAAGAGTCAGCGAGTCGACATACTGGAAGGTGCTGGCATCAGCAGGATCGGACATCACACCAATATAGAAGGTGGTGGCATAAGAAGCATTGCGGCGAGCCCAGAAGTTGAGCGAAAGGGTATTGACAGGAATCAGAGTGGTGTCGATTTGCGGCAGGATGGCCATCTGAATGTCAGGATAGGCGGTGGTAGAAGAGGTGGCTGCACCATAGAAATACATGCAACGGTTGCCTTCATGGATATAGGAAGCGGTGCTGCTCACATAAGGATAGCCCTGATAGGAGGCAGAAGTGGAGTTGTTGAAGCGGGTCCAACAATTGACAAAGGTGGGATAGGTGGTGATGGAAGAGCCACCAGCAACCTCGTTCTCAAAGTCATTCCTGTAGGGCAAAGTGTTGATCATGCCGCACTCGGTAGAGAAGGTGCAGACATTGGTCCAACTGCTGGTATCGGTGGGCGAGCAGATGTTGCGGACATAGACATCATAATAGGTGGCATTGACCAAGCCTGTGAGAGTGATGCTGTCGGCCACAGGATAGACCACTGTGCCAGTGCCCTGAGTGAAGCCCGAGGGGCCGTATTCAAGTTCCCAACCATAGACATTGCTGTTGCGGTCGGTCCAGTGAATATCGGCGGTGGTGGCGGTGACGTTATCGGCATAAAGGTCGACAGGGGTGTAGCAACTGGGGATATAGTCAACCATGATGTCGTCGACATAGACATAACTGTAAGAATAGGTATTGGAGCCATAGAGCGGAGGCACCTCATCATAGAGGGCGATATAGCTGCCATTACCGGTATAGTTGTCGAAAGCAACCTCTATACGGTGGACTGAGAGGCCGGCTTCGGACTTGAGGTCGATGGTGTCGACAGGCTGGAAAGTGGAGATGTCGTTGGGATCGACCATCACACCTACCAACAAACGAGAAGTGTAGTAATCGGTGGTGGTGTTATAGCGACGCATGTTGAAGGTCAACATAAGGGTGTCGACAGGAGCATCCATCAAAGGCAGTGCGGCGTAGCAGTAGTAGGCAGTAGAAGTAGCCGATGAGGGATGATAGGCATAAAAGTAGAGGCTGAGGTTGCCGTTGATGGCGTTGGTGGTGTAGGGATAAGGATATTGGGTCGAGTTGTTGGTACCCTTGGTCCAGCAGGGGCTGATAGGATTGGCAGAACCCGAAGTGTAGGTCTCAAAATCCTCGGTATAAGGCAGCGTCTGTGCGGCACACGGAGTGGCAAAGTTCAGTGCGATGGCCCAATCGCTGGTGTCGCCCGAAGAGCAGAAACCACGCACATAGACGTCGTAGCTGGTCTGAGGATTGAGACCCACAATGGCGAAGGTGGTGTCGACGGTGTTGGCGTGAGTGCCGGCCAAAGAGGCCACGGTGTCGGGGTTGAAACCTTCTGGACCGTAAGCCACCTCATAGCTGGGTGTGGCACCCTGCCAAGTGATGGCACAACCGGTAGGCTGCAGCGAGGTCAGCGCCACATTGGTGGGACGCTCGCAAGCGGGGATTTCAGCGCAAACGTTGAAAGCCATATTGGTGCGATAGTATGAGCGAGTGGCGGTGTAGGTGCTACCGGTGGCAGAGCGATAACCGTAGACGGTGGAATAGTCAGGTGTGGTAGAGGTGTAGTAATGTGTGACCGCGGCCGCAGAATTACCACGAACCAAGCGTACAAACAAGTTGTTGCTGCCGGAATAATGGAAGGGGGTATCGAAGACTATCTCGTTCCACTGGTTGGCTGCAAAGGTGACATCGCCCTGATACACGAGGGTCATACCTGAGAAGAGCTCGGCAGTATCGGTGGCAGGTGTAGAGGTGGTGAATCCTTCGTATGATGTCTCACTCATATAGATGCGCACATCTTGGACAAGACCGCCGGTGGCGCCTGTATGCAAGGAGATAGCGTTAATGTTGTTGTTGGAGGTCAAGCCCATCTCGGCAAGTTCGGCAACGGTGAAGAGGTTGGCAGAATAGCCACTTGGGTAGGATGTGGAGGTATACATTGTATACGTCGAGGTGCTGCTGGTGCCATCACCGATGGTGTCGAGAATGTTCACATAGTTGTCACCACAGTCGAAAAGGGTGCGGAAAGAGTTGACGAGGGTCCAGTCACTGCTATCGCTACCACAGTTGGCACGCACGGCCCAATAATATTGGGAATAGTTGGCCAAACCGGAGAGGTTGTAGATGGTGTCGTACACCACAAACAGATTGGTGCAGGTGTCGGGATTGAAATTAGGTGTGGTGCTGAGGGCCACAGTGTAGCTGGTGAGGTTACCAGAGGTGTTCTGCCAAACGAGGTCGGCAGAGTTTGCCGTGACGTTCTCAGCCACCAGATTGTAGCAACGGCGGCAATCAGGCACAGAGTCAACGATGACGTCGTCGAGTTTGGCATAATTGGTTGTGTAGCTCAGCGGACCTGTGAGCGGCGACAAGAAGGCGATGTAGCGGCCTTGGCCGGTGTAGCCGTCAAAACTCACTTCGCAGGGATAGACTGTGTTGGTGACGGCGTTGTTCATGTCGAAGGTGACCACTTCAACGGTGTCGAAGGTGGCAATGTCGTTGGGGTTGGACATAACGCCGACCACCAGCGTGGTGCCATAGCTGGTTGAAAGTGTGGAGTAGGCTTTGAGGTTGAAGCGGACGCGCAGCGCGTTGATGTCGCTTTCGAACATCGGCAGGGCGGCATAGCAGTACAAAGAGCTCGTGGAGTAGAAATAGAGGCTGAGACTACCCGTGGCAGGAGTTGTGCTGGAGGGATAGGGGTAGCTGGTGCTGGTGCCGGTGCTGCTGTAGTATTTGGTCCAGCAGGGATCGATGGGGTTGCTGGTGCCGGAGGTGTAGCTCTCAAAGTCTTCCATATAGGGCAGGCTGTCGGCAGGCACGGCGGCGCAAGTGGTGCGGAACGAGTATCTGGGTGTGGGGTTGGCGTCGCCCATGGCGCAGGAGGTCACAACATAATACTCATACTCGGTGTTGGGCATCAGACTGGTGAAGGTTACCTCGTTGGTGTCGGCAACATATATCGACCAGGCGGTGTCGGTGCTGAATCCGGTGGTGCCGTAGTATACCATGGCATAGCTGAAGAGTTCGTCGTTGTCCCAAGCCACGGTGGCTTCATCGGCCAGGACGTTCACGGTGTGGACATTCTCGGGTGTGGGGCACGAAGCTGCCTGACGCACCTCGATGTCGTCGACGTAGGTGTAGACCGAAGTGGTGAGACGGCGGGCACGGAGAGCTATGTATTTGCCGGTGTCGGTGTAGTTGGAAAAATTAACGGTGTTGAGGACGTAGGTGGAACCTGTGGTGACGATGGTGTCGACGGGGACAAAAGTCGAAACATTGTTGGGGTCGCTCATCACACCAACGATAAGTTCGCCGGTAGCGGTGGCGGTGCTCATACGCGACCAGAAAGTCATCTCGTTATAGGCCATCGGATACTCCACGGTGTTGATAGGAGGAAGCACGGCGTATTGGTTGTCGGCATAAGTGGAGGTTGTGCATTGGTAGAAATAGAGCAGTTTGCTGCCGCTGTGGGCATTGGTAGAACTATTAACGTAAGGATAGTAAGTATATGTGCCCGTGGCATCGTTGATGCGGGTCCAGCAGTTCGGGAAAGGAGCCGTGGTGCCCGTGGCATCGTTCTCGAAGGTGTAGGCGAAAGGCAGCGCCACTTCGCCGCAGAGGGTGCTGGCAGTGAAGTAGGTGTAGGTGCTGGTGTCGCCGTCGCTGCAGAGCGATGCTATGCGCATCTGATAATTGACTGAGGGGTTGAGACCCGTAAGGGTGTAAGGGTTGGAGTAGGCCTCGACCGATTGGATGTCGTCGGCATTGTCGAAGGTGGTGGAGGTGTATTCAATCAGCCATGCGCTGGCAGTGCCGCTCTCGCTCCAAGCGAGGTCCATGCTGTTGGTGGTGATGTTTGTGGCAGCCACATCGGTGGGACGCGGACAGTCAGACATTCTGTCAACCACGATGTCGTCGACGTATGTGTAGCTGGCTGTCGCACCAGTGCTGAGCAGGGTTATGTATCTGCCCGTGCCGGTATAGCTGGCCAAGGGTATCTCAAAATACTCCCAAGTGTTCAAGTCGCTGACCTGCAAGGTGGCGATAGTGTCGAACGTGGTGATGTCGGCAGGATTGTCCATCACACCAACCATCAGGTGGCCGTAGTTGGCCGAGGTCTTGTAACCCCAGAAAGATATTTGCATGCCATTGACGCTCTGGGCAAACAAGGGCATGGTGAGGTACGAGTAAGTGGCGCCCGAAGCAGAATTGTAGAAATAGACGGAATAGCTGCCGGTGCGTTTCTGCGTACTCGACGGATAGGGATAGGCCGTGCTACCGTTGGTGTAGCGGCCAAAGCACGACGAGAAACTGTTGGTGGCACCCGTACCTGTGGCATCCTCGAAGCCATAACTATAAGGCAGGTCGGTAATTTCCTCACAAGCTGTGCGGAACGAAATGGTGTTCACACCGCCTGCGTCGCTGCCGCAAACCACGGTGATGTTGACCGTGTAATCGGTGTTGGGTTGGAGACCTGACAACGTGTAGTTGGTAGTAGTGGCATACTGGGTGGATTCGAGGGAGTCGCCATTCATCACATCCAGTTGCCAACTGGTGGCAGTGCCCATCTCGGTCCAGGAGAGGTCGGCCGAGTTGGAGGTGATGTTGGAGGCGGCTACGTTCTCCACACGGGGACATGCCGGAGTGACCAACAAAGTGAAGTCGTCAGCATAAAGGTACTGAGCCGTGCTGCCACGCTGCATCTTGATGGCAATATAGTTGCCATGACCCGTGAAGTTGGCAAAGTCGATGCTGAACTCTTGATAAGGGAGGTTGGAATAGGGACCGAAGGCCTGCACCAGCTGGAAAGTGTTGGTGTCGGCAGGGTTGGTCATCACGCCCACCTCAAAGTTAGTCACATAACTGGCAGTGGTGGAAGTGCGGCCCCAGAAGTTCAAAGTGAGGTCGGAGATGGGGTGCACGGTGGTGTCCACAGGGGGCAGAGCGGCCACTTCCCAATGGGGATAGCCCGCAGTGGTGCTGCTGGAGGCGGTCAGATAGAAATAAACATCCTTTGAACCGGTGCGCACATTGCTGGTATGGACATAGGGATAGTAGTTGGTGTAGGTGCCCGAGCCGTCGCTGGCAAAAGTCCAGCAGGGAGGCACAGAACCTGTGCCCGAAGGCGAGTCTTCAAAGCCGTAGGTGTAGGGGAAAGTGCTGAGGAGGTCACATTCGGTGCAGAACGAGGTGTTGCGACGCTGACTGATGTCGCCACCGCCACAGTTGGCGGCAACGCCGACAGTGTAGGAAGTGTTGGCAAGAAGGCCATTGAAGGTGTAAGAAGTGGAGCTCACGGCAACCGAGTCGATGGCCGAGGGATTATCGGTAGGATAGTAATAAACATAGTAGTTGCCCGTGGCAGCAGTGTCCACCCAAGAGATAGCGGCACTATGGGCCGTCACATTGTCAGCAGCGATAGAGACCGGTCGGAGACAGGTGGGGGGAACATAGTTGAGGTTGAAACTGAAACGGGTATTGGGGAAGTAACTGGCGGTAGAGCCAGCAGTGCCGGCAGGCAGAGCAGAGAGATCGCCATAGGTAGCGTCATTGTCGCTCTGACGATAGCGGCAGCGTCCAGAAAGACTGGTGTACTGCCAGGTGCAGGAGGAGTTGTAGGAGGGCGTTTTTTTGGTGACACACACCACCAGATTGTCGGAACCGTTGTAGGCATAGGGGGAATCCAGCGGAATGGCGTACCAGCCTATGGATCCTCCAATGACAACGTTGGATCCGGAATACACCTCTTCGAAATCCGAACTTGTGAACATTGTGCTGAAAGTAGCGGCCGAGGTGGTGCCCATGTACACTTTCAGTTCGGTGCAGGTCATCGTCTGTCCCGATGCGGCACTATAGTACCATATCGTGTCGATAACACCTGCAGTGCTAATCTCCGAAGCCAGATAGAGCATCTGGTTTGTGGAGTTTTTGTAGAGCCCGTTGAACGGCGAAGTGTACGAGGTTGTTGTACCCGTACCTACTGTCACCGTCGCTCGCGACTGTGCCTGACCCAGCCACGGCAAGCACATTGCCGCAATCAGTGCCAGGAGTTGTAGATGTTTTTTCATAGCAAATACATTTTTGTAGTTAATATTAATAAAAAAATAATCGTCAAAATGGATTTGCAAAATTACAAATAATTATTCACAACAACAAATAATTTAACTATATTTATAAATTGTGATCTGTGACCAGTGATTGGAGACCAGTGATCGGTGAACTGATGGGCGGGAACCACTTTCAACTGTCATCCTTCAACTGTCATCTAAAGCTGGCTACCAATGTTTGATGCCGATGACATCCCTCGTGTTTTATTCCCCTCGTTGGTGCGGATTTTCAATCCTCGAAATAGTCGACAGAGGGATTTATTTCTTGCCGCCAGGCAAAAAAAAACGACACACCTTCATGCCTTGTACCATGTTCATCTCCGATGAGAAATAGTTGCGGCTGAAGCCGGAAATAATTTTAGCGCTTTCGCTTAGAAATAAAAATTTGGAAAAATGATTATCCGCAACAAGGTGATAATGTCTGCAAAATATTTCCTTAACCCTATTTCCCCCGAAGGGGACAGACTATTTCCCCTCGACAGAGGG
>JAZUIX010000021.1:0-7916 GCA_045642445.1 Bacteroidales bacterium | reverse complement strand
CACCTTGTCGCGGCACACCTTTTTGCAATGTCCGTTGACCACCCCTTTCTCAATCAGGGGCAGCACCCCGTCGCTGAACATCTCGGTATGTATGCCCAAATCCTTGTGGTCGTCCAAGTGGGTGAGCACCGAGTTGGGTATTGAGCCGATGCCCATCTGCAAACAGGCACCGTCATCAACCAGTGTGGCACAATGGCGGCCAATCTGGTTCTCTATATCGGTGGGTTGGTCACAAGGCACATTCACCAAAGGCCTGTCGTCACGTACCCACACATCCACCATATCGGCAGGGATGATGGCATGGCCCCAGGCGCGGGGAACATGGCTGTTCACCACTGCAATCACCGTCTTGGCCTTTTCGATGGCGGCACTGGTGATGTCCACCGCCGTGCCCAACGACACAAATCCGTGACGGTCGGGAGGCGACACCATGATCATGGCCACATCCAGCGGAATGATGCCTGTGCGATACAGACGCTGCGTCTCGCTGAGAAAAACAGGGATATAGTCGGCCCAACCCTTCTGCACATTCTTGCGGACATTGGCGCTGATGAAGAACGCCTGGGTGAAGAACACATTCTTGAAGCGTTCATCGGCGTATGGGGCCTCGCCCGAGGTGAAGATGTGGTGTATGCGGACATTGCGCAAAGCACCGCTCTCGCCACGGCGGCAGAGGGCATCAATCAGCACCTGTGGCGTACTGGCGGCGCTGCTGATGTGCACATGGTCGTTGCTCTTGACATACTGTACGGCCTCGTCGGCTGAAACATAGCGAATCTCTTTCATATTGTCTAATGGCTAAAGGTGGGTTCTATAAATTGATTTTAAAAATACAGCCGTGCAAAAGCACGGCTGCATCAATTATTTTATTTGCGAATTGTCAACTCAACCGACTTGGTGCGAATCTCCTTGCAGAGCTTGTCGATGAACTCGTCGAGTTTTGCAGGTCCCACATCGCCGTCCTTGCGGTTCCAGATGGACACCTGCTGTTCCTCCTGCTCCTTCTGGCCGATGATGAGGCCGTAAGGAATCTTCTCCATGCGGGCTTCGCGCAGCTTGTAGCCGATCTTCTCGCTACGGTCGTCAAAGAACACCTCGATGCCGTTGCTTTGCAATTCGTCGGCCACCTGCTTGGCATAGTCGATATATTTTTCAGAAATCGGCATCACGCGCACCTGTTCGGGAGCCAGCCAAGTGGGGAATGCGCCCTCATACTTCTCAATCAACCATGCCAGGGTGCGCTCGTAGCAACCCATCGAGGTGCGGTGGATGATATAGGGGCGGGTGCGGCTGCCGTCCTTGTCGATAAAGTACATATCGAACTGCTCGGCCAGCAGGGCGTCCCACTGCACAGTGATCATGGTGTCTTCCTTGCCATACACGTTCTTGGCATTGATGTCCACCTTGGGGCCATAGAAAGCGGCCTCTCCCACATCCTCGGTGAAGGGGATGTTGAGGTCGGTGAGGATCTGGCGGATGCTGTTCTCCGTCCATTCCCAAGTGGCGGCATCGCCGATATATTTCTTTGTGTCGCTGGGATCCCACTTGGAGAGGTGCCAGGTCACATCGTTCTGCAGACCTAAGGTGGTGAGGCAGAAACGGGCCAAATCGATGCAGCCCTTGAACTCGTCAATCATCTGGTCGGGACGCACAATAAGGTGGCCTTCGCTGATGGTGAACTGGCGCACACGGGTCAAGCCGTGCATCTCGCCGCTGTCCTCGTTGCGGAACAACGTCGAGGTCTCGCCGTAGCGGCAAGGCAGGTCGCGGTACGACTTCTGACTGCTCTTATAGACATAGTATTGGAACGGGCAGGTCATAGGACGCAGAGCGAAGACCTCCTTGTCCTTCTCCTCGTCGCCCATGACGAACATACCATCCTTATAGTGATCCCAGTGGCCAGAGATCTTATACAGGTCGCTCTTGGCCATGAGGGGGGTCTTGGTGCGCATATATCCGCGACGCTTCTCCTCGTCCTCAATCCAGCGCTGCATCGTCTGCACCACATGGGTGCCCTTGGGCATCAGCAACGGCAGGCCCTGGCCAATCACATCCACGGTGGTGAAATAACCCAGTTCGCGGCCAATCTTGTTGTGGTCGTGGTTCTTGATGTCTTCCAGATACTGCAAGTAGCCTTCAAGGTCCTCTTTGGTGAAGAAAGCGGTACCGTGGATACGGCTCAGCGACTTGTTCTTCTTATCGCCGCGCCAATAGGTGCTGCTGGCAGCGGTGAGTTTGAACCCCTTGATGGGGCGGGTGTTCAACAGATGGGGTCCGCGGCAGAGGTCGATGAAGTTGTCCTGCTGATAGATGGTGATGGTCTCCCCTTCGGGAATAGCCTCCAGCAGCTCCACCTTATAGGGCTCGTTGCGCTGGGTCATCAGCTCGAGAGCCTCATTGCGGGTCACCTCTTTGCGTTCCAGACGGGTGGCCTTCTTGATGATGGACTTCATCTCCTTCTCAATGGCGTCCAAATCCTCGCGGGTGAAGGGACGGAAATCGAAATCGTAGAAATAGCCGTTCTCGGTGGCGGGGCCGATGGTGATTTTGGCTTCAGGGAACAGGTTCTGCACCGCCTCGGCCATGATGTGAGCCGTGGTGTGGCGCAACACCGGCAACGCCTCCTTGCTGGTAGTGTCTAAAAGTTCAATGTCGCAATCTGTAGTGATGGTAGTTCGGAGGTCAATCAGTTTGCCATCGATCTTGGCCACACAATAATTGTTCAGTCCTTCCGGATTTACCATTTTGATGATGTCGATAATCGAGCACGGCTGCTCAATCGACACCTCGCCTACGTTTCTAACATTTACTTTCATTGTTTTTCTCCTTTATATATAATAAGTTAGTAGAAGTCTGTAAATAAATTTAATTCTACAAAGATACAAAATAATAACGACACGGACAAATAATTTGTCAAAAAGATTTTTCACACCCCCTGCCCCCTCTCTCGAGCCGACACCATCGCAGCCTCTTCCGTCACAAAAAAAGCGGCGGCCTCGCTTCGAGACCGCTGCTTTTCCCAGATAATATCGCTGTGGATAAAGACTAGTGTCTCTTCTCCTTAATACGGGCTTTCTTACCGGTGAGATTGCGGAGGTAGAAAATACGGGCTCTGCGAACGGAACCATATTTGTTGACGTCGATCTGCTCGATGAAGGGGCTGCAGATGGGGAAAATACGTTCCACACCCACGCCGTTCGTAATCTTGCGGACAGTAAAGGTCTCAGTAGAACCGCTTCCACTGCGCTGCAACACAACGCCCTGGAAGTTCTGGATACGTTCCTTGTTTCCTTCTTTAATTTTATAATGGACAGTGATGGTATCGCCAGCCTTGAATTCGGGGAAGTCTTTGCGCTCGACCAAATTCTCTACATATTGCATTAATTCAGTTTTTCCCATGACATAAAGTTTTAAAGGTTTATCACTCAGTTAGCTTTGGCTTATTTTTTCACCATCTTGACAACAGCGCTGAAAGCCTCGGGATTGTTCATAGCCAGGTCGGCCAGAACCTTGCGGTTCAACTCAATGTTGTTCTTGTGTAATTCGCCCATAAAAACAGAATAGGAGATACCGTTGATGCGGCAGCCGGCGTTGATACGGTTGATCCACAATGCGCGGAACTCTCTCTTCTTATTCTTTCTGTCGCGGTATGCGTAAGTCTGACCTTTTTCCCATTTATTCTTGGCGACGGTCCATACGTTTTTACCTCTTCCCCAGTAACCTTTGGTACGGTTGAGGATTTTTTTTCTGCGTGCTCTTGAAGCAACAGCATTTACTGATCTTGGCATTTTCTTTAATTTGTTTTTCGTTTAAGCGGAGGCTCGCAGGCCTCTCTTTTGTGCTTCAAACAATGGTTAATAACTCCGTTTTTCCAAACCCTGGCCCTGAGACTCACGTCTCGACAAGCCGACTCGGGTTTAGTGCAAAAGCATACGTTTTACGCGCTTCTCGTCATCGGGGCTCACCAGAGCGGTGTGGTCGAGATTACGTTTCTGCGTGGTCTCTTTCTTAGTCAGAATGTGGCTATGATAAGCATGCTTTCTCTTGATTCTGCCGGTGCCGGTGAAAGTGAAACGCTTTTTGGCAGCGGCCTTGGTTTTCATTCTTGGCATTACTTTACTGTTTTTTTAAGTTAGACTATATATAGCGATAAACTGGTTCTATTTCTTCGGCGCGATGATCATCAGCATCCGCTTGCCCTCCAGGCGGGGCATCACCTCGGGCTTGCCATACTCCAGCAGCGCCTCGGCAAACTTCAGCAGCTGCGCCTCGCCCTGCTCCTTGTACACGATGGAACGGCCTCTGAAAAACACGTCCACCTTCACCTTGTTGCCCTCCTTGAGGAAACGCTTGGCATGGTTCAGCTTGAACTCGAAATCGTGGTCGTCCGTCTGCGGGCTCAGGCGGATCTCCTTGATCACCACCTTGGTCGAATTGGCCTTGCGCTCCTTCTCCTTCTTCTTGAGCTCGTACAGATACTTCTGATACTCGATAATCTTGCACACCGGCGGATTGGCCGTAGGAGAAATCATCACCAAGTCGAGACCATCGTTGTAAGCTCTCGTCAGAGCCTCTTTCGTGTTCATAATGGTAGGCTCCATGCCCTCGCCCACAACGCGGACGATAGGCACATTGATGCGCTCGTTAATCAAATGTTCCGGCTCCTTCTTCATGGGGCCTTTGGCGCGGCCTTTATTGGCATTTGCGGGGCCGCCGGGGTTGAATGGTGCTGCTATAGCTTGGTTCTCCTATATTTGTTAATAACACCCAATCTTTTGATTGGCAAATAATTACACTTCCCCAAGATACACATTTGCGTAATCTTAGGACTTGCAAAATTACACAAAATAAATGATATACAACAAAAAAATCAACTTTTTTCAAATTTTTTTTTGGGAATTGTGACTTGCGAACTTAATGAATTGAAAATTGAGAATTGAGAATTAAGTCTTCGTTTTCGTTTTTCGTTTCGAGCCACAGGTCATTCGTTTCATACAGGAATGCCGTTCTTAACTCTTAACTTTTTTAGTGAATAGTGACTTGTGAACTGTGATTTTGCACCTTGTTGGCTTCGCCAACTTTGGTGACTGGGCGTTTCAAAAGCCGAGAGCAGAAACAAAGCTTGCTTTGGTTATGCCGAGGCAAAGAAACGTCAGCGAAGCTAAACGAATTAAAATTATTAACACGAATTAATTTAAAAAATTGAATATTAATAATTTGTGATAATTTATAATAATTCGTTTCAGTCTCAATGATTGCGTAGCAAGCGAGAGCAAACTGCAGAATTGAGAATCAAGAATGAATAAAGAGTATAGCGGCAGCCAATTTTCAATTTTCAATTCTCAATTCAAGAGTGCCTTAGTCTTCGTTTTTCGTTTCGAGCCACAGGTCATTCGTTTCATACAGGAATGCCGTTCTTAACTCTTAATTCTTAACTCTTAACTGTAAAAGGCTCCGCCTTTTACATCGCTCCCCAGTCGTTGTAGCCGAATTGGTTGTCGTTGGGGGATGGGGAGGAACTGCTCCAGTCGTCGAGAGCGAACTGTTCGCCGCGGAACTCGCCGTTGATGCTCTCCATCAGAAACACATCATTATCGCTACGCTGGAAGAAGGAAGTTTGGAAGCCTCGTTCCATCTTGACGGATACCACTTTTAGTGTGGGAGGTATATATTGCTTTTTCATAGAGCGAAATGCATAGTTGGTAAAACAAAACAAAACGATTTTTTCATGATGGATTTGACAAGAAGACCATCTTCAACCTTTTTGCCGACTATCCCCACAAACTGACCAAGGAGCAGAAGGATATATTCGACAAGGAAAACCCGTATTGGGCTGATTTCTTTAGAGATAGATAATGCTGTATCTATCCAAGTATTTGTATTTCAGTAAATAATATATTTTCGATGTAAAATGGTCTCCAGAAGGGGCCAATTTTGCTATTTCAAGACTTCCGATTTGAGTTTTTCAACTCGGATTGACTCGGATTGAACTTGGATTGAAAAATTTTTTTTGGGGTGTTTTTAGAGGGATTTTGTACCTCCTTGATGGACACTTTTTTCACTCTTTTCTGACCTTCGTGGAGAAAAAGTGAGTGCATTTTTTGCCTTTCTTGCTAATTGAGGCTTGTAACTCGTTGGGTAACAACAAGACGCAAAATTTCTAAATCGGACTCAATCGTAATTTGGATTACACTCAATCAAAATCGCGATTGATAATCACAGAAAACGGATTTAAGATTGATTATCTGATTGAAAAAACAGAGAAATAAATTTGTGTAGATTAGAAATATTCCTTATCTTTGCCGGCGAGAAACCAAAAATAGAGGTAAAAATGGAAATATACAAAGCAATCAGTCGATGGCAGTCGTTTGCCAATGCTATGTCCTCAAGAAAGGGAGAGTTCCCCAAGCCGAAAGACGGCAGTAAATATATTGTGGAGGTATCGGATGACAGCAAAAGTATAGAAAAACTCGAAGACTTCCTCAACGGCCATCTGCATCTTGACCGTCAGATAAGCGTGAAGCATTCTTGGGTTAGTCCGACAGACAAAGGAGGCGATGGCAAGCGGTTCTATGAGATAGAAGGCATTCCCAACAAGTATTATGAGTGGAGACATTTCACCGATACTTTGGAACTGCCTAATATAAAGAGCAGAAAAACCCCTCCTAGAACGGGTACGGTGATCATGCGTGTCTCGCCGGAGGAGAAGTTGAGGAAGAAACTGACCGCTCAATTAAAGAAGCAATATCCCAATGCGAAGGAGAATATCATACGGCAGATGGTAGAGCGGGATATGGCGAGATTGTCAAAATGAAAGAGCATAATTTGTCATAGTTTGGAACATCAGGTGCACCGCTGTGAAGTAGGACACCAGCCTGGACGGGGAGAGATTCCTTTTCAGGCACAATGCACGATAGTGTGCAGAAACTTAATACAAAGCGATATGTGGTTCATATTCCTATGCGCCTTCCTGATGGAGTCCTTCAAGGATTTGACCGGCGACGGCTATTTCAAAATGAAATGAGCCGTATAAGACAGTCGGGTTATAGGAGAGCGTTGGCAGTGGATTAGTTCACTGCCTTTTTCTTTTGTGTTCGCTTTCGCATAGTATGCAAATATAGTCCCTGTTGGTGCGGATTTGAAATCCGCACCTGCTTATTATAAGGATTTGAAATCCGCATTTTGATCTGGCTGAAGCCGGCACCCCGAGTAACCGTTATCTTATCCACACCAAGGACCTGAAATGGGAGGAAAACACCCTGAATGTCCCCGTATATATGGCGGGTTTGTCGCAAGTGCTGTTTGTACATAATAATCAGTTTGTTATGCCGACTTTTTAACAAATGTGTACTTCTGCAGATATAGGAAGTGACAGTTG
Source organism: Bacteroidales bacterium (assembly GCA_045642445.1). Lineage (GTDB taxonomy): Bacteria > Bacteroidota > Bacteroidia > Bacteroidales > P3 > Colimorpha. The sequence continues at coordinate 538 of JAZUIX010000021.1, read as the reverse complement.
ACTTTGTATACCTTTTTGTTTTTGACGACACTTAACACATTATAACCTATATATTTGCCAAAAATCGAAAAAACAAACTTTTTGCGACTTTTGCTAAAAATGGCTCCGAACCATGTTAAAACCCGTGTTAAAATGACGTTAATTCAAAAAATAGTTGTACACTTTTGAAAAATTGTGTACCATTTTTGGAAAATGGTGTTCAAACAATTTTGAACACTCATTTGATAGAATACTATAGGGGGGCTAAGTGCAACTTTTACACGAAATGAGTAAGTGCATATGTTTCCATGAAACGAAAATTCGATGTGGAGCCTCCTGTATTGATCAATTCTTATCCTCTCCGTCCTCGATTCTTTTATCGTTATGGTATCGTTATCGTATCCTTATGGTATCGTTATGGTATCGTTATGGTATCCGGAATACCATAACGATACCATAACGATACCATAAGGATACCATAACGATGGGAGAATAGACGAAGAAGATTATATCTGGGAATGCGCGAGTGCCTTTAGAAGTATTGCTGGTTTTCAAATGG
>JAZUIX010000020.1:0-7031 GCA_045642445.1 Bacteroidales bacterium | reverse complement strand
TGCTGAGCGGAACGAGGGAGTGTAGCGGGCTACATGACCGAGTGACAAACAGCAAGATGACCAAAAACGGCCAAAATCACAGAAAAGTATATTTTCAAAATATTTCATGTTTACGTTGAATTTATAGAACCCACCTTTATTGCTCTTTCGGTTGCAGGCCAATTTCGGCACCTTTTTCCAACATCATCTTCCAAGCTGCTTCACGTTCGTTGGGGATGATTCCGTCAAGTATGGCATCTTTGATAGCATCTTTGATGATCCCGATCTCGTGGCAGGGCGACAGGCCGAAAGTGTTCATAATATCCTCTCCGCTCACTGGGGGTTGGAAATTGCGGATACGGTCTTTCTCCTCCAACTCTACAAGCTTTTGCCGCACCAGTTGGAAATTCTTCAAATATCTGCGTACCTTTTCCTCATTTTTGCTGGTGATATCGGCTTCGCACAACGTCATCAGGTCGTCAATATCGTCACCTGCGTCAAACAGCAATCGCCTCACAGCCGAGTCGGTCACCTCTTCTTCTGCCAATATGATGGGGCGGAGGTGCAGCAATACCAGCTTCTCCACATATTTCATTTTCGCATCTTGGGGCAGTCGCAAGTGGCTGAAAATCTTTTTGACCATTTTGCTACCCCTGACTTCGTGTCCGTGGAACGTCCACCCCAGTTTTTCGTCAAAGCGTTTGGTGGCAGGCTTGCCTATATCGTGCAATATGGCTGCCCAACGCAGCCACAGGTCATTGCTCTTAGCAGCCACATGGTCAAGCACTTCCAATGTGTGGTAGAAATTGTCTTTATGTCCACGGGTGCCCACGGTGTCAACCCCTTTCAGCGCACTAAATTCCGGGAATATAAGCTGCATAAGCCCCGATTTCTGTAGCAACTTGAAACCAATCGATGGGGTGGGAGAGAGGACTATTTTGTTCAGTTCGGTGGTGATACGTTCGGCTGAAACGATGCTGATGCGTTCGGCGTTTCGACTGATGGCTTCAAAGGTGTCGTCTTGGATGCGGAAACCCAGTTGCGAGGCAAAACGTATGGCTCGCATCATACGCAACGGGTCGTCGCTGAAGGTGATATCGGGATCCAGCGGGGTGCGAAGCAAACCTTCGTCAAGGTCTCTTATTCCGCCAAAGGGGTCTAACAACTGTCCGAAACTATCGGCATTGAGCGATACCGCCATTGCGTTGATGGTGAAGTCGCGTCTGTTCTGGTCGTCTTCCAATGTTCCGTTTTCCACAATGGGTTTGCGGCTGTCGCGACGATAGCTCTCTTTGCGAGCCCCCACAAATTCTATCTGCCACAATTCGCCTTTGTGGTGGTAATGAAACGAGGCTGTGCCGAAATTTTTGAACACGGCAACCTCGATATTGGGGTTGATGGCCTCGGCGGAAGCTTTGGCCAGTTCGATGCCGTTGCCCAAACAAACGATGTCGATATCGGTACACGGCCTCTGCAAAAAATAGTCGCGCACCACACCTCCTACAGCGTATGCCTTTAGCCCCAGTCGGTCGGCTGTAGCACCAACAATATTGTATATCGGGTTATCGAGTTGAACGTCCAATGTTATCTTATGTAAAAAAAGTTGGCACGAAATATTAAAACTCTTTTGTCTCAACCAGTTCTCCGGTTTCGTCGTAGAACTCCCAGAGGCCCACACGTTTGCCTTCTTTATACATGCCGCGATAGTAAGGCACTCCATTGTCGTGGTAGACAATATGCTCGCCTTCTTCCACTCCGTTCACGAAATTGGCTTCTGTCTGCATCTTTCCTCCGGGATAGTAGAACACGACATGTCCGTTGCGGAGGCCGTTGGTGAGTCTTTCGGTGCTGCGAACGGTGAAGTTGCTGAAAAACTGAATCACGTCCTGGTTCGCACCCGAGCAGAACACCACGGTGCTGGGCGTGCCGAACATACCCATGTCATTGACATACACCGAGTCGAGTTTGGCATCATAGTAAGCGCCACCATTGCGGTTGAAGAACTGCCAGTTGGAGCCGTATTCATGGTTGTGGGAAAAATCGCCAGAGGCAAAGAGCTGGCCATTGTCGAAATAGTAGCTCCAGATGCCGTCGGGTTGCTCGGGCTTGCCCGAGAATTTCTTTTCAAACTGCAACGTTCCGTCGCTGTAGAACATACGTTCGCCCACGCGGGTGGGGTTCTTCTCGCTGCCCTTATACAGATACACCAGCATTGGTGTGCCGTCGGGGTAGCTCTGCACCACTTTCTCATGCACACGGTGGCATCCCGCGAAAAACAGAGTCGTTGTTAATACGAGTACAAATAGTTTTGTAGTCAAAGTAGTGTGGCCTGCAACACAATCTCTTTTCATTATATTTAAATAATCAGTTAAACCTACTTTTCTCTGAAATAGATGGAGATCGGCACCCCGTGAAAATCCCACATCTCGCGAATACGGTTTTCGACAAAGCGTCTGTACGGGTCGCGGATATATTGGGGCAGATTGCAGAAGAACACAAACTGGGGATAAGGGGTGGGGAGTTGTGTGATATATTTGATTTTAATCCATTTGCCTTTCACCGAAGGTGGGGGATTCTGCTCTTTGACAATAGGCAGCAACTGGTCGTTGAGTTCGCTGGTCGAAATGCGGCGGCAACGGGCTTCGTACACCTGCTTGGCGGTCTCCAACACCTTGAAGATGCGCTGCTTGTTAATGACGCTGGTGAAAATGATTGGCACATCTTCAAAAGGCGAGATACGGCTGCGAATCTGTTCTTCAAACTGCTTGTGCGTATTGTTCTCCTTTTCGATGAGGTCCCATTTGTTCACCACGATGACCACACCTTTGTTGTTGCGTTGCACCAGCGAGAAGATGTTCAAATCTTGTTGCTCCAGTCCTTGGCTGGCATCAATCATCAGTATGCACACGTCGCTGTTCTCTATCGAGCGCACACTGCGCATCACCGAGTAGAACTCCAAATCTTCGCTCACTTTCGACTTCTTGCGCAATCCTGCGGTGTCCACAAAGTTGAAATCGAAGCCGAACATATTGTAATGCGTATAGATGCTGTCGCGAGTGGTGCCGGCGATAGGGGTGACGATATTGCGGTCCTGTCCGGTAATCATGTTGATAAACGAACTCTTGCCCACATTTGGGCGACCTACCACGGCTATGCGGGGCAGACCGTCGGTCGGGTCTTCTTCGCCTTCGTCAAAATCTTCAACCACCACGTCCAACAGGTCGCCTGTGCCGCTTCCGCTGATACCAGCAATGGGGTAGGGATCACCCAATCCGAGAGCGTAAAACTCCGACAGGCCGTCCATCTCTTTGGCGTTGTCCACCTTGTTGGCCACCAGTATGACCTTCTTGGTGCATCTGCGCAACAGGGCGGCCACATCCTTGTCCATAGGGGTGAGACCTTCGCGGGCATCCACCAGGAACAGGATTGTGTCGGCCTCATCGATGGCCAGCTGCACCTGTTTGCGTATTTCTACTTCAAATTCGTCATCGCCGCCCATGACATAGCCGCCGGTGTCGATGATGGAGAATTTCTTGCCGTTCCAGTCCGATTTGCCGTATTGGCGGTCACGGGTGACACCGGCGGTGACATCCACGATGGCCTTGCGGCTCTCGGTGAGGCGATTGAAAAGTGTCGATTTGCCCACATTTGGGCGTCCTACTATAGCTACTATATTGCTCATAATTTCAATTTCTTCGGTGCAAATCCTACGAGGCTGGCGCCGAAAAATACTCGTGCTGATTTTATGTCGGTTGCATACAGGCTCGACACATAGTCGACACCGGCATACAGTTGGAATACTTTGCCTAAGTTCAAACTTGCGGAGATACCGGGGTTGAAGAAGCTCGACTTCCCACCGTCAAAGGTGAGCGAGTTGGCCAACGAAAGCTCAAACCAGTCAAACAGGCTGAGATGTGCCGACAACGTGTTGTTGCAGCGGAAGTTGTTGTTTCCGTAGAACACACCTTTGCTCCATTCGCCGTGGAACAGGTAGCCAACACGGATCAGGTCAAACAGCGTGTAAGAGGCGCCCAAATAGATGCGTGTGGGTACGCCGTACCAGAAATCGCCTGCCTCCGACTCGTAGTCAATCATATTGAACAAACTGTCTTTGAGATTGCTGATGAACGAGGTGTCTAATTCGCCCCCCGAGATAACCGACGACAGCTCCAAGCCGTCGAAAGTGATCGAGGCATCTTTGTTCTTGGGGGTCAGAATCATCGGGTTGTCCTTCCAATGGATACCGGGGCCGACATCCAAGAGGCTGAAACTGAAGTCGAAGCCTTTGAACGAATATTTGGCGCCGAGGTCGAAGGTGAAACCGAGGTTGCCGGGCATACCGAGGGTGTAGTCAAAATCAAACGGATTCTGCGAGTCGTCGGTGCGCTCCTTCAGGTAGGCCAAACCAGCCATACGCATCAGATAATCCGAAGTGGCCGTGAGGCTGCTGTTGTCGGCAGCTGTTGTGAGGTTGATGGTCATATTTTCGGCACTAACAATCTCCGCACCTATCAACAAGTTGGCACGGGCGCCAACGGTGAGGGGGATGACGCTGAAGTCATACGCCGCACCACCCGAAACATGCAGATAAGTCTGGGCATCGAACACCTTGGCATCACCGATAACCAGCGAGTGGTTCTCGCCCGAGTTGCCTTCGGTCAAAAGTTTCAAATCGTTAAAAGGCACATTGATATTGGAGCTGACACGCAGGCCTGTGCTGGCAAAGAAATGCAGCTTGTCGGCCACCTTGAAACCAAACCCCAGCAGCTCGATATTGGAGGAAATGCTGATATTGTTGCCGTTCTGCTCCAGCACATCAAGCAGGTGGTTGAGGTCCAACACGGTGACATCTCTTGCCGCATCGTACTCCAAACCGAGGTCTTTGTAACTCATCGGCAAGCCGAAACCCGCCTCAAAGTGTGGCAGAGTGACATACCATCTCGAATTGTTGGGAAACAGGGCGGGGTTCAACTGCGTTGAAATGGGCGAACGGAGCGAATGATACAGCAAAGCGTTCTCGTTCAGCGATTGTGCCGACGCTGTCATGCCAGACAAAGCCAGCCAAAGCATCGTGGATAAAAATAATACTGTCTTTTTCATGGCTATTTGTCGTCGTTAGAGTCAAGTGAATAAGTGAAATGAACATGGGGGGCAATGGAGAGGAACAGGCTCAAATCCAGTTTGTCGGCCTTGTGTATCACCACTGGCGGGCGAGGCACCCCGGCACCTTCTGTCGAAGTGGACAGCTCGTAACTTATTTGGAGCGCTTTCGTGTTGCGGAGGTGCTTGAGCAGGGCGGGAGTGATGGGCAGCACGATGTCGGAAAGTGTGCTTCCTGCCGACTGGAAGCTGCCGGCGATGGTTGTGTGGGGCTTCAGCGGAGCACCCTTGATGGTGTTGTTGCTGCCCAACAGATTGGTGAGCAGCGGGGCACCGTATTGGTCGAGACAGGCAATATTCATCGCGAAAGACAGCGGCATGTGGTTCTCGGTGTGGATCGACAAATAGCTGCCCGTATCCTTGAAAGCCATATATTTGTCAATCTTGTCCAGCAGAGTGTCCATCTGGGTGAGGTCCAACGACATCGTGTCGGTATACTTCACCTGGCGGCAGCTGAACTGCAAGGGGAAGTCCACATCGACGATAAGCGACGTCGAGATGCTGTCAATCTTCAACGAATCTTTGATAAACAGAGGGGCGGTGGTCAGCAGCTCTTCCGTGAGGGCCATATTCAGGCGCACACAATAGTCCACCTCGACAGGCTTCCGGTTGATAATGTCGCTCACATCCCGTTCGTCCAAAATCTTGATAGTGTCACCACCCACCAGCTCGGTGACGTTGATTCTGTCCAGCGACGAAGGCAGGGGCACCTCGTAGGGATCGCCGCTCTTGCCTTTGATCTTCACATGCAGCGAATCGAAATACACCACCACGCCGTGGTCAATAAGAGCCAGCACAGGGTCCGACACATGCGACTCCAGAATAGCTGTCAGGTTCACATACAGACCTTTGCATTCCACCGAGTCGGTGCCGTACTGGGCCAGACGGTTGAAAAGGTCGAAACGAGTCGTGCCCTTCAACACCTTGGGCTCCAAGAAAATAGTGTCAATCAAACCCTTGGTTCCCGACTGATGTTTCACGCCTTGAGACTTCTTCATCCCCTTCGACGAAAAATCGTCATTGCTGAAAGAATTGCTGAGGGTGTCGCTGTAGCGAAAAGCCACCACATCGTTCTCGTCGATATACACCGCGATATTCTCGCTTGTGTGCACCAAACCGAGCAGGTCCTCCACATTGGCCGACATTCTGGCGATGGGGAAGCCGTATTGGGGGTCAAAATTTCCGCGTATTTCGATGGGGTGTTTCAATTCATCGAAATCGCCCTCCTTTGTGCAGGCCGCAGTCAGCAGAGCAAAGCAGGAGATAAGCAATAAGAATTTGGCTCTCATAAAAATATATAATTAATATTAATAAAACAGTAGTTTATAAACTTTGCAAAGATACGAAAAAATAATGACATACAACCCTTTTTTCCAACATTTTTTAAAATGATTATCCGCAACGAGGTGATAGTGTCAGCAAAATATTTCCTTAACCCTATTTCCCCCAAAGGGGACAGGCTATTTCCCTCGATAGAGGGCTTTATTTCTTGCCGTCAGGCAACTTTTTCAAGCAATCACCTATATACGGATAATCGTTTTATATTTTGTACATCTCGCATTATTGAAACAACACCTTTGTTCCATGATGCCAGAGGCATCTGATATGGTAGCCAGCCATGGCTGGGTTGTTATGTGGTATTTGTTTCACGATGCCGTCAGGTATCGGACTTCATGAATTGAGAATTGGACGGTGCCGGATTTTTCATTCTCCATTCAAAAAAGGCTATCCCATACCTACGGCATGGGGATCTCTGTCTTGTTCGCCATTTCCCAGCCATACGAATGGCTGGCTACCAATGTTTGATGCCGATGGCATCTCTTGTATTAGAAACATCACGGCAAACGCCTCATAGCGAAGATGCTGCGCGAGGAACTGGAGGAACTGCCGGC
>JAZUIX010000019.1:0-11594 GCA_045642445.1 Bacteroidales bacterium | reverse complement strand
GGGTGATTTCGTCGCCTACGGCAATAGTGTGCACTCCAGGAGCGGGGTCAATGGTGCCCATGGTGGGGTCGTTGACAGCCAAGGTGAAGGAAACACTGTCGGTCTGGGGTCCTACACTGTCGGGTGCGAAGATGGCGGTGACAGTGATGTCGATACCGGCAGGTATGGGCATGTCGAAACCAATCTCGATGGGGTTCTCATCGGTGCGTTCGGTCTCACCCATAACGGAGGCTTCCCAAGCCACGAAGTGGTAGCCATTGAAGGGGATAGCGGTAAGGGTAATGTCCTCGCCCACTGCTATGGTTTGCACACCAGGAGCGGGAGTGGTGAAGCCCATGTTGGGATCGTTGACTGCCAGAGTGAAGGTCACGCTGTCGGTTTGAGGAGCAACACTGTCGGGGGCAAATACTGCGGTGACGGGGATGGTCAAACCAGCGGCCTCGGCAGGGACGGGGAGTATAAGCGGATTGATGGGGATGGACATGCCCATGGCGTTCCAACCTTCGAAATGGTAGCCCTCGTTAGCAACGGCCTGAGCAGTGACCATATCGCCGACGGCAAAGGTGTAGGTGCCGGGAGCGGGAGTGGTGTAGCCCATAGTGGCGTCGTTGATGGTGAGGATGATGGTGACGCTATCGACCTGAGGAGCGACACTGTCGGCTGCGAATACTGCGGTGACAGGGATGGTCAAACCAGCGGCTTCGGCAGGGATGGGGAGCATGAGCGGATTGATGGGAAGGACGGTGCCCATGGCACTCCAACCTTCGAAATGGTAGCCCTCGTAGGCAACGGCCTGAGCTGTGACCATATCGCCGACGGCAAAGGTGTAGGTGCCGGGAGCGGGAGTGGTGTAGCCCATGGTGGGATCGTTGATGGTGAGGATGATGGTGACGCTATCGACCTGTGGAGCGACACTGTCGGCTGCGAATACTGCGGTGACGGGGATGGTCAAACCAGCGGCTGCAGCAGGGATGGGGAGCATGAGAGGATTGCCGGGGAGAACGGTGCCCATGGCATTCCAACCTTCGAAATGGTAGCCATTGTTAGCAACGGCCTGAGCAGTGACCATATCGCCGACGGCAAAGGTGTAGGTGCCTGCAGCGGGAGTGGTGTAGCCCATGGTGGTGTCGTTGACAGAAAGGATGATAGTGACACTGTCGGGAGCGGGAGGTACGGAAGTGGCGGGAGTAATGACTACGCTGTCGATGCCGATGCAGTAGCCATAGTTGTCAACACCTTCGAAAGCGATCTGAGTGGTGCTGCTCACGGTGGGCAGGGCCAAAGTGACAGGTGTCCAGGCGGTGACATCGATGCTGAAAGTGTCGAGGACAATCCAGCTGTTGGTATCGGAGGTGCGGTATTTGACTTTGAGGACGTTCTGGTCGCCATACCAATCAGGATTGATGTAGACAAAGTCCAACTGTGCCTGGGTGGCAGCTCCGAAGTCGAGCACGGGCGAGACAAGGTCGGTGCTGTAGCCACTAGAACTCGTGCCGCAGAGGAAGGCAGAGGTGCCGTTGAAGGCGCTGTGGAAATTGTCATCCTCGGTACCAACATACCAAGCATTGGAGCCGCCGTAGATGATCATTCTCCAGCAGTTGCGGTTGGGAGAGGTGGTGTCGAAAGTCTCGTAGAAGGGGTTGCTTTCGGTAACGACGATGGTGTTGCAGAAGGTAGCGAAGTAGGCGGCTTCGGAGTAGGCGCTTTGGTTGGTGTTGTTGCAGAGAGCTTTCACCATAACCGAGTAAGAGGTGGCTTCGTTGAGGCCGTTGAGGGTGTAGGCGTAGGTGGTAGTATTTACGAGGACAGAATCATCGGCTACGCCGTCGCTATAGAAAATCTGATAGTTGGTGACGGAGCTGTCGGCAGGAGTCCAAGAAATGGTAGCGCTGGTGGTAGACAATGCTTCGGCAGTAACATTCGTGGGTTTTGCACAGGAGGAAAGTCTGACCTCGATATCGTCGAAATAGGTTGCGGCTCCATATTCGGAGACACCTTCGATGAGGATGTACAGGTTGCCCGCACGAGGAATGACAAAGTCGTACTGATACCAACCGGTGGAACTGACAGCGGGGGCAAGGGAGTACTCGCGGTGGATGTAGCCGAGGAGGGTGGCGTTGGCGGTATCGTTGTTGTCGGGAGAAGCCCAGATTTTGATACCCTCATTGGGCTTAAGGGTGGAGTAGTTGCCACGATACACCCACAAAGAGACGGTGTATTTGCCGGCATAGTCGATGGGCAAACAGCCAGTGCTGAGGTACGACAGGGTACCAGTGCCTTGGTCTTGGAGAGACATGGAGCTACCGGTGGAACCGTGTTTGGTGCTGGAGTTGACTTTGAAGGGCTGTTCTTTTGCACCAGAGGTGGTGTTCTTGTAGAACCACCCCATGTTCCAACAATCAGGAATATCGTTGCCGGTGAGGTTGTCGAAATCCTCAAAGAAGAAGGCGGAGTCGGCAACGTTGCAAGGAGTGTGGAAGCTGATAGGATAGCTCCAGGAGCTCAGGTCTTCGGAAGAACAGTTGGCGCGAACCTTGACCATATAGGCGGCATTGTCCTGCAAACCGGTCAGGGTGGCGGAGTTGGTGTTGGCGGAGATGTCGGTCATATTGTCCTCGTCGAGGCCGTAGGACACGGTGAAAGCGTTTTGGGTCGAATCTATCAGCGTCCAGGAAATATCGGCACTGTTCGAGGTGATGTTGCTGGCTGTGACGTCGATCACAGGAACGCAGGAAGGCACCTGGGAGCAGAAATTAAGCTCCATGTTGGGGCGGCTGTAGGTTCTTGTGGCCGAAATGGTGCTTCCGGTAGCGCTGCGGTAGCCGTAAACGTTGAGGTATTTCGGAGTGGTCGAAGTATAGTAGAAAGAGACACCGGCCGAGGCAGAACCCGTGCGGCGGAAGGTGATCATCAGGTTGCTGTCTTTGTCGTAGACGAAAGGAGTGGCGAGAGGAATGGTGAGCCACTGGTTGGCGGTGCAGTTGAGGGTGCCGGAGAAAACTTCGGTCATGTTGTCCACACTGATGGTGTCGCCATTTGCTGCAAATTCGTTCTTGCTGACATTCTTCATATAGATATGCGCATCGTTGATGGTGCCGCCAGTGGTGCCTACATGAAGTTTGATCACATTAAGGGTGTTGTTGCTATAGAGGTTGGCAGCGGCCAGCTCTTCAGAGGTGACGATGGCGGTGCTGCTGCCGATGGGGTAGGTGGTGCTGGAATAGAATGTGTAGATAGCGGATGAACTTGTGCCGTTGCCGATTTGGGCGGTTTTGAGCTCATAACCTTCGCCACAGTCGACAGCGGTCATGAAGGAAGCCATCTGGCTCCACATGCTCTCTTCGCTGGCATCACAAACGGCTTTGACGAAGACGTTGTAGTATGTGAGCTGCGTGAGGCCTGTGAGGGTGGTAGTGGTATCGCTGACGTTCACAGTTGTCATAGTGCTGGGGTCGGTGCCTGTGCCGTAGGCAACCACAAAGTTGTTCTGCTCGGCAAAAGCGGGAGTCCAGTTGACAATGGCGTTGTGGGCATCCAAAGCGGTGGCGGTCAGTGTTATGGGTTTCGGACAGTTGGGTGCGATGTGTACGTCGACATCGTCAACAAACCAGTACCAGGATGTGGTAACAGCACGGTGACGCATGGCGATGATGCCATTTGCAGGAGCATTGGTGAACAAAATGTTGCGTTCGGATATCTCGGGGAATTCATCGTAGTTGTAGGTTGCTACGGCCACAAAGGTTGAAGTATCGGCCATGTCGGTCAAATATCCCACATCAAATTGGCCGCAGTTTTCATTGGTGTTGCTTTCAGGACGGGTCCAAATGGTCATCTCCAAAGTATTCAGCAAAGTGTCCATCATGGGAAGGACAATGTAGTTGGAGTTTGATCCGCTGAATTTGAGAGCGTAAGTGCCGCTATGCGAGTAAGACGAGTTGTTGTTTTTGGCCACAGTGCCGTCACCTATTTTCCTCCAGCAGTCGGGCAGGTTGCCTGCCAGGCTGTCGAAGTTCTCAAAATAAGGTATTGCAGTGGCATCACAGGCAGTCTGGAAGGTCATATTGCGTTGGTCGCTGGTGTCGCCCTCGCCACAGATGGCGCGGAGACCGACGGTGTACACCGTGTTGACGGAGAGACCTGCGAGAGGCACGGTGGTTTGGTTAAGAACCATAGAAGACTGACCGAGGATGGGGGGATCGATGGTGCCGAGCCACGAAGTCTCAGTGCCACCGGGGACGATGGTCAGCGTTGCACTTTGGTTGGTGATGTTGCTGGCAGTCATAGTGGGCTTGGGGCAGCTGATCACAGGGGGATTGAAAGTGTAGTAGGTCCCATTGGCGGGCCATGTCGTGCCCGTCCAGCTGGTGGAGGAACCGCTTGTAAAGTGGACCATCTCGTTGTTGCTGTTTATCACCAAGCCATCCTGAGCATTGACGCACATACCCATCTGGTGTGCGGTACCACTGCTGGCAGCAGGAGCACCAAATACAACTTCGATTTTGCCGTTTTGGTGCAGCTGAATCTGCCAGCTGAACACGTTGCTGCGGTTTGTCGAACTATAAGGACTCAAGAAGAACTCTACCACAAGCATCGTGTCGCCGAAAAGCTGTGAATGGATGTGGTTGGATCCGGACACGATGAAGCCGTCTTGGCCGAAGAAATTGATCTTCGGGCTGTTTGTTGAGGCGTAGGTGGAACCGAACGGAGAGCTGTAGCCACTGGTGCCAGTGACGGTGCTGCCCAAACGCAGGTTGCCGTCCGAATTGACGGAGTACTGCGAATAGGCCTCCTCGCCGAAGGGGAAGGCAAATCCGATGTTGTGTACGGATGAAGCCCAACTGTCGGCGTTGGCCGTACCAGATACATCGGTGTAGTCATCGAGAGTGACCCATTTGGAGCCATCGATGCCTGTTTCATACGTGTAGTCGCCTAACGACTGCGCATTCGTCACCCACGGCAGCAAGAATGCCGCGATGAGTAGGATGCTTGTAAAAAACTTTTTCATGTTTCTTGTTGTTAGTTAATAATTAAGTAAATTAATAATTTATTGATTTTCTGTATAATATCTATTTTATAAAATTAGTCATCTATAAAAAATAAAAGTGCAAATATACACTTTTATTACAGATTATTAAATTTTTTGACAGGGCCCCAAGATTTTTTTTATCGCCACAAAGATAAAATACCCAGACGAGCAGTATCCGAAAAAGTGCTGGAGGCACGCTTCAAAAAGATACATCTTTGAGTGGGTTTTCGTACATGCAGGGGGCTGAAATAGTACATGGGCGAGGGGTGAATGATGCGGGGAGCGAGGGAAATGAGTACGGATTTCAAGGGTGTTTGGACGGGAAAATGGGGAGCCGGGGTGGCGTTTCGCCTTGATAGGGCTGGGAAGCGATGTTTTGTGGCGAAAAAGTGGGTGCAAATGGGGTTGCCGATGAATGGGCAAATAGCGGGTGCTTTTTCATTTTTTGAAGACATTAAAAAGGGGTTTCGAAACAAAAGGGGGCGAAAAAAGTGCTTTTTTGCACCGAAAACGGACGCGGAAATGGTAGCTTTCGGGGTGCCAAAAATCGAGATTGTCCCAATATTCTCCCAATATTCTTCGCTTCTTGCTTTACGCATGCTTTATATAATATGAGAGAATCAGCGAGTTACGGGAAAAGTTGATTTTGAGGAGAACAAAAGGTAAAGTGGGTAAAGCGTAAAGTGCTATGTGTATGAGATGCGAGAAAAGTATTTATTATATTATTATATATAATAGTATTTATTTAATCCTATTAAATAAAATTTTTTTATTGTGCATTGCAAACACATCGCACTTTACGCTTTACTTTCTTTACCTTTTTATCAGACATCGCGTTTTATCTTGTGGTACAAACCATTATCGTTTTTTGATAATAAAGTCTTTGTTTTGCCAATGATAAACCACGTTTCTCACAGGAGTTTTGCACCCCACAGAAATCAAGGGCCTTGTTTGCAGCATACTTTTGTAACCATAGTTTTTGGAAAAGTAAAATATTCAATCTCGTGTAGGTAGAAGTAGACGATTTGATAAACAAAAATTTTAGACATAATTCGTCCAAAACCATACGTTTTGAAATATTTTTTGTATCTTTGCATTTCAAAATTCGCGTGATTTGGTGTGGTTTTGCACATTTAATAATCGTGATTTGGTGTAGAAATCGGTTTTTGATAACTTTGATTTGGTGTAAATGTTGATATGAAACGTAAGATTTATAGCGAGTTGCTGGAGTGGAAAGAGAAGTACTCCACCAAGGAGGCTCTCCTGATAGAGGGTGCAAGGCGTATTGGCAAGAGCTACATCGTTGAGGAGTTTGCCCGAAACGAGTACCGGTCGTATATGCTGATTGACTTTTCCAAGGTGTCGAAGGAGGTCAAGGAAATTTTTGACAACTATCTCACAGACGAGAAGATGCTCTTCCGTATGCTCTCGCTACAGTTTGGGGTGAAACTCTACCCGAGAGAGTCGCTCATTATCTTTGACGAGGTGCAGAAATATCCTCGTGCCCGTGAAGCGGTCAAAGAACTGGTGGCGAACCATACCTACGACTACATCGAAACCGGATCTCTCGTCAGTATACACAAGAACACTAAGGACATCCTCATCCCCAGCGAAGAACGCAGGATAGACATGTATCCGATGGATTTTGAGGAGTTTCTATGGGCTTTGGACGAAGGAGATATGATGGATTTTGTTAGAGAATGCTTTGAGCGACAGATGTCGTTGGGACAGGCACTCCACCGCAAGATGATGGATCTGTTGCGCCTCTATATGATTGTGGGAGGAATGCCACAGGCGGTATTGGAATATATTGATTCGCAAGATTTTAATCAAGTTGATAGAACCAAGCGGCGCATCCTTGACCTTTATCGTCAGGACATTTATAATTATGCTGATAGTCAGGCAGAGAAGGTAGTGCGTATTTGGGACACCATTCCTGGGGAATTGCAACGAAAGGAGAAGCGTTTTCGCATAGGTTCGATAAAGAAAGGGGCTCGCACTCGCGACTATGAGCTGGCACTCTTTTGGTTGAACGAAGCACGAGTGGTGACACCTTGTTATAATTCCACAGAGCCGAACATCGGTTTGAGAATGAATGTAGATTATTCCAAGTTTAAATTGTATGTGAATGACACAGGTTTATTGTTGTCTCACGCTTTCAGCGAAAGCAAGGAGGGAATGCAGGAACTTTACCGCAAACTGATGTTGGGTAAGTTGGAGTTCAATAAAGGTATGATGGTAGAGAATCTTGTGGCACAGATGTTGGTGGCCACGGGCAAGATGCTCTATTATTACACCAATTCAGATAGGGAGGAAGTGTCGGAACGAATGGAGGTGGACTTTCTAATCCGCAAGCCGTGTATTACCAGCAAGCACAATATCTGTCCGGTGGAAGTGAAATCGACACAACGGTATGCAACCTCTTCGTTGAATAAATTCCGTGGTAAATTCAAGGAGTATCTACAGGCGTCATACGTCATCCACAGTGGAGACCTGAAAGTTGATGATGGTGTTGTCTATCTGCCTTTGTATATGGCTCCCTTGCTGTAGGGCGTAACCTGTTATTCCAAAAATCAATTTATAGCAGAAAGACAGGGATTCGAACCCTTGAAGCACTTTCAACGCTTACTCGCTTCCCAGGCGGGCCTCTTCAATCATCCGAGTATCTTTCCGTGGGTTGGATTTTTATGCTTAGAGTGTCGTAGATTTTGCCAGTTTTTGTTTTTTATTTCGAAAAATCCAGAGGACTTGTTCTTAATATTCAATTGTATTTAGTTGTACGTCAGATAATTATTTTACAATTGCAGATTAAGCATGTTGCAACATGCTTAATCTGCAACCTCACTTGCTGGCAGAACGAGAGTGTTTAGGCGCTCCTGCCACTTGCCCAAAGTTGTATTATCCATAAGAGACCTACCACATTCCTATGTTTACATTCTGCTGTTCAAAGGTGTTCTTTCCAACGGTGTAAGCGTAGATTGCGGAAGGAATGAATACGAGTTTTCCCGCAGTAAAATCCTTGTTGCCTTCTTCAATAATGGATGTTACCAATGCGATTGATAATCCGTTGTTGGTCATAAAGTCTTTCAAGGAACTCAATTGTTCGGGATGCTCAAAGTATCTGTCGGACCACTTGATTTCGACTGCCCATTGAGGTTTTTGGGTCGCACAGTTCAATCCCACCAAATCGACCTCGCCATTTTTCCTATTTGTTTTCCAGTTGGCATAGTAAACCTGGCTGCCTGGCCGTTGAATCCATTGGGCAATGATGGTTGTTTCCACCATGTTTCCCATCTCTTCGTCGGATGACTTTAGTGGTTGGAATAAAGCGCATCTTAATGAAGGATTGGTCAGGTATATTTTAAAACTATTTACTCGCTGGAACCGTCTGGCGTTTTCATCCACTCGGTGAATGACACGGATCAAGAATGCCGCTTCAAGATACTCTATGTACCTCTTCACGGTTTCTTTCTTGACCCCTGATTCTTGACACAGACTTTCATAACTAAATTCTTGTCCAGAGCGGTATGCAATGACAGTAAACAAAGAGTTGAGCTCTTGGACGTCCTGTATGCCGTACAAACTCGGCAGGTCTCTTAAAAGAACTTTATCAATGATGTCGTGCCGGATATATTGTCTGGGATTAGATTGAATGGTTGATGAGAAGGCGACTTCGGGGTATCCTCCAAAATTGATATATTCCAAGAAAAGTTCATTGAAGTGGACGATGTCTTTTGCCTTGACGATGGGCGTATTGGTACCATCCCAACTGATGCAATGTGGTTGTATTTCATTCTGGTATCCTTTCAGATGGATAAACTCGGCGAAAGTCAATGGTGGTAGCATGAAGTCCGTAAAACGTCCGGCTCCACTCTCATTACTTTTCTTTTTTAATGCGGCAGCAGCAGACCCCGATGCTACAAATCTGCAATGGCGATACGTATCCGTTAATGATTTTAGATGTTGTTCCCAATCTTTCAGATATTGGATTTCATCATAAAAGACAAAATAGGTATCTTTCTCATCCGAATCTCCGATGGCTTCTTTTGCTAATAAAAACAACTCTTCCAAGGCGATTCCATTGTACAAAGGGGTATCTACACTCAGATAGATAATACGGATGGGAGCCACTCCGTCCTGAATCAGTTTTTCGATAGTATGGAATAGCATAACACTCTTTCCTACACGGCGAGGTCCCATTAAGATGATAGCTCTACGAATGCTTAAATCCGTAACCATGGGGTAAAAAAGCGAAAAGTATAGTCGCTTTTGCATAGAAGCATAATCTTCAAATATTTTGCCAGTATCCCACCAAGGATTGTCAGCCCTCATTTTGCTCAAAATCTGCTTTCTTAGTATGTCAGTCAGTATCATCTTTCTGTATGTTTTTATGCATAATAAGCCATATTACCTAATAAATATAGTGTGTTCTGCTCTTATTATGTAATTATATTTAATTGTCTCATAGACTGTTAAGTTTTAATTGCAGATTAAGCAGGTTGAAACATGCTTATTCTGCATCTTCATTTTGTTATGATTTTATCTTTGGCAATACAACTTGTCTCACGGTTCTAAAGGTGCTTTAATTCGATCCAGATTTGATATCTCATTTCAATTGATGCAAAGATATATAAATCCTATAAATAACGTCAGAACATGTCTTTTATTATTTTCTTCTGTTTTTTTAGTATTAAGTAACGATTAAAATCATCCTGACAGTTGCGATTTATTGGTTAATCTTTCTGATCAGTGACAAGTCGCCGCTGGATAAGGCGATGAAATTTGCCTCGATCTTCTCGATAGGCCAGTCCCACCATTTGATTTTGAGAAGGTAGTTTGTCAGTTCATCATCAAAGCGTTTCTTGATGACGCGGCAAGGATTGCCTGCCGCGATACAGTACGGAGGGATATCTTTGGCTACGACGGAATTTGCTCCGATGATAGCACCATCACCTATATGAACTCCAGGCAGAACTGTTACGTTCTGACCGATCCATACGTCGTTGCCAACATTGGTGTCTCCTTTCAATGACAGTTCATCCTTTACTGGGGCGATGGCTCCACCCCAATCTCCTCCCATTATGTAGAAAGGATAGGTGGTTATTCCGTCCATCCTGTGATTTGCACCGTTCATAATGAACTCGATTCCTTTGGCAATGGCACAGAATTTTCCGATGATGAGTTTGTCTCCGATGAAAGGGTAGAAGTGGGTTACGTGTTCCTCGAATCTATCGGCTCCGTCTTTGTCATCATAGTAGGCCTACTATGATATTCGGATTCTTGATAACATTCTTGATATAGCACAAACTTGGAATAGCAGGATTAGGGAATGTTTTGTTTGGGTCAGGACGCATATTTGATGGGGTGTGTTGATTAGATTTCTCCGTTTGACGATACAAAATACGTTTTACTTGTTCCTGTAATTTCAATAGAAAGTGGTTGGAGGGCTATATAAGGAAGAACATGGCTACGCCTGTAAGGGTTATGATGGTGCCTATGAGTTCCCGCACAGAGACTTTCTGCCTGTGGATTATCGAGTAAGGAAGGATGATGAACACGGGGGTGAGCGCCATCAGGGTGGAGGCTATGCCCGCATGGGTGTATTGCACGGCCATGAGCGATAGCGACACTCCCACAAAGGGGCCGAAGAATGTGGTGAGGGTGGCGTAGGTCATGCCCTTTTTGTTGTGAAAGCCTTTCCACACTTGCCCCATCTCTTTGCGACAGATGAGTATGAGGGTGAAGCCCACGAGCCCTGCCAATGCCCGGATGTAGGTGCCTGCAAAAGGCATGAGCATCACCACGCTTTGGGGCGCATCTTCGGGGATGGACAGTGCATAGTGCTCGAGGCCGATTTTGCTCAGCACCAGCCCTACACCTTGTCCCATTCCCGCACCTATGCCGAAGAGTATACCTTTCAAAGGCAGTTTGACCTTCACACTATTTCCCTGCTTCACCATGATGGAGAATGCGATGCCGCCCAGTGTGACACCCATGGCCAGCCAAGAGGTCCAACGCATCTCCTCGCCCAGAAAGAGCCAACCCGTGATGCCGGCAATGGGAGGTGCCAGCGTCATGAAAAGCTGTCCGTATTTGGAACCAAAGACTATGTAGGAATTGAAGAGACAAAAGTCGCCAAACACATATCCCACCACACCTGAGAGTGCCAGCCACAGCCATGCTGATCCGCTGGCGAAGGAGGGGTAGGGTGTGCCCGTGGCCACCCATAGCAGCAGCGTGAGCATGGTGAGCGAGAGAATCATGCGTATGAGGTTGAGCGGCAGCGAACCCAGGCGATGGCTCGCCTCGTCGGCAAAAAGTGCCGTGGCTGTCCATGAGATGGCCACTATCAAAGCAATAGTTTCTCCAATGAAAGGCATTTGTTCTGTTTTGATGGATGCCGACGATCAGTCTTCACCCTGTTTCTTTATAGGTGGGTTCTATAAATTGATTTCTTGGGATTTTGAGTTGGTTTTGGAACAGATTGCTGAGCGGAACGAGGGAGTGTAGCGGGCTACATGACCGAGTGACAAACAGCAAGATGACCAAAAACGGCCAAAATCACAGA
>JAZUIX010000018.1:0-6848 GCA_045642445.1 Bacteroidales bacterium | reverse complement strand
GCCACTTCGGCGACATTGGCGGCCTTGCGGCCGTCCAGTCCTTTGGCTTCGGGGACAGGAGGGAGGTCGAAGAGTTCCTCGCGGTCTTCCTCGGGGATGGCATCCCAAAGGTTTTTGAGGTGGGTGTATTCCTGGTCGAACAGCGGTGACTGGTCGACACCGTCTGGATAGGCTTGGCTGAAAAGTTCTTGACGGGACATGAGAGGGGAAAATTACAAATTGAGAATTGAAAATTGAGAATTGAAAATTATTATTGGTTATCTCGCATTGCTTTTATTGTCAGATCCGGTTTGGCCGACATCTGACGCAATGTTCGATGACCTTCGGTTATTGGTTATCGATATTAACAACGAATTACACGAAAGACCTTCGGTACGAAGGACGAAAAACGAAAACGAAGGAACTTCGTACGAAAGACGAGAACGAAAAAAACACTTTACGAAAGACGAAAACGAAATAACTTCATACGAAAACGAAGAACGAAAACGAAAGACGAAAACGAAAAACTCTTTTTTAATTACCCTTATTTATATGGAAAAAATTTGTCTGCTCTTGGTACGGCTTCGCCATCGTCAGTCACAGAAGAGGGTGTAAGGCTCCGTATAATTGACGCTTATTCTGCTTGCAAAAATAAAGTTTTCTTTTGGATTAAACAAAAAAAATATTAAAAATTGATAATAATTGTGCATGATTCGGATGTCTCCATACTCATTAATAAGGATTTAGCCAAAATACTTTTAACAATCTAAACAAGACAAATGTCTGCTCCTTCTCCGAAATATGGCTCTTTCTTTACAATAGAATTACATATTTGGAGTGCTGCAATGTAGAATAGACATTCCAAAAACTAATTGTCATGAATTTGTCGAATTATCTCACAGAACGACGGATTATACAAATCACACGGATTTATTTGTGAAATAATATCTTTGTTTTTTGAGGGAATGCTCTGATTGCTGTAATTATTGCAAAGAGGGATACATTTCTATAAACTTTCGATTAACCACATCAATTAGATCCGGATCCTTCTCTAATGCTTTTTTTCTGACAAGAATATATGCACTCTTCCTTACATTGATATGGTGCTCAAAAAGTTCTTCCGACACATAAGTTGCTGCTAATCTGCTATGAATTCGGTATCTTTTTGTGTTTTCGACGCTTTCTCCTGCCATATTGGCTCCAATAAAACCAAAGGATGATAACTCGTTTTTCTTGGCTATTAAAGCCATAATCTCCATACAGGTGTTTAAAACAGGCAAGGCTTCGTGTAAATTCGTCATCACAGAGTACTTGTTCTTATTGTTCTTATCTCTTCTAAGATGGAACTTAATAGCATAAAAATCATGTTCGTATTCTTCTACCCAAACCATATAGGTTTCACCTGTTTTGGTGAATCGAACTCATACAAACTTTTTTTCAACATGTAGGGAGCATCGGAATCTCCCGCAATCGAAGTCTTATACCTGAAAGGATAGCTCGTCATTATGAGTAACGTCGAATTATTTCATACAATTCAAAGAAGAAAAGTATGAACACTGACACGAAGACGCTCTAATTCAGAAGAGGGTACACGTACAAAAACATCTCCTCTCAACAGGTCTTCTTGTTGTTGAGAGCTATAATTGCTCTTTGTTCCAAATAACGCAGGCTCTTGAGCAACATTATAGTTTTCAATTGATTTTGTATTTTTTGAAATCCCCATAGTTGTTATTAATATATTTGCAAATATACTATCTTTTTTTTAATTATTCATTAATAAGGTAAATATTTTTCTATTAAGTTGCGGAACAATCTGATAACCAGAGACCAAAATATGGCTCTTAGTGACAGTGGTCATGTACTATTTTGGGTGCACTTGTTGATCTTTACAAGTGCACTTCTTTTGTTAGGAATACAATCTAACGCTACCTACACGGCAGCAACAGTTGGACTGGCTTTCGGTATTTGGAGTAGCCGAACAACTCGTTGAGTCCGTCCATTGCATCGAATCGGGCAGAATCGACCAAGCGGACATAGACCAGGGTGGTCTGGATGTTGGTGTGCCCGCAAAGTTGTGAGACGGTGTAGATGTCGGTTTTCTTGGATATCATCAAGGTGGCAAAGGTGTGCCGGGCCACGTGGAAGGTTACATGTTTCTCTATTCCTGCGTCTTTGACCCACTGGTTCAAGTCCTGGCTGATGACGGTCCTGGACATCAAATGAAAGACGTTCTCGCCCTCGTTCGGGCGGGTCTCCCGCTGCACCTGTTTCAGGATCTCTTCGGCTGCTGCATCCAAAGGTATCCGTACCTCGACACCTGTCTTTACCTGTATCTTGACGATGATGTACCTCCCATTCTGCCGATAGATGTCGCCCCACGTCAGGGTCTCGATGTCCGATATCCGCAATCCCGTATGGCAGGCAAAGAGGAACGCCTGCTTGGTTATCAGATGGGTACAATCGGTGTTTTCCAGTTTTCTGATTTCGCCTCGGTCGAGGAATTCTCTTTCGGGTGCCTTGTACTTGGGCAGCAGGTCGGCTATTGGAGGCATAGGGTTGTAGGGGATGTACCCCATACGGACGGCTTGGTGCAGGAGGGCGTGAAGTTTTTGCAGGTAAGTCCTCGCACTATTGATACGGACCAAATGTAAAAGGTGGTTCGCGAAGCCGATGCAGAAATCGGTGTCAATTTTCCGAATTGAAAAATCGCCTCCGGCGTACGACAAAATTTTGGCCAGCATGCTGAGATTGCCCTTCTGTGTGCTCGGCCGAAGGGCTTGTTGCTGGATGTTTAGCAGTTCTTTGATGGAAATGTCCTGAGAACGTCGCTTACTGCTATAGTACTGTATAGCAGGAGAATAAAATGATGTGTTCATGATATTATGGTATTAAAAAACTTCCATAATATATGTTTTTTCAAATTAACACCAATTAAAAAATCAATTAATACGCATAAAGTCCTAATTAATGTGTTAAAGAAAACGCAAATAACTGTTGGTGTTATCTTATTGATGTCCTTGCTATTCTCGTAATCCGAGGCAAGGACGAGCTGCCGCGGTAATATGTCGTCGTATTTGTTGTTGTCGCTTTGTTATAGTATTGGAATCGTCATGCTATGCAAATCTGCTGCATGACGGCTAATTGGAAGAAATAGTATATTTCTGCACACGAGGCCATGCCCGAATGCAGACTATTTCTTCTCGAAATAGAATAGTTCAAATTTGTCTTTAAGAGGGTTGTACAAATATTTCTCGACATGCAAACCATCAGCCTCTCCAAAGTTAATAAGAACGCCACATTCCATTTGAGTAATCCTCAGATAATTGAACAACTGGGCCCTTAGGGAATCAATTATTTTAGATACGGCTTTAAACTCAACGATGATGTTTCCATAGCAAACCATATCTGCTTGATACTCTTTTTTCAATGCCTCGTCGTGAAAATACATGGTCAGAGGAACTTCTCGGTCGCAAGGTATTCCTTGTTCGTCACACACAATTTTCATACATTCTTGATAAACAGGTTCCGAAAAGCCAGGTCCCAGCTCATTGTATATGTTCATTGCTGCTCCAATTATGGAATATGTTTTATTTTGATAATCATTTATTTGATCATCATTCAGTGGCGACAGATGCCGCATACGGCTATTTCCAATAATATATTTGTTCATGATGCAAAATTACAAAAAATAATTGTGAATGCAAATAATTGTAGGATAATCTTAATAAATGTCCTTGCTATGCGTTATCCGCTGCAAGGACGGCTACCGCGAATAAGAAATTGAGAATTAAAAATTGAGAATTGAAAATTGAAAATTCGGGCAGGAGCCATTCTTCGTTTTTCGTTCTTCGTTTTCGTGACCGAAGGTCTATACTTCTGCCACCTCTCAAATCACGTTTTG
Source organism: Bacteroidales bacterium (assembly GCA_045642445.1). Lineage (GTDB taxonomy): Bacteria > Bacteroidota > Bacteroidia > Bacteroidales > P3 > Colimorpha. The sequence goes on along the minus strand of JAZUIX010000018.1, from coordinate 2,968 downwards.
TTGCCTGATAAAGGCTTAACAAAACATCAATAACTTAAACCAAAACATGGGACATCGATGTCAACCATAGACAAATGCTTGCGGAAGCCCACGATTTTGCCGCGGATTACGCGAATAGCAAAATTATTCAATACACATAAAGTCCTTATTATTAGTGTTAAATAAAAAATATTACATGTCATTGCCATGCGTAATCCACTGTGAGAATAGGCTGTCGCACCTAAATGTACGCACAAAACTAAAACAAATGATTTGATTTCACGATAAAACAAACTCCAAGGCGCTGATGTCGGAGTCTTGGTGGGCGGTGTTGAGGATGTTGACATACTCCATGGCCGACTCGAAGCCACCCAAGCCCATCCATTTCACCAGCGTGTATAGGCTCACACCAGCAGATACTGCCAAGGTGCCGAAGGTGTGTCGGGCCACATTGAAGGTCAGGTCTTTGGATATTTCGGCATCATTCTGCCATTTTTCGAGGTCTCTGCCCACAATGGTTCTGCTGAAAAGGTGGAACACCTTGCCATCCTGCTGATTCTCGGGCAGCGAATCATATTGTTTCTTTATGTCCATCAGGATGTTCTTGGAGGAACGAACGATGGGGACACGCAAATCTTTCCCGTTCTTGACCGATTTCTTGACAATCATCATCTGACCATTCTCAAAAACGATATGGTTCCACTCCAAAGATTCGATGTCTCCCAACGAAAGTCCTGTATAACAGGCCAAAATGAAAGCGTTTTTGGTGTCGTTGTGGAAACAGGGCACATTGAACAGTTTCTGCATCTCCGACTTGGTGAGGTATACGATGTCGCCACTCCGTTGCGGGAGTTTCTGCCTCGCTCCGCGGCGCATGGGGCTCACTTCGATGAGGCCTTCGTCCACGGCTTCGGAGAACAAGGCTATCAACCGTTGCTGGTAGGTGCGTTTGGAGGAAGGTTTCACGATGGTGTCCAGATAGTCGGAGAACTGGGTGCATATTTCGGTTGTGATGACCTGAGTACGATAATTTTCGCCAAACTGGCTAGCAAGAAAATTTTTGAAGAGTTCCATGGCAGCTTTCACCCCCTTCAATGTAGACACGCTGACTCGTTTTTCCTTGTTTTCGGCTATCTCTTCAAGGAGTTTGTAGTTCACCTGACGGTATTTCTTTGTCGTACTCATAATTTTATTTTATTGTATTTTAATTAATTATAAAAATATGTGTTTTTGCAAGCAGAATATAAAACAAAGGCAAAAATACAACATTTTCTGGAATCTACAAAATTTTTGTAATAAATATATCTACATTTCACAAATACAGGATTTTAACTTTAACTTTTTTGATGCTTCTCTCTTCCTTGTTCGATGCTTCGCTTCTAATTCGTTAATTCTCAATCATACTATCGAACATACAACGAAGGTACAACGAAGGATCAACGAAGGAGGAACGAAGGAAGGTGGGGAGGTAAAATTGGCCTTGAAACAATCTATTCTGGATGAAGTTGCAAGTTTTTTCTTTATATATCAAGCGTTTTTTGTATATTTGCAGTTTGAAAAATTTTATGCGTTATGTTGCAACTACAATATATTAAGGAACATACGGAAGAGGTCGTTGAACGCCTCAAGATTAAGAATGTGAAGAATGTCGAGGAGCGTATCGCTGAGATCATCGCTTTGGACGAACAACGCCGCGCCCTCCAACAAAAATCGGATGCCGTCAAGGCCGAGCAGAACGCTATAGCCAAAGAGATCGGCATGCTCTTCAAACAGGGTAAACGCGAGGAGGCCGATGCGAAGAAGGCTCTGACCGCCGAGTTGAAGGCTTCTGAGAAGGAGCTCGGCGAACAGATGAGTGCCGTGGAGGCCGACCTGAACGCGAAACTTATTTCGTTGCCTAACGCCCCCCATATCACCGTCCCCAAAGGTCTGACTGAGGCCGACAATGTGGTCGTGGCCGAGTTCGGCACCAAGCCCACCCTGAGCGCCGATGCCCTCCCCCACTGGGACCTGTGCGCCAAATACGACATCGTGGACTTCGAGCTGGGCAACAAGATTACGGGTGCCGGCTTCCCCGTCTACAAGGGCAAGGGTGCCCGTCTGCAACGTGCTTTGATTGACTTTTTCCTCAACGAGGCCGCCGATGCAGGATATATCGAAATCATGCCTCCGCTGATGGTCAACGAGGCCTCGGGTCTCGGCACTGGCCAGCTGCCCGACAAGGAGGGTCAGATGTATGCCATCCCTCTGGACGGTTTCTACATGATTCCTACCGCCGAGGTGCCCATCACCAATATCTACCGCAACGTGATTGTCTCTCCCGATCAGTTCCCCATCAAGCATGTGGGCTACTCCGAGTGCTTCCGCCGCGAGGCTGGCAGCTACGGCAAGGATGTGCGTGGTCTCAACCGCCTGCACGAGTTCAGCAAGGTGGAGATTGTGGTCATCGAGCACCCCGACCGTTCCTACGACATGCTCGAGGAGATGAAGAAACATGTGGGCGGCCTCTTGGACAAGCTGGGTCTCCCCTACCATATCCTCAAGCTCTGTGGCGGCGATATCAGTTTCACCTCGGCCATGACTTTCGACTTCGAAGTGTGGAGTGCCGCACAGCAGAAGTGGTTGGAGGTCTCCTCGGTGTCGAACTTTGAGACGTTCCAAGCCAACCGCATGAAACTGCGTTTCAAAGATGCTGACGGAAAGATGAAACTGGCCCATACCCTCAATGGTAGTGCTTTGGCTCTGCCTCGCATCGTGGCCGCCCTGCTGGAGAACAACCAGACTCCCGAAGGTATCGTGATGCCCGAATGTCTGAGACCCTATTTGGGATTTGACAAGATTGTATAAGTAAAGGTGGGTTCTATAAATTCAACGTATGAAGATAATGAAAAATAAAATACTTTTCTGCGATTTCGGGCGTTTTCCGGCATCTTGCTGTTTATCACTCGGTCACGTAGCCCGCTACGCTTCCTCGTTCTGCACAGCAATC
>JAZUIX010000017.1:0-14567 GCA_045642445.1 Bacteroidales bacterium | reverse complement strand
TGTATTTGCATACACGAAAATTGTTAACCGTTGACTTGTTATAAAATAATGATAACATGATACGATCTTATTATACAAACGAGGCAGTTCTGTTCCATCGAAAACATCAACATTGTCCCAACTTATTTTTTAAACATTACTTAATATGTTTTAATATATTTGTATCTCTTTCGTAAGAAAATGCTGTTTATTTTGTACAAAAAGAGTCGTCTCAATGTACGATTTTGCACCAGACATGGAGGAATACTACGCCCCATCAATCGAATTGAGAATGGAAAATTGGTGTAAACTCAGTTGTTGTCTTCTTTGTTGGTTAGAACCCATCGGCCGGATTTGTCTGATCCTTGTCGTGTAAGCAGACCTTTGTCCGTCAGTTTCTTGATGGTTCGATAAATTGTGGTACGATCCTTGTGCAACGTAGTCGCCATTTCGTCATAAGTAATCAAACAGTTTTCTCCAATAAGTGTCAGAACTGCTTTTTCGGTCGCGTTTACAGTTGCATTTACAGTTGCATTTACAGTTGCACTATTTTGGTCGTTTTGGTTCTCCCAGTAAACATGGCAATATCTGTTCTTCAGTTTATGCTTGGCATCAAAGAGAAGGTTGTCGAAGAATCGTTCCAGGAGGGCTGTCGTTTCGGTCACGCCATGTTCATGATTGTTGTAATTAGCACGCACGAGGGCATTGCGGAAATACCATGAGTGCAGTTTGAACGCATCGTTGTTTACTTTGTGGAAGCCCAATTTGCGGAGATATTTGATGGTGAATATAGCCGTGGTGCGGGTATTGCCTTCCACAAATGGATGTATCTGCCAGATACGGCTCACGAAAGAGGCAAGATGATGCACAATCGCCTCATTGTTTTCACCCTTGGTCTTGTATCCACGCTCTTGCTGGAACTCGTATTCGAGAGTATCGGAGATGAGATAATATGGGGTATATGACACAGAGTCGCCGTCAAGGACCCATTCACGTTTGCTGATATTCACGGTGCGATATTCGCCGGCATGTTTGATGATACCTGTAAAGAGGCGGCGGTGAATGAGTGCATACTGTCCGGGAGAGAAAGTAAAAGCATCTTCTGCCAAGAGGTCGGCAATGTTTGATGCCACCTTGTCGGCTTCATCGGTGTGATCTTCGGCTTGCTTGCGGCCTTCCTCAGTTTCGTAGTAAGCGTCAATGCGTTTCTTTACCTCTTCAATGGTTAGTTCACCTTCGATGTGTTTTTGTGCCGTTTCTATGAGGTATGCTGATGGTTTGAGACCATCAACCGCCTGCAAACCGATGGCTATTTGCCAGTTCTCGGCCTTATGACGTTTGTCTGGCTCGCCCTGTATGAGGTATTCGTCAAAACTTGTGTATTGTTCCATGATGCATTACTTCTTTGGAGGATTCTGCAACCCGCTGATTTATCGTTGTTGCAAAGGGGGGATTTGTTGCAGATAGTCTTTGGCTTCGGGGCCGAGGTTGAAAAGGAGGTCGATAACGCTGAGGTTGGGTTGGAAATCGAAACGGCTGTCGAAGACTTGGCTGTAGGGGGGCAGGGGTGCGGCAGGCTCGTAGTGTTTGGAGGTGAGGTGGATGTAGTTGTTGGGTGAGGAGGGCGAGTCGGGGGTGATGAAGTCGTCGGAATAGTGTATGTCGCAGTTGATTTTGAGTTTTTTCAGGCAATATTGCAGCAGGTTGTGGTTGAGGTCGAGCAGTCGAGTGTGGGGTTGCAGAAGTATTTTCTCCAAGCTGTCGCGGTAGTAGAGGAAGTAGGGGGCGGCATTGTAGGCGGTGACGATGGCGCGCCAATGTTGGATGTTCCACGGCTCGTGGTAGCTGATGGTCATCTCTTCTGTGCGGCTGTGGTTGCCGTTGGGGCGCACCACGGGCACCGAGAGGGTTTGCAACCCGTTGCCTGTGGCAATGATGCAGCGGTTGCGAAAAGTCTGTTTTGGGAAGGTTTCTTTCTGTTCGATGACAATAGAGTCGTACTTGGCCAGTGCGGCCATGTAGGCAACAGAGGGGAGGTAGGCGGTGGAGAATAGGGGTGTGTTGGCCATTATTTTCCGATAATCACCGACATGAGTTCGTCGTCTTCAAAATAGAAGTCGATGTTGCCTTCGCTGAAGGTTATGCGTCTTTCGCCCCATTCTTCGGTGTCGACATCCTGCTCGAAGTATTTGTTGTCGACCATCAGTTTGACAATGTCTTTTTCGTTGAAGTCAAAAATCTCTTTGCCGAAGAGGGTGGCGTCTTCGTTGGTGATGTCGATGCAGGAGAGGATGGGATTTTCGCCTTCGAAGAACAGCGTCATGCTGTCTTCGTACCGCAATACGGTGGTGGGCTCGTCCTCGGCGTTGTCGATATTGTCCACTTCGTCGGCTTGTCCGAGGATTGCCACGACTTGTTCTATGGGCATGTCAAAAGTGACGTCGCCAATACCTTTTTTTATCTTTATTTCTATGTCCATTTTTGCTATTTTTTGAGAAAACAAAGGTACGAAACTTTTGTTAATTGACAAAATGTTTTAAGAAAATATATTTATGTTTGTGCTTTAAAATCTTGATATACATTCATTAAAAAATATATGGTAAAAGAAAATGCGAAAATATTTTTGCCAAAAGAGAAAAAAGTTGTACCTTTGCAAACTCAAAAATGAGGATGACTAAGTAGCTCAGCAGGTAGAGCACATCCCTTTTAAGGATGGGGTCCTGGGTTCGAATCCCAGCTTAGTCACAAAACTTAGGCGACTAAGTAGCTCAGCAGGTAGAGCACATCCCTTTTAAGGATGGGGTCCTGGGTTCGAATCCCAGCTTAGTCACAAAATCAAATACCGGGAGCGCACTTCCGGTTTTTTTGTATCATGACTATGGCGCGTTTTGCACGGTTGGTTGGTTTGGCTCTCCTGCTTCTGTCGTCGGTTCTATGCCACGCACAGCAGTCGCAGGAGCAGTTGGCTTCGCATTACTATACTAATGGTGAGTTTGCCCAAGCTGCCGAGATTTATGAGACCCTCTACCAGCGTGCCCCCAACAAGTTCTATTATCAGATGCTCTATCGCTCGTATTTGGAGCTTTTGCAGTATAAGGATGCCGAGCGTTTGGTGGAGAAGCGGATCAAACAGTACCCTAGGGACCTCTATCTTTATGTTGACGAGGGTATGGTTTACGAGCGCAAGGGCGAGGCGAAGAAGGCCAATAAGATTTTCGGCAATGTGGTGGAGAAGGTGGGTTACGATACCAAGCAGATCAGCGAGCTCACACAGGCGTTTGAAACGGCAAATCACCCCGAATATGCCATCCGTGTGTATCTCATGGCACGCGAGAAGTCGAGAAACAAGTTTGCCTTTGTCAGCGAATTGGCCACCCTTTATCAACGGTCGGGCAACTACGAGGCGATGATGCAGGAGTATTTCGACTTGCTCGACAATTCGCCGCAGATGCTCAACTCTATCCAGATATCGCTTCAGCGAGCCCTCAACGAGACTTCCAATCCCCAGTTGGCCGAAGGGCTCCGCAATACGCTTATCCAGCGTGTGCAGCAGCATCCCGAAAACAAGCAGTATCTGGAGATGATGATATGGTTCTCGCTCCAGCAGAAGGACTTTCGTTTTGCCATGGTGCAGGCAAAGGCGGTGGATGCCCGTTTCCCCGACATGGGGGGCGAGCCGCTGATGCGTGTGGCCGCTATTGCCCGATCGAACGAGGATTACGATGTGGCGCAGGAGTGCTACGCCTTTGTGGCCAAGAAAGGTGCCGAAGGGCCTCATTATGTTGATAGCAGGGTTGGGGGCTTGGAGGTGCGTTTTGCCCGCATCAACCACAATTTCCCACTTGAAACCAAGGCGCTCAACACGCTGTTGCACGATTACCGGGCCACTTTTGCCGAGATAGGCAAGAATGTGCAAACGGTGCCTTTGATGCGCAACTATTCTTATCTGATGGCTTATTATGCCGATAGTGTTCAGGCGGCTGCCGATATTTTGTATGATATTCTGGATCTGCCCAAACTGGATACCAAGACCCGTGATGAGGTGAAACTCGAACTCGGCGATTTGCTGCTTTTTGCGGGTGAGGTGTGGGATGCTTCGCTGCTGTATATGCAGGTGGAGAAAGCCAACAAGAACGATGTGCTGGGTTCGCAGGCAAAGTTTAAGAACGCCAAATTGTCGTATTATAACAACGATTTTGAGTGGGCGAAGTCGCAGCTCGATGTTTTGAGGGCCTCTACCAGCAAACTGATAGCCAACGATGCTATGGAGCTTTCGTTGCTTATCAGCGACAATATGGAGGAGGACAGCACTTTCGATATGCTTGAAAAGTATGCTGCCGCCGATTTGTTGCTTTACCGCAATATGCTTGATTCGGCGTGGGAGGCTTTTGATGATGTCTCTACCAGTGCCCTCTCGCACCCTCTTTTTGATGAGGTGTTGTTGCAAAAGGCCAAGATCCGCATTCGTCAGCAGCGTTATCAGGAGGCCGACAGTTTGCTTCAGCAGTTGGTGGATGTCTATCCGCAAGAGATTGTTACCGACGATGCCCTGATGCTTTTGGCGCAACTTAATGAGGAGCAGTTGAACAATACGGCTCGTGCCCGCGATTGCTACGAGAAAATCATTCTCGACTATCCCACCAGCCTTTTTGTCGACCAAGCCCGCAAACGATATAATGCTTTGAAGTGAATAGTGAAATGTGAATGGTGAAATGAGGGCGGTGGCCATACTTTTAATTCTTAATTCTAAATTTTTAATTCAAAAAATTCATGGAAGTTCGTGCTAAAAAATACCTCGGTCAGCATTTTCTCAAAGACGAGCATATCGCCCAGCAGATTGCTGACAGCCTTACAGGTTCCACCCCTCATGTGTTGGAGATAGGTCCTGGCATGGGCGTGCTCACCAAATATCTTTATGCCAAGCCCGAGCTCGATTTCCATGCCATTGAGATTGACACCGAGTCGGTTGTCTATCTTCATGACCATTATCCCACGCTGCATGTCATTGAAGGCGATTTCCTTCAACTTGACCTCTCCACTCTTTTCTCCGAGCCTTTTGCCGTCATAGGCAATTTCCCTTACAACATCTCTTCTCAGATCTTGTTCAAGGTTTTTGACAATCGCAACCATATCCCCGAGGTGGTGGGCATGTTTCAAAAAGAGGTGGCCGAACGTGTTGCAGCCAAGCCTGGAAGCAAAACATACGGTATTTTAAGTGTGTTGCTTTCTGCTTTTTATGATATTGAATACTTGTTTACCGTTCCTGAGTATGTCTTCAATCCGCCACCCAAAGTCAAATCGGCAGTTATTCGGCTGCGTCGTAATGATGTGACTTCCCTTGAATGTGATGAGAAGCTGTTTACCCAGGTGGTCAAAATAGGCTTTAACCAGCGTCGAAAGACCCTCCGTAATGCTCTTCGGCAGCTCAACAAGTCGCTCGATGCTGTGCCTGCTCAGTTGCTCTCTTTGCGAGCCGAGCAACTCAGTGTGCAAGATTTTGTCACCATCACCCTTTCTTTGAATAATGAATAGTGAGTAATGAACTCTTAAACTCTTAAACTTTCAAACTCTTAACCATTTAAAGATATGTCTGTCATTGAATACATCATTCTCTCTTTCGCCCTCGGCATACCGGTGTTGATTGTTATGCGGATGTGTGCCCGTAAGAACCCTATCCGCCTCACCCGAGGTTTGGCCTCCTCGTTTGTGGTGGGTGTTGAACATGCTTTGCTGCTTTTGTTGGGCATTTTGGCGGGCAATTTGCTCCGTTTCGACCTCCCTGTCTATGATAACCTTATCTATTTGGGATTGATGATTGTGGTGGCTTTGCGAATGCTTTTCTCGGCTATGCGCAACAAAGCAAAAGCCAAGGAACATCCCACTTACGACATTTCGCGTTGGAGCACCATTCTCCTTCTCGGTGTGGCCACGGGCACCAATGCGCTTTTTGTGGGTCTTGCATTGGGCTTCAGGGTTTTGATCGAAAACGAACTTTGGCGTTCTTCCATTCCTTTGGCAGTGGTGGTGTTGCTGCTTTCCTATCTGGGCATTATGATGGGACGTCGCAAGAAAGAGGCTCGCGAACGTCGTTGGCAGCTTATCGCGGTATTGTTCTTACTTGTTTTTGCCATCAAGGGTGCCTTTTTCGGCGAGTAGCACCTGCATCTGACAGTTTTTGCAGTCAAAGGCCAAGCGAAACCAGTTCTTGTTGTTGCGCAAATATAAGGGGCCTCCATACACCTCTTTGCCTCCTGATTTGCCTTGTAGGCACATCCCTAATTCGTAACGCATACAGTATTTGGTGGTCATGAGGGCTTTGCCCGTATAGTCGTGCGTCTTCTCCAATCCATATTCCAGTTCGGTGACCCCATGCTGGCGGTAGAACTGCTCACAATGGCTGTTGAGGATATTGGCACGGTAATCCACAGCGCTTTCAAAGTAGGGTGCATGGTTGTTCATACGCTCGGCAAGGGTGGCACAGTGACCACGATGTGCAAGATGGGCCTCGATGCGGGCCTCTTCGAGTTGTGCTACCGCTTTGCGACGCAGATCGTTGAGGAACGATGCGGGTAAGAAATAGGCTTGCCCGCAATGGTTTTCCACCTCGGAGGCCTCAAAGATGGTATCGCCCAATTTACGCAGCTGTTTGTCAATCTGCTCCAATGCCCGTGCCTCATTTTGTGCGGGTTCTTTGGCACAAGCGGAGGTGACGGTTGTTTGGCAACCATCGGTGTCTTTCATTGTCAGTTCAAATCCATCACAAGTCTCTGCAAGTATGATTTTTACAGCTATTTTTCTGCTGCTTGAACGGCCTTGTAGGAGTTTCTCAAACGCTTGGTCATTGTTGCGCCACAATTCGCTCCCGATTTGCAAACTGTCGGGCATACGATTGGGTTGGAAAGTATTGCCTTGCACATGGTTGACAAAGAAACCCTCCAACTCGCCTTTGGCGTTGAAGTAGCACAACCCGTCACCAGTGGCAAGGGTTTCGCGTGTCTTCAGCGTGATGTTGTTGCGGTCTATTTTGACAACTGTTCCCAGCCGTTTACCTATGGATTTCTGGGTGCTCATCGTGGCTATATGTTGCCGATGTTTTAGGAAATAGTCGCAAAAACCGCGATTGAAAGTCTTTTCCAAGTCGGGCATGAAATAATGTTTGCTCCTTCCCGAGGAGGCCGCCTCCCAATGGCTGTCATTCTCCATGATGCTGTCCAATAGTTGGCGGTAGTAGGCCGTCACGTTCTTCACATAACTCATATCCTTGAGCCGTCCCTCGATTTTGAACGACGAAATACCCGCATCTATCATACTTTTAATATGTTGCGCTGCAGAAAAGTCTTTGAGCGACAGCAGATGCTCGTTCCTGCGGAGCAGATGTCCCTCAGCGTCGTAAAGGTCGTAGGTGGAGCGACACGGCTGCCCACAGCAACCTCGGTTGCCACTTCGGTCGTTAAGATATTGGCTCATATAGCATTGACCGCTATAACTCACACACAATGCCCCCTGTACAAAGGCTTCCAAATCAACATGCGTCTGGTTCCGAATTTCCCGCATCTGTTCCAGCGAGGTCTCTCTTGCCAATATAACTCTTTTGAAACCAACCTGCTCCATGAACTTCACTCGCTCCACGCTGGCATTGTGGGTTTGGGTGCTGGCATGAAGTTCTATAGGGGGGAGGTCACATGTCAAAAGTCCCAAATCCTGAATGATGGCTGCATCGACGCCGGCATTGTATAGCTGGTGCAGCAAAGCCACGGCCTCTTCCACCTCGTCGTCAAAAAGCAGCGTGTTCACCGTGGCGAACACCTTGGCGTGATACAAGTGGGCATATCGTGCCAACCGTTCAATATCCTCAATGCTGTTTCCGGCGGCCACACGGGCACCAAAAGTCGGAGCACCTATATACACCGCATCGGCACCATGGTTGATGGCCTCGATGCCCTGTTCGCAGTTTTTGGCGGGGGAGAGAAGTTCTAATTGCATACCCAAATAACGCAGAAAAACGTTTATTATTATTCTCAACGAATATCAATTACAATGCTAATCAGTTGTTTGTCAGCAAGGCGGTGCGGATTTCGTTTTCTTCAATAGGCATATCTATCACAGGGGTACCTAATTCTTGCAGAAGGACACAGCGGATTTCGCCTTCGGCGTTCTTTTTGTCCTGCCGCATGTAGGTGAGCAGTGCCTCGGTGTCTTTCAGGGTGTAGTGGGGCAATGTCATCAGTTTGGCTGCCACACTACGGTAGCGGTCGAATACTTGGGTGCCCAATCCGAGTTTTTGCACCGAGAGGTAGAGGGCATACACCATGCCGGCACCTACGGCGAAGCCGTGGCTCAGAGGTGTCTGACCTTGGGTGTGGCTGAAGGCTTCGATGGCGTGGCCGAAGGTGTGGCCGAAGTTCAGCATACGTCGGAGTCCCTGCTCGGTGGGGTCTTTCTTCACGATGGCGGCCTTGATTTCGGCACATGCCGCTATCATGTCGGGGTGCAGTTCGAGAGTGCCATTCAAAAGCATGTCGCAAAGGCGGTTGTATTCGTCAGGGTTGCCTATCATGAATGTTTTGAGCATCTCAAACACCCCGTTGAAGAGTTCTTCGTCGGGCAAAGTGTCGAGGAATTCGGGCTCAATGCAGGTGATTTCGGGCTGGTGGAAAAATCCCACCTGGTTCTTGCTGCCTGCGAGGTTCACGGCTGTCTTGCCTCCGATGGCGGCATCCACCATACCGATGAGGGTGGTGGGAACATTGATGTATCTGATGCCACGCTTGTATCCTGCCGCCACAAAGCCACCCAGATCGCTCACGCAGCCACCGCCCAGGTTCACCAATACCGTGTTGCGGTCGGCATTGCTTTCCAACAATGTCTGCCACAATTGCGAGGCTATGGCGAGGTCTTTGCATTCCTCACCCACAGGCACTTCGAGCAGCTCCACCTCTTGAAGTCTCTCCACGCACGACACCAGTCGGGCGAGACAGTTGTTGTAACTATTCTCATCCACGAGGATAAAGAAACGGGCATTGTCGTATTTTTTTGCGGCCAGCATACGGTTCAGCCGACTCAATGAAGAGGTTTTTGAAGGCAGGATGTTCATGACGATAAGGGGTTTAATATTTGGGCATTTCATAAAAACGTACCCAGTCGACTAAGGAATTTGGAAAACTTCGAGGGGGTTACTTTTAAATTGTAGCTGATTTGCTGTGGCCTTTCCATTGTCGCCACCTTTTCTCTGCATTGTAATGCCGCCTAAGCGGATTCCACCATTGCTTGTAAACTCAACTTCGTGGTCACCAACATAGTGGTTAATGGTTTCATTGATTGATAACAATTTCCAACGATATCCTTTATACTTGTGAATCACCAGCATCCATTCCGCTGCGAACCTGCCTCTACCTCGGATTACATCACTTATTATCATTACCATGTTTTTCTTCAGAAAGTTCTTCAGGTTGTCACGTTCGCTGTCGGTAAATTCGTTCATATACATTCTTCTTGAATCCGAACAACCTTCTCGAGGCGGTAGCTCACCGCAAAAATGTTTGAGGATATTTGCTATCTCATCTGACATGTGCCAAGGATGTCTATACGAATCAACATATTTGCGTTCTATTTGATTTGAGCCTGTTTTATTTGATACCAGTTTCACTTGAATTTTCTCAATGGATTCGAGAATTTTATCACCTGTCCGTCTTTTTATTCTGACAGCAACAGAAACGAGCACATCTGCTTTATAGCCTCTTGCACCAAATTCTATTCCCTCAACAGATACAATCTCGTTCAAATCATAATTCATTATTTTGAGCCATTGTTGAGCATCTTTGTCCTCATTCCAATTTGTGAACTTGGCAGCTACTTCTTTTTCGTTCTCAAAACCGCCTTTCGCAGTCATTGATGCTATTTCTGCTTTACTTGGCATTGTTCAATATTTTAGTGTTAATAATTGACTTTATAATACAACGCAGTACATTTATCGACACGGAATTGCCGAATTGTTTATAAGCTATATTACGGTTATGGGGAATGACAAAAGCCTCGGGGAAACCTTGCACTCTTGCACATTCTCTTGGTGTTAGTCTTCTGACATTTCCATTTATTTTATACAAGCCAGTCTTTGCACCCACACCTCCACCGTATGCCGACAAAGTAACCCCCACACCTTTCGTGCTGTAAATTCTCTCTCCTTGACCACCTTTATTGACAGTTCCAACTCTAATTGGTCTTAACGCATATTCTTCATGTCCATCGTTCGGCCAAAACTCAATGTCGGTTCGGTGTATGGTTGCTTCTTGAACAGCCACAGGGTCATTGTCAAGAATGTTCTCTATGTAAATCGGCAAATCCAATGGTTCGGGATAAATAAATTTTTCGTGTGCAAGGTCTTTCCTCAAACCGATAATATAGACACGTTCTCTTCGTTGGGGAACTCCATAACGAGCCGCATTTAGCATTTTAATTTGAGTGTCGTAACCAATATCGTCGAGTATTCCCATCATCTGTTTTATTGTTTCTCCATTATTGTGCGATAACAGATTCTTTACATTCTCAAGAAAAAGTATTGAAGGTTTTTTTTCTTTCGCAATACGGGCGATGTCAAAGAATAATGTTCCACGAGTATCTTCAAATCCAAGTCTTTTCCCCGAAATAGAAAAAGGCTGACAAGGGAAACCCGCACAGAGGACATCATGATTAGGTATGCTTTTTTCGTCAATTTTTGTAATATCCCCAAAGGGCATTTCACCATAGTTGGAGAAATATGTTCTTTGTGCTTCGTTATCAAATTCGGACGAGAAGATGCACTTGCCACCCATTTCTTGCATAGCAATTCGGAAACCACCGATGCCGGCAAATAGGTCTATGAAAGTAAACTTTGGCGAAGTTGGCCCGGGAAATGGATACTTTGCCATATCCATTGCAAAGTCGAGCAATAATTGATGTCCCTCATGAGCATCAACGAATGTCGGCTCTGCTACAATGGAAGTTGTGATTTTGGGGATAATATAGTCCTCAATAATTTTGTCTGCAAGTTGATTAATGGGTTTCCCATTAAAACAAAACTGATGGGCATATTTACCTAATTGGATTGCATGTGTTACGATTGCTCTGAATTCGCTTGTTGGTACTATTGTTCCTATCAAATTAATCGTTTCAGGCAACGTATCTACTTGTTTTTCCAATAATAGCAGAGCCTCCTCTAAAGTAATATGTAAACTTTCCTCTTCGGTTGTTTTAAATGGATTATGTGTCTTCATTTTCTTTTCAGTTTCAGAGCTGTCACAATAAGGGGTTTAATATTTGGGCATTTCATAAAAACGTACCCAGTCGACCTCCATCGCACTGGGTAGCGGGGTGGTGTCGTCGGGGGCGTTGTCGTAGCTTTGGATGGCTACATTGAGAATGATATAGTAGGGGTGGCAGGGGAAGAGCTTGTTCTCGCGGTAGCGTCGGCCCCACTGCATGTTGTTCTCATCAATATGGCGGCCAAAGAAACCTTTGTAGCGCGGATATTCATACACCAGCGTGTCATCTACCAGCCAGCGGATATATAGCGGGGTATAGACGAGGGCAAAGACATGGTAGTCGGAGTAGAAATCGTGGCCGTTATAGCTGTGGGTGCTCTGCTCGGTGTGACCGTTGGAGTCGTAATCGTAGTGGACGGCCACGTGGTGAATCGAGGCAAGCTTGGAGGTGTCTTTCCCCTCGTTCCAAAACTCAAAAATGTCAATTTCGTCCATCTTGCCGTTGGGGCTGAAAAGCCAGAAAGCGGGCCACAGACCTTTGCCCCGAGGCACACGGATCCGAGCCTCATAGCGTCCGTAGGAAAAGAGTCGATAGGTGAGAATCTCGGCAGAGGTGAAATCAAAATCGGTGTTGGCTTCGGCATAAAAAGGCTCCCACTGCACGGGGTAATCCATATTTTTCTTCAGCTCTCGGCGCGAGATAAGTCTCAGTACGCCGTTGTCTACCGAAACATTCTCGGGTTGATGCCAGGCTTTTTGGTCGTTCAACTCTAAATCGCGAGGCACACCGGTGACGATACGCCACAACGATGTGTCGAGGGTCGAGCCCTCAAACTCATCGGCAAAAGTCAAAGGCCACGAGCCGGAATATTGGTATGATCGAAACGCCGAGTCGATCTCTGCGGTGTGCCATGTCGGGCCATATTGCGCCCAAGCCCCACTGCAACAGCAAAGCCACAACAACACTATGATGTAACCTCTCTTATTCATTTGACCAAGAGTTGGGTAGTGGTTCTCGAACGCTGCTGCAAAAGGATGGGGCGGCCATTCACAATCTCATCAATGATGTGCTGGGTATAATAGCGTATGGTGATGAGTTGCAAGCCTCGGTTGTAGCGGAGTCGGAACTGTGTGGACAGTCTTTCCTGGAGTTGCGACAGCAGCATCTCGTTGTCGTCAATACATATAGAGAAACTCAAAGCCGAGTTCTGCATCAGATTGACCCGAATATTCAGTTCCGCCAAGGCGGTAAAGATAGTTTGCAGGTTGTCCTCGGCAATGAAACTGAAGTCCTTGGGCAATACCGAGAGCAATGTCTGGTTGTTCTTAAAGATGTAGAGCGGTGTGAGAGGTTCGATGGTTTTGTAGGGGCCTATCACCGAGCCTTCGGCCTCGGGGTCGAGGAACGACTTGATGTGCAGTTCCACGTTCTTATTCTGTATCGGTTTTACCGTCTTGGGGTGGATGACGCTGGCGCCATAGTAGGCCAACTCGATAGCCTCGTTGTAAGGTATCTGGGCGATCTTGACCGTATTTTGAAAAAATTTTGGGTCGGCATTCAAGAATCCGGGCACATCCTTCCATATCGTCATGCTCTCGGCTTCCAAACAATAGGAGAGGATGGAGGCACTATAGTCGCTCCCTTCGCGGCCCAACGTGGTGGTATGTCCCGAGGCGGTACCCGCAATGAATCCCTGTGTCACATACGTTTGGCAATCATCCTGCTGCATCAGCACCGAGGCATTTCGGCGTGTCTGCTCAAAATCCACAAGCCCTTCGCGGTAGTGTTCGTCGGTGTGGATGATTGTGCGGATGTCTATCCATTTGTTGGCAAGGCCTATGCTGTTGAGGTAGTGGCTGATGATGGTGGTGGATATCAGTTCGCCGAAACACACCGTCTGGTCATAGTCGTAGTTATAGTTGGTAGGCTCCTGCGAAATCTGTTGTTTCAGTTGGTCGAAAAGTCTTGCCACATCGGCATAGACAGGGTGAAGAGAGTCGGAAAAGAGTTCGCGCACCATCTGTGTGTGGTAGGCCTGCAGCTCTTCCAACAAAAGCGGATGCTCCTCCTTGGGTCGCACACCTGGCACAAGTTGTTCCAAACGATTGGTAGTCTTGCCCATAGCCGACACCACCACCACGAGAGGTTCGCCATAATATTTCTTCACAATCGAGGCCATGTTGCGCACCGCTGCGGTACTGTTGACCGATGCTCCGCCAAATTTAAATACTTTCATTTCTGCAAATCACAATAAAAACTACCGTACAATTCGTTGCAAATCACGCTTCGTATCCTTCTCCTTGATGCTCTCGCGTTTGTCATAGAACTTCTTGCCTCGGGCGAGCGAGATAAGCAGTTTGGCACGGCCTTGAGGGTTGACAAACAGCGTGACGGGGATGATGGTGAAGCCGCGTTCCTTGATTTTGTTCTCCAACTTGCGCAGTTCGCGTTTGTTGAGGAGCAGTTTGCGGTCGCGTTTGGCGGCATGGTTCAGATAAGACCCGAAACGGTATTCCGAAATATGCATACCGCGCACAAACAACTCATGCCCGATAAAGGTGCAGTAGGCGTCGGTCAAGTTAGCTTTTCCGTCGCGTATCGACTTGATCTCCGTGCCGGTAAGCACCAGGCCTGCCGTGTAATCGTCCAGCAAAAAATATTCGTATTCTGCCTTCTTATTCTTGATTTCGATAATATTTTTCTCTTCCATTATGTTTATTAAGTGATGAAAAAATAAGTTGATATGATTTGGCTTAGATTGTCGAACTATTTTTTCATTGTGAAGAAGGAGTGTAGCGGGCTACTCGACTGATGAACATTTCGCAGAGCGAGAGCAGAGGACGAGCTTGCTCGTGCTATGCCGAGCCAAAGAAATGTCACCACAGGTAACAATGGAAAAAGAGTCGGCAAGGTGAGCCAAAGCATATATAAAAAATCAAAACATTGTCTCAAGTTATTTTTTTATCATCACTTAATCCGTCAACTATCCCAATGCAAGGTTTTCCAGTGACTAGGAATTAAGGAATGAGAATGCAAATCCGCACCGACAAGAGTAAATTGTGGCGGACCGCCACAACGGAGAGTACTGGCTCAGCCAGATCAATCTGGTCATAACTTTCAAATTAAGGTGGGTTCTATAAATTGATTTCTTGGGATTTTGAGTTGGTTTTGGAACAGATTGCTGAGCGGAACGAGGGAGTGTAGCGGGCTACATGACCGAGTGATAAACAGCAAGATGCCGGAAAACGCCCGAAATCGCAGAAAAGTATATTTTCAAAATATTTCATGTTTACGTTGAATTTATAGAACCCACCTTAATTCCGCCAAAACGTTCCTTCATTACAAAGTCG
>JAZUIX010000016.1:0-5824 GCA_045642445.1 Bacteroidales bacterium | reverse complement strand
ACTCATTTTAATATATGTAACGATTAAAAAATAAGTTGTAACGATGTTGTCGTTTTTGATGAAAATAAAACTGCCTCATTTGTACGATAAGATTGTCCCATGTTATTTTTTGGTGGGTTCTATAAATTCATTCACGTTGGCTCGGATTTATAATCCGAGCCTGTCTAATATAAGGATTTGCAATCCGCAAACATATCATACATTATTTATAATGAATTATTTAATGCGGATTGCAAATCCTTATATTTATATGTGTCGGATTGCAAATCCGACACAACGCCCCGCCCTCAGAACATCCCCAAGGACGGAGGGTGGGGTGTCGCTTGTGTGTGCTATTCAAATATTATTCTTCCCTCGGGAGCGGAGTATTGGGTGCCGATGATGCCGGAGAGGTGTTCCGAGATGTAGCGTTCCAGCACTTCGAGGTCGGAACACATGGAGGGACGCAGCACTTCGGCACTTGGAAACACGTATCCGTTGCCTTGGTTGAGGGCTATGTAGTCGTTGCTTGCCAAGGTGTAGGTGGCATTGGGGTTTAGGGGTTGGTAGCTTTGTGAGGCTTTGTCCCACACTTCCACATCATGGATGCGGCGTGATCCGTCCACACGAACGAACGTTCCGTTTTCGTCAAGGACAACGCTGCTCGTTATGGTGGTGTCCGCCTTGAAGCGTATGCCGGAGACTTGCAAAAAGCCTCCAAAATAGGATTTGATGTCGCGACACGACAGCTCCAGTGCGTCCAAAATTTCCTGTCCTCGAACTTGGATGAGGGAGCAGCTATTGTTGTAGGGAAAGACGGAATAGATGTCGTTGAAGGTGATTTCGCCCACATTGATGCTGTTGCGGATGCCTCCGCCGTTGACGACGGCGATGTCGGCTTCGAAAACAGCACGCATAGCGTCGGCACAGAAGTTGCCAATGGTGCATTCTTGTGTGCGGACGATTGTGTTGCCATTGTCGTCGGTGGCGCGTAGGGCGACTTTGGAGACACCGATGTGGCGTGCGGCCATGGTGCTGTAGTTTTCGGTGATGCGGTCTAATAGGTCTTTGACAGTGGCATTGTCGGATAATTCGGAAGTGGATACAAGTTCGCTGGTTATGGTTCCGTCGGATTTTATGACAACACGTCCGATGTTTTGGAACTTGGTTCCCGAGGAGGTGAGCAACACTTGTTCGCCTTTGCGGTTGGCGATGTGGCTTTGCGGTATTATGGCGTGGCTGTGGCCGTCGAGCACCACGTTGATGCCGTAGGTTGAGGCGATGAGTTGCTGCACGGCGTTGTCGTTGCTCCCTACATGGGAGAGGAGCACTACATATACGGCTCCTTCGTTGCGGGCCTGGTCGACCTGGGCTTGAACAATGTCGGGCAGGTTGTGGGGACAGAATGTGTAACAGATGTTTCCTTCGGAGTCGCGGAAGTAGGCAGGGGTGCTGGTGGTGATGGAGGATGGGGTGGTAACGCCTACAAAGGCTACTTTTCTGCCGCCGTAGTTTTTGATGTCGTAGCCGGCATAGACAGCACTGTTGTCAGTTGTGCGTCTGAAGTTGCAGCACAGCACTTTTGCTGTCAGCCGTTCCAGGGTGTCCATCATGGTTTGCACGGTGTAGTCGAATTCGTGATTGCCGAGAGTTACATAGTCGTAACCTGTGGCGTTCATCAATCTCACCACATATCCGCCTTTGGAAACAGAGCCGTAGACGTTGCCTGAAAGAAAATCGCCCACGGAGACGGTTGTCACATATTCTGTGGTGGCAGACATTTGTTGGCGCAAGGTGGCCATCTTGGGATAGCCGGCCAATTCGCAATGCGGATCGTTGTCGTACAAGATTACGATGTCTTGTTCGTCGACAGGGTAGTCGGTGTCTTTCTTGCACGAGGCAAACAATAACGTTGCAGCTAAGGCTAAAAAAAGGAGTCTTTTCATTACAGAAAACCTATAAAAACTTGTTTTGAAGCAGTGAATAATTAGCAGAGAGACCGGAGCCAGGCAATTTCTTGTGCCCAGATGGTGGGATCGGGAGTTTCGAGGATGATGGGCATGTTGTCGAAACGGGAGTCACGCATGAAGCGAGAGAAGAATTCTTTTCCGATACAGCCGTTGCCCAGTGTTTCATGACGGTCGACATGGCTGCCGCATCCTTTTTTGCTGTCGTTTAGGTGAATGGCTCGGAGATATTGGAATCCGATTTCGTGTTCAAACTCGTCGAAGGTGAAGTTGTAGCCCATCTCGGTGCTCAAATCATATCCGGCAGCAAATGTGTGACAGGTGTCGATGCACACTCCTACGCGGCTCTTATCGTCGATACCACTAATGATGCGGGCTATTTGGCTGAATTTGAAGCCGAGGTTGCTGCCTTGTCCGGCAGTGTTTTCAATAACGGCTGTGACGCCTTCGGTTTGGGCGAGGGCTTTGTTGATTTCTGCGGCTATTTGGTCGAGACATTCCTCTTCGCTAATTTTGTTGAGGTGACTGCCAGGATGAAAGTTGAGCAGCGGTAAC
This sequence comes from Bacteroidales bacterium, assembly GCA_045642445.1. Taxonomy (GTDB): domain Bacteria; phylum Bacteroidota; class Bacteroidia; order Bacteroidales; family P3; genus Colimorpha. The sequence continues at coordinate 3,323 of JAZUIX010000016.1, read as the reverse complement.
CCCAACTGCTGGCAGCGGGTCATCTCGTCGAGGAAGGCGTTGCGCGACTTGACGAGGTTTTCTTCTTCGGGATTGCCGAGGTTGATGAGGTAGCTGTCGTGGGGAAGCACGTAGTGAGGGTCGAATCCTCGCTCGGCGAGGAGTTGTTGGAATGAGTGTATTTCAGCGGTACTCAGCGGTTTGCTGACCCAGGTTTTTTGGTTGCGGGTGAAGAGGGCGAAGGCATTGGCTCCAATGACTTCGGCATTGAGGATGGCATTGCATATTCCGCCACTGGCACTGACGTGTGCTCCGATGTATTTCATGATTGGGAATGGTTGAAAGTGAAAGGTGAAAAAAGTGAAAAGTGAAAGGTGAAAAGAAAGATCGGGTTCAATTCACATCTCACTTTTCACCTTTTATATATTATTTCAATAAGAAGTTGATGTCGTCATCAAGGCCGTACTCTTTGGTGTTGGCCATGTTTTGGTGGAAGACCTTCATTTTGTTGGGTTTGCCGATGAGGGTGAGTTTGCCGTCCTCAAGGCTGAGGGCTGTGGCTTCACGGATGGCGGCCACAACGGCGGAAGGATTGACCATGATGTATTCCTTCAAACGGTCGTCGCGTGTCTCTCCACCATGTTTGGGGTCGAAGAAATCGGTGTAGTGGGGGTTGATTTGGAAGGGGACGAGGCCCATGCAGTCAAAACTTGCGGGTTCGACGATGGGCATGTCGTTGGTGGTGCAGAGGGTGGGACCAGCCACGTTGCTGCCTGCGCTCCATCCCATATAGGGCATACCGCTCTTGGCACGGCGGCTAATGGCCTGCATCAGTCCTAAACGGTGCAGCTCTTTGACCAGATGGAAGGTGTTGCCACCGCCCACGGCCACACATTCGGCATCGTAAACAGCCTTGACGGGATCGGTGGCGTGGTGTACGCTGACAAGTTTGACGCCAAATTCGGCATACACTTTCTGCACTTTTGCCTCGTAGGCGTTATAGGAGTCTCTGAGACCGCCTTCGGCAAGGCTCACCCCGGCGTAAGGCACGAAGAGCACACGTTTGACATTGTGGCGACGGCAGAAGTCGGCGACCATATCTTTGCACCATCCGAGGTAGGCTTCGCCACGCATGGTAGAGTTGCTGATAAGAAGAAGGTTCTGCTTCATGTGTGTATAATGTTAAATGTTATTATAGGTCGAGTTGGGCGTAGGTGGCGTTGCTTTCGATAAATTCGCGGCGGGGAGGCACATCGTCGCCCATGAGCATGCTGAAGACACGGTCGGCAGAGGCGGCGTTTTCGATGGTGACCTGGCGGAGCTGGCGGTGTTCGGGATCCATGGTGGTCTCCCACAGCTGCTCGGGGTTCATCTCACCCAAACCTTTGTAACGCTGCACATGCACACCCTTGTCGCCCACGGCCTCCATGGCTTGTTCGCGCTCTTCCTCGGTCCAACAGTAGAAACTCTTGTTGCCTTTTTTGACGAGATAGAGTGGGGGAGTGGCCAGGTAGACATAGCCGTTTTCGATAAGTTCGGGCATGTAGCGGAAGAAGAAGGTGAGCATAAGCGTGTCGATGTGAGCGCCATCGACATCGGCATCGGTCATGATGATGACCTTGTGGTAGCGAAGTTTCTCAAGGTTGAGCGCCTGGCTGTCTTCGGGGGTGCCGATGGTGACGCCGAGGGCGGTGTAGATATTCTTGATTTCTTCACTTTCAAAAGCACGGTGGCGCATGGCTTTCTCCACGTTGAGAATTTTGCCTCGGAGGGGCAGGATGGCCTGATAACGGCGGTCGCGACCCTGTTTGGCGGATCCGCCTGCGGAATCACCCTCAACGAAATAGATTTCGCACATGGAGGGGTCGCCGTCCTGGCAGTCTGCCAGTTTGCCGGGAAGTCCGGCGCTGGAGAACACGTTGCCGCGCTGAACCATCTCACGGGCTTTGCGTGCGGCCTGGCGGGCACGGGCGGCAAGGATGACCTTCTCGACGATGGTGCGGGCCTCGTTGGGATGCTCTTCGAGGTAGTTCTCGAGCATCTCGCTGACGGCGGAGTCGACGGCTCCACGCACCTCGGTGTTGCCGAGTTTGGTCTTTGTCTGACCTTCGAACTGGGGTTCGGCCACTTTGACGGAAATAATGGCGGTGAGACCTTCGCGGAAGTCGTCACCCGAAATTTCCACTTTGGCTTTGGCCAACATGCCGCTCTTGTCGGCGTATGTTTTCAGCGTGCGGGTGAGACCGCTGCGGAAACCGGCAAGGTGGGTGCCACCCTCGTGTGTGTTGATATTGTTGACGTAAGAATGGATGTTTTCGTTGTAGGTGTTGTTGTATTGCATGGCAATCTCGATAGGGATGCCGTTGCGTTCGCCCTCGATATAGATGGCATCGGGCATGAGTTTCTCGCGGTTCTCGTCAAGGTAGGCGATGAAGTCGCGCAATCCGTTCTCGCTATAAAAATGGTGACTCTGGAAAGTGCCGTCGCTGAGGGGGCGCTTGTCCTCAATCGTGATGTCGATACCTTTGTTGAGGTATGCAAGTTCGCGCATACGGTCGAGAAGGGTGCTGTAGTCGTATTCGGTGACGGTGAAGATGCTCTTGTCGGGCAGGAAGGTGATTCGGGTGCCGGTTTTTTCGGCAGAGCCGACCACTTTGACCTCGTAGAGGGGTTTGCCTTTGGAATATTCCTGCTGATAAGTCTTTCCTTCGCGGTAGACATTGACGATCATGTGCTCGCTGAGGGCGTTGACGCAGGAAACGCCCACGCCGTGAAGACCTCCGGACACTTTGTAAGAACCCTTGTCGAATTTGCCGCCGGCGTGGAGCACGGTCATGACGACTTCGAGGGCCGAGCGGTGCTCTTTTTCGTGCATGTCGACGGGGATGCCGCGACCGTTGTCCTCGACGGTGATGCTGTTGTCCTCGTTGATGCTGACGTATATTTTGGTACAATAGCCGGCGAGGGCTTCGTCGATGGAGTTGTCCACAACTTCATAGACGAGGTGGTGAAGGCCGCGGAAATTGACATCGCCGATATACATGGCGGGACGCACGCGGACGGCTTCCAAGCCTTCGAGCACGGTAATATTATTTGCACTGTAGTTTGTCTGAGTGTTCTGTTCTTCGCTCATAGTGAGATATGCTTTTTCTTGTTCAAAAAATATTTTGCAAAGATACGATTTTTTTCTTATTTATATGGTATATATTTTTAAAAAAATATATTTTTCTTTTTATTGGCATTTGTGTGGTATTTGAAAAATAAATTGTGACGCTTGGAATATCGCATCAATCTCCTTCCTCTATTCTCCCAACGTTATGGTATCGTTATCGTATCCTTATGGT
>JAZUIX010000015.1:0-4066 GCA_045642445.1 Bacteroidales bacterium | reverse complement strand
TTTGTCATCGCTATGCATGCCTTTGCTCTGACCATCCCAACACCTCTAAACACCAGCCCGCACATGGGATTGCATAAAGATTGGATTACTGCTAACTAACTGATAATCACCCCCACAAATAATAGTTATTTTTTGATTAATAATTGTCGAAAATGAAGAAAAAAGGGTAACTTTGCAACCGAAATCAGTCCTCGAAACCTATCCGATAAATGAGGCTGTAAAAGAAGTTAAATAACCTAAAAGGAGGAATAAAGGGTTCTATGACATCTTTAGGTCAAAAAATGAATTTATAGAACCCACCTTAATTGTTTAGAACATGAAGAAAGCATTGATGATATGCGCGGCGATGGTAGCCCTTGCCGCTATGACCGCCTGCAAGAGCGGGACGAGAGAAAAGGCCGTGGCCGAGCCTCCATTTGCGGACACCATCCCCATCTGTTTTGAAACCGATTGGGGGTATCCAGGCTCTGGCGGAATATTCTGTAGTGTCGAAATAAATGGGTTGAAGGTTGACACCGTTCTTGTTGACAATGGTTGCTACCGCTCTGACATCGACCCCGATTTGGCCGCAAAACTGGATTTCACTTATAGGGTTTATCGAACCGACACACTGCGGGCTAAACGTGGCTCAGAGGAATTAGCGGACATCGCGCGTTATAGCGTGGTGACGGACAGCCTTTGTTATAAAATCGGGCATACATCATTTCGACTGGATACATTAGACATCAACAAATGGGCCGCACTGATGTACAGCATGCCCTCTTTGGGTGCAACAATAGGTCGTGATGTCTTTGAAAAATATGTCGTGGAGATTGACCTCCAGCGGCATTTTATGGTCTTGAGCAATCATCTCCCAGCATCGATAGGCCAATATAAGGCAATCCCTATGGAATTTACTAATCAGCAAGGCGTCCCTCGATTCAGGTGTGTCCAGACCGATGGGTTCAGGCTAAAAGACGGGGCACCCTGCATAGCACGGGTGTTCCTGGATTTGGGAAATGCGGGTGGAACAGCTTTCGATTCTGCTTTTTTGAATCGTGTTGACCAGCATTTTAGCCAAATAGACACCAGTTCACTTGCATGGCTGATTCTTTCATATATTGGTTCCGCCGTCGACAGCATGAATTTCCCAATTGAACTCATGGATGACAACCACCGTGTTGTGGCGAAAATACCAGGGAGTATGATGGATTTGTCCTTTTTAAATTCCGACATTCTTCTCGGCACAGACTTCTTCCGCCACTTCAACGTCATTTTCGACTACAAGAACAATATGCTATATCTGAAGCACAACTAATGAGGGCGTGACTCAACTCGTAAATGAAGAAAAAAGTGTAACTTTGCAACCGAAATCAGTCCTCGAAACCTATTCGATAAATGAGGCTGTAAAAGAAGTTAAATAACCTAAAAGGAGGAATAAAGGGTTCTATGCCATCTTTAGGTCAAAAAATGAATTTATAGAACCCGCCGTAAGTTAATAGAGGTATGAAGAAATTTGTTTTTTCTGGAATTTGTCTTTTTCTTTTCTCAATTAATGTTTCGGCACAAGTTGGTTTTTCGAGTGGGAATTTGTATGATACTATATACGCCACTATAGAATATGAAAATACCCTTATGCGTTTGGTGACAATTGTTTATAAAGATACATTAAAGTGGAATGAAACATTGAAGGTCTACTCTTACCCTGTAGTTAGGAATCAACGAATTGAGGTTTACCGCAATGGAAAACTAAAACACTGGCACTATATTAAATCCCCATCTAAATATGCCTATAACACGAATGGTAAATTTATCAAATACAAATCAATTCCTGTACTTGGGATGTCGGTTCAAAAAGATGGAGATATGTTTTTTTTTATGGCGGATGGTTGTGAAAACGGATGTGGCATTGTTGGGGAATTTTTAGGGATTTACTCTATGCGTGGGGAGACCATGTTTGAGGGTCATGGCATTGGCGGAGTCCCTATCACAGTAGATTGGAGAAAAAAGTTTGGATATGTGGCTCCAACCACCGAGATTGATTATGCGTTCAGTCAAAGATACACGCTAAAGGACGTTTCTATATCAAGTTTTTTTATTAATCCGTAAACCCATTCACTTTACTTTTATTTATACTATTATAAAAGAATCGCAACATATATACATAATAATGTTCCCCAAAAAATATTTCATAATGGCACCTCTATATCAGTGGATGAATAGTTGGAACTCCGTGAGCAACTTTAGCAATATTGCTAACCACGAGGAAGTTACTAATCAACAAAATCTTTTTATTAAAGAGAAAAAAGGGACATACTATTACGATATTCACGGCAAACTTATTGAACAAATAGATTCCGACGAATATAAACGTTATATCGTTATGGATGCTCCAAATGAAAATGGCAATGGAGGAAAATATCATATAACAATTCCCAATAAAGCCACTATAGCGAGAATGAAGAAAATTGGGAAAGATATGCCGAAATGTGAGGAAGGAATTGCAGTTGCAACAGATGGAAGCTGTAGTTCAAAAGATGCAATAGGAAATAAGGAAAAAATCACTTCCACGCAATGGGAAGGGTCTTTAAAAGAATTGTTAAACAAAGGGAAAACTATTGCTTACCTTATTCACTCACATCCAGTGCAAATTGATTCAACTCCAGTATTAATTGGTAGCGAAAAGCCGTCTGTTATTGACTTGGAAGCGCAATTTTTTGAAAATCAAGTAGGGGCAATTATTAGCTGGCAAAATGTTTTTAACAAGCCCGTACAAGGATATTCGCATGATAAAAATGATTATATAGCATATATCAGCTTTTATAGTAAGATAAATGATAGTGTATTAATGCATATGTCTCTTTGGAATTTCGAAAATAAATTTGGTAATTTATAATATGAATAGATTATTTTTTTTAGTAATCATACTTTGTATTGCTTCTTCTGGGCACGCACAAAAAAAAGTTATGGATGGCTGTACAGATCAAATGTCTTCAAAAGTATGCCTGCGTGATTTTATGATTAATGTAAATCATTGGTTAGTGCCTAACGATAGCTGCATATGTCTGACATGGACACCAGGATATATTACTCGTGATGAAGAGTGCTGGAAACCAATGGCTGTTTCAATGAAACTTCCACTATCTGTGACAGAGGCTTGGGTTATTGATGATTTTTATACTAATTGTATTTTTTTCGTTGACACAACTGGTTATATAATGATACAGTCAGCGAGGAGCGTGTGCTCATTAACAGTAGATTCGGCAGTCGTAATAAATATGAATGATTTGCCTTCGAGAAATCACCAATTACACGTAGAATTAGATCTTTTTAGACGGAAGAGGGATACCGATAGGTGTTATTATTATGCCCGTAAAGATTGTGCAAGTCTTTTTTTCTATAATATACCAGACAAAGATGTTGCCAATATTATTCGTTCGTTAGATGTCCTCAATTGCATGGAACGTGTAAAATAGCAATCATCATGTTTCCATTTAATATTTTTCGTTTCCCCAAAATATTGAATGGTAACAACGTGTAATTCTTTGAAGTAGGGTAAGGATATTTATATGGGATTCATTATTTACAATGGTTCGGTAGAAAAAAGTTAACAATTAGGCGGCAGGAGCCGCAATATTAAAGAGTTCTTTGACAATTTTGGCATTTATTGACTTGTTCGGACGGAAACCCGATATGACAAAAAATCGGTTCATGATATATGCATTGTATAACAGCGACTTAAGGTTTGCTATAGAGAAAGTGGGATAGTGCTCCTTGATGACGATCTTTGCCACATTGACGGCAGTTAGAGAGGCATTGAAGGCAAAATCCAGTTTGGCAAAGTCCCTGGCCTGGCATTCGCAGAGCCCGGCAAACTGCTTTCCGTCGCGATAGCAGAACTCGATCTGGAAACGCGTGCGGTAGTATTCCACGACATCCTTCGCACTCATATCTGTATCGGTGGAGAAATAGAGGATGTGTTTCCCATCCTTGGGTTGGAACACCACCAGCCTCACATTGCGCTTGAGGGACTTGGAATATACGATGGCGGTGTAGAAGCCGCCTTCGTCGGCATAGATGTGCACCT
>JAZUIX010000014.1:0-4847 GCA_045642445.1 Bacteroidales bacterium | reverse complement strand
ATGATTATCCGCAAAGAGGTGAATGTGCCAGCAAAATATTTCCTTAATCCTATTTCCCCCGAAGGGGCAGACTATTTCCCCTCGAAAGAGGGCTTTATTTCTTGCCGTCAGGCAACTTTTTCAAACAATCACCTATATGCGGATAATCGTTAAATAAATACTTTTCTGCGATTTTGGCCGTTTTTGGTCATCTTGCTGTTTGTCACTCGGTCATGTAGCCCGCGGATTCTCCGCTTTCCTTACTCCGTGCGGAATCTGCTTCGCAGAACGCTATCGAGTTCCACTGGAACTCTTCATCTCGTTCCGCTCAGCAATCTGTTCCAAAACCAACACAAAATCCCAAGAAATCAATTTATAGAACCCACCTAAATCAAAACTAATCATCAATCAAAGAAATGCGTTACTTTATCCACCTGGCATACAACGGCACCAATTACTGCGGATGGCAGACCCAGCCCGAACTGCCCACCGTGCAGCTCACCCTCGAGCAGGCTCTCTCCACCTTGCTGCGCCAACCTATCGCCATCGTGGGATGTGGCCGCACCGACACGGGTGTCCACGCAAGCGACTTCTACGCCCATTTCACCACCGAATCTGCTATAGATAGTTGCGAACAACTGACTTTCAAACTCAACAGTTTCCTGCCTGCCGACATTGCCATCTTCGACATTTTTCCCGTCAAAGACAACGCTCATGCCCGTTTCGACGCTACCGCCCGAACCTACCAATACCATGTCAGCGACCGCAGACTTCCTTTCAAACAAGGCCTTTACAGCCGCATCTACTTCCACCCCGACCTCGACGTGATGAACCAAGCCGCAAAGGTGCTGATGGAGTATGAGGACTTTACCAGTTTCGCCAAACTCCACACCCAGGTAAAGACCAACATCTGCCACCTCACCGAGGCCCACTGGGACGAGGTCGACGACGAGTGGGTTTTCACCATCCGCAGCAATCGTTTCCTTCGCAACATGGTGCGTTCCGTCACAGGCACCCTGCTCGATGTGGGTCGTGGCAAACTCAGCCTCGACGGACTTCGCAATATCATCGAATGCAAAGACCGCTGTGCCGCAGGTGTCTCCATGCCTCCGCAAGGACTCTTCCTCATGAACGTAGAATACGATTTTGAAAAATTAGTAATCTGTGATCTGGCAACACAATAGCCAACCTTAACAATTTTCAATTCTCAATTCTCAATTCAAACTGGCACCGCCCAATTCTCAATTCTCAATTCTCAATTCTCAATTCTCAATTAAAAAAACGGCCCCGCCCAATAATTCTCAATTCTCAATTTTCAATTAACATGAAGTACACCGAAGTAACCATCCAACTCAACCCCATAGACCCTTTCCGCGACCTCCTCGTCGATGCTCTCGGCAATGAAGGCCCCTACGATAGTTTTGTCGAGACCCCCGACGGCCTCAAAGCTTACGTCCCGAGCGAACAATATAATGCCGCATGGCTCCAATCACAGATTGCCGACCTCGAATCGCTCGCACACATCACTCACGCTGTGGCCGAGATGCCCGACAAAAACTGGAACGAAGAGTGGGAAAAGCAGCACCAGCCCGTCCTCGTGGAAGCCGACAACGGGGCCAAGATATGGGTCCGTGCCCCTTTCCACGAGCATCGTGACGATGTGGATCACGAAATCGAAATAGAGCCCAAGATGTCCTTCGGAACGGCCCACCATCAAACCACCTACATGATGCTCTCCTATCTGGCCGAAATCGACATGCAGGGCCTTCGTGTGCTCGATATGGGTTGCGGAACTGCCGTGCTTGCCATCTTGGCCAAAAAACGCGGAGCCTCCTACGTCGAAGCCATCGATATCGACGAATGGGCCTACAACAACGCTTTGGAGAACGCCCAACGCAACAATGTCGAACTCAACATCCTCATCGGCGATGCATCTCTGCTCACCTCCGACAAACATTTCGACCTCGTTATAGCCAACATCAATCGCAACATCCTCCTCAACGACATGGCCGCCTACGCCTCCGTCCTCAACCCTGGCGGCACACTCCTCCTCAGCGGCTTCTACGAGAGCGACATCCCTGTGCTCCAACAACATGCCGCCACCCTCGGCCTCACCCTAACCAAAACCAAAACTCGCCACACCTGGGCCGCACTGAAAATGACAAAATGACCCTCAAAACATTAAAATGACAAGGAATCAAAGCATCGATTATCACAAAATGATAGAAAATTCGTATCTTTGCAAATTCTAACATAATATATAATTATTAATACCACATTTATACTTAATTCATTAGATGAAATTCATTGAGACAAACAACATCAAAGGCGACATTTTTGGCGGCGTAACTGCTGGCATTGTCGCTCTTCCCCTCGCATTGGCATTCGGTATTCAGGCTTTTGGCGGCATCAACGACCCCTCCGCCGCTTCGGCTGGCGCTCTGGCAGGTCTTGTCGGTGCAACCATGCTCGGTTTCTTCGCTGCCCTCTTCGGCGGCACTCACAGCCAAATCAGCGGCCCTACAGGTCCCATGACCGTGGTGGCAGCCACCCTCATCAGCGGTGCCTGGGCCAGTTCGCAAGGCAACATCTCCTCCGTGCTCATCAGCATGGCTTTGGCGGGTCTCTTCTGCGGACTCTTCCAAATTCTCTTCGGCATCATCAAGTTGGGCAAATACATCCGCTATATCCCCTACCCCGTCCTTTCCGGCTTCATGAGCGGTATCGGTGTCATCATCATCCTGCAGCAGCTCTACCCCCTCGTCGGACTCAAAGGCTCCGGCAGCATGATTGACCTCCTTATGGGCATCCCCGACGCTGTTGCTCAAGGCATCTCCATCAAAGCCCTCCTGCTCGGCCTCGGCACCATACTCATCATCCTGTACTTCCCCAACCTCACCACCCAGGTGCCCGCAACACTTGTGGCCCTTATCGTTATGACCGTCATCTCGCTCTTCTGCAAACTCGACGGCAAACTCATCATCGGCGACATCCCCTCCGGCCTTCCCATGCCTTTCTTCGCAAAAGCAGGCATCGAACTCGGCGGCATCGACTGGCTTACCGTCCTCAAAGCATCCCTCATCCCCGGCCTCACTCTTGCAGGCCTCGGCTCTATCGACACGCTCCTCACCTCCGTGGTGGCCGACAATATCACCAAGACCAAACACAACCCCAACAAAGAACTTATCGGCCAAGGCATCGGCAATGCTGTTGCGGGCCTTTTCTGCGGTCTTCCAGGTGCAGGTGCCACCATGCGTACCGTTGTCAACGTGAAGAGTGGCGGACGCACACAAATCAGCGGCATGGTGCACGCCATCCTGCTCCTCGCCATACTCCTCGGCTTGGGCAGCTTGGTAAAATACGTACCCCTCTCTGTTCTCGCCGGCATCCTCATCACCGTCGGCTGGGGCATCATCGACTTCAAAGGCTTCAAAGACCTCTTCAAAATCCCGAAGGCCGACGCCGTGGTGCTCATCGTGGTCTTCCTCGTCACCGTGTTTGTCGACCTCCTCACCGCCGTGGGTATCGGCATGGTCATCGCCTGTGTGCTGTTCATGAAACGTGCCAGCGACCTCGTCGAGGGCGGCTACAGCTCCTCCACCATGACCTCTGCCGACCTCCACAAAGGCCTCCCCGACCCCGGTCAGGCCAATTTCGACAAGACCCTCCCCTGGAACGACGAAGGCGGCATCCCCGACGAGATGCGCCAACACATATACATCCAACGACTCAACGGCCCCATCTTCTTCGGCACCATCAACAAATTCAAAGAAGTGATGGAAGATGTCCCCAACGACGCCAAAGTGGTCATCATCCGCATGAAACTTGTCAGCTTCATGGATCAGTCGGGACTCTACGCCATGGAGACCGCCATCAAAGACCTCCAAGCGCGCAACATACTGGTGCTCATGACCATCATCCAGCCCCAGCCCATGTATATGCTCCGCACCCTCAACGTCATCCCCTCCGTCGTCCCCGAAAACCACACCTTCAAAACATTCGAAGAATGCACCAAATTCTTGCAAGAGTTAAGAATTAAGAGTTAAGAGTTAAGAACTTACCCCTTATCCGAAACTCATTCCGACAAAAAACAGCATCTCCCTAAGCCCAGAACTACCATGGAAAAAGGTCCTGTCTATTTGAAGAGCAAGAAACTGGCCGTAGCCATTATTCGATTGGCCGACAAGCTACTCGAAGAACGGCAGCACAACCTGTCAACTCAGATACTTCGCTCAGGGACAAGCATCGGTGCAAATATCAGAGAAGGCTATCGGGCACAAAGTGCTCCCGACTTCATCAGCAAAATGAACATCGCATTGAAAGAAGCCGAAGAAACCGCATACTGGTTAGAGATTGCCTTCGAAGCCGAAAAAATCGACCAAAAAGTATTTGATGCTTACTACAATGCAACCGACGAAATCATAAAAATGCTAGTGTCAATAATCAATACATCGAAAAATAGAACAAACAATTAATATTAATCGCAAAGCAAGAAATAATAAAATAACACATCGAAAAAATAAAACAAACAATAAGTATTAATCACGAGCTAAGTGTCGAGAGAACGCCAAGCCTCATACAAAGGAACAACCCTCTTAACTCTTAACTCTTAACTCTTAACTAAAATGGGTCGCGCATTTGAATATCGCAAAGCAAGAAAACTGAAACGTTGGGGTCACATGGCCCGCACATTCACCAAGATTGGTAAGGAGATCACCCTGGCCGTCCTCGCCGGCGGTCCCGATCCTTCCAGCAACCTCCGTCTCCGCCTGCTCATAGCCACAGCCAAGAACGAGAGCATGCCCAAAGACAACGTCGAACGTGCCATCAAAAGAGCCACCGACAAAGACTCCTCCGCCTACAAAGAG
>JAZUIX010000013.1:0-43717 GCA_045642445.1 Bacteroidales bacterium | reverse complement strand
CTTGAACTTCATTATTCAACTCTACAAGTAGACAAAACCCCATTATGTTATGAGAAAGATTAGTTGCATTTTGCTCGCAATAAGCCTACTTCCAATCTGTTTGTCGGCACAAGTTGTCGGAGACAAAATGCTCGATTCGTTGAATTCCCTCATCAGTGATACCATAATGCTTGGTGATGTGGTCGTGACGGGAAAGAAACCCTTTATGACGATAGAGGATGACAAATTCGTTTACAATATCAGCGGTACGACCATCAGCAACGCTGGCGATGCTACGGATGTGCTCCGTCGCACGCCATACGTCATTACCGATATTGATGGAACAATAAGTTTGGCGGGGCGCGACAAGACGCTGATACTCATCAATGGAAGGCAAATCAGAAGCGAAAACGAATTGAAGTTGATAAATTCATCTCGCATCCAGCAGATTGAAATCATTGATAATCCGTCGGCGAAATATGAAGCGGAAGGGCACGGCGTCATCAACATCATCACAAAAAAAGGCATTGGAGATGGACTGAACGGATCGGTGACGCTGAATTATTCGCAAGGCAAAAGAGGCAAGACATCCTTGATTCCTGAATTATCATACGAAGGGAAAAAACTGCATGTTTATGCCAGCGTAAACGGCGAGAAAGGCGGTGAAAAATCAATTGAAAAAACAATGGAACGCTACCAAAAAGAGGATTATCATTTTTCGGCGCAAAAGGATCATATTGATGAAGGAGATTTTGAAAAAATAGGCTATACGATTGATGTTCAATATGATATAAACAAAAACAGCAATATTGATGCTTATTTTGATGGCTTCGCGGATCGTGCGGATGAATTGTCGAAATCCAACATGTTTATAACGAAAAACTTTGTCGAATTACCAACTTCATATCTCGAGAAAAACATATTCGACAAGTCGCGCCAAAACTCGATGGGGCTTAATTATTATCATAAATGGGATTCGGGTGTGAAACTGACCGTCTTGGGCAACTATACCATTTATTCCATTGACTCGCATGATGATATTTCTGAGCGTGATTCGGGTGCGGCTGCCGATAGTATGAAGTTTGATTTTAACAACAATTACAAACTGTATTCGATAAAATCTGATTTGACGGTGCCTGTCTTAAAATCGAAGGGCAAGTTTGACTTTGGATTTAAGTTTTCGGATGTGAGATCGGAGAGCGGACTGGATTTTAACAGATTGATTGACGGCATTTGGATTACGGACAGTGTTTTCAGCAACGATGTGCTGTTTCAGGAAAGACTGTTTGCCGCATACGCCATGTTCTCGTTCAAGGTCAACAGATTCAGTTATAATGTGGGAGTTCGCGGCGAATACACCAATACTGATAATATATCGGAAAACAACAATACTCTAAACAATAACTTGCAGTTTTTCCCGAACATTGCCGTCGGCTATCAGATAACCGACAAGACGACTTGCCGACTGACGGTTTCGAGAAGGATTATCCGTCCGGGGTACAGCAGTCTCAATAACAGCATGATATACATTAATTCACTGTCAACGAGACATGGCAATCCGTGGCTGAAACCTACCATGTACAATAGCGTTGCATTCAACCTTTCGCACAACAAGATGCTTTTTGGCGGTCTTTCTTTCTCTTACATCGAAGACCCGACTAATCTTATGTATGTAAATGATTCTGTGATGATTGAGAATTACACGTTGTATTATGATAATGTCAAGAACACATGGAGCGTTTCGGTCAATGTAGGCTGTAGTTTCGATTTGACGTCATGGTGGCATATACAGCCATCGACATCTTTTTCGTACAGTCCCGTTGTCATTGTTGATGATGGTGTGGAATATGAGTTCCGTTATCCTGCTTATTATTTCAATTTCATCAACCAGTTTTCTTTACCTGATGGCTGGAATTTGGATTTCAACGTGAAGTTTTATCGTCCAGCCCAAGGCATGAGAAAAAGAGGAAAGCGTCTTGATACGGATTTTAGTTTTTCAAAAAAACTATTCAAGGACAAACTTACAATCCAAGGCCTTGTCAAGTATGACTTTTTCACCAGTTTCCAAGTGTTTGAATACAGTTACAAATACCAGTCAAACGACTATGATTACAATTCACGGTATTTGTTTCTAATCAGTCTGAAATACAATTTCGGCCTGAAGAAAATCAATCATAAAATTGAGTCGAGTTCGACGGATGAGATTAAGCGGTTCTAAACATAAGGGCATTTCTAAATAAAACCCCCGTTCTCGGGGATGTTCTGAGGGGTGCCGTAGTGTCGGATTTACAATCTGACACAATTAAATATAAGGATTTACAATCCGCTTCAAATAATTCATTATAAATTTTTGAGGATTAGAAATCATTATACTAAGCAGGCTCGGATGACATCCGAGCCTGCTTTGGGTTGTTTGAATATCTCGAATTAACCGAATCATAAAAGAATGGAAAATTCAAAAATCACCAATCTTGGACGTTGCGGCGAAGACCTTTGAAGGGGTTGAGGTGGAAACCCAGGGTTACTAACACCATTGTGGGGTTGACATCGGTGAAGGTTTCGTGGATTTCGGTGGGTATTTCACGCACATCGCCGTAGACGTTGTAGGTGTCGTTGCAGGTATAGGTCCACGACAGGGGGCTACGACCCAACATATTGTAGCTGGCTTCGAGGCTCACCATTTTGCGTATCATGATGCCCACGCCCAGGCGGAAGGCAAAAGTGACGGCGTTGTCGTAGGTGTAGGTGCGAACGGTGCTGAAATTGCTGAACGACTGTCCGTCGCTGGCCACCCATTCGCCGCTGGCATACGAGAGGGTCCAGTCGGAGACCATGCGGATGTTGAGGCCGCAGAGGGCCTGGCCGTAGAAGTCCAAGCCTGTACTTAAAGGGTAGCTGTAGCGGGCGCCGAGAAGGATGGGGATGTGGCGGAATTGGGGCAGCTGCATTTCGTAGGCGTCACAGTTGGCGAACTTGCGGGCGTAGGCGGTTTCAAAATAGTTGGTGACGTCTTTGTTCATGTTGCTCTGCAGATAGTCGCAATCCAGCACCGCGGAGAGGCCGACCAGGAAGGGCATCTCGTAGCGTGCTTCCAAGCCTGCCACAAAGCCTTTCCCCGCTCCGGCACGTTTCTGATGGCCCTGGGTGAACATCCACTCGTTGTCGCTCATGCGCGAGTCGGCATAGAAACCGTTGGGGAGGGTGATGCCGCCTCGCACCCCTATGTAGATTTGTGCCCGCAAAGGTATGGCGGCCAGGAGCACAATGAATAGGATAAAGATTTTTCTCATTTTCTCGATTTTTTAGCGGAGATTTGGGGTTGACGAGTCTTCAACTATCAGACTTCGACACTGTGGGCATTAGCTTCGGCGTTGATGCGTTTGACCATGCCTTGCAGGGCTGTGCCGGGGCCCACTTCGATAAATTCTTCGGCACCATCGGCCAACATGTTCTGCACGGTGGCTGTCCAACGCACGGGCGAGGTGAGCTGTTTGTTGAGGTTGGCCTTGATTTGGTCAGGGTCGCTGACGGGCAAGGCACAGACGTTCTGATAGCAGGGGCAGACGGGTTGGTGGAACTGGGTTTTCTCGATGGCTTCGGCCAACTCGACACGGGCAGGCTCCATCAAGGGTGAATGGAAGGCTCCTCCCACGGCCAGAGGCAGGGCGCGGCCTTTGAGCTCCTTGAGTTTGGCACAGGCTTCGGCCACCCCTTCGAGGGTGCCGCTGATGACCAGCTGACCAGGGGTGTTGTAGTTGGCTGGCACCACGATGTGGCCTGCCGCAGTAATTTCGTCGCACACCTTTTCGACCACATCGTCGGGCAACTTGACGATGGCGGCCATGGTGGAGGGGTGCAGCTCGCAACATTTCTGCATAGCGTTGGCACGGGCAATGACGAGGCGCAATCCGTCGTCAAAGCTCATGGCTCCGGCAGCCACCAAGGCGCTGAATTCGCCCAAAGAGTGGCCTCCCACCATGTCGGGGCGGAACTGGTCGCCCATATAGGCGGCGAGGATGACGGAGTGGAGGAAGATGGCGGGCTGGGTGACCTTGGTCTGCTTGAGGTCGTCGGGGGTGCCGGCAAACATGAGGTCGGTGATGCGGAAACCGATGATGTCGTTGGCCTGCTCAAACATGTCGCGGCACTGTGCGCTGCCTTCGTAAAGGTCTTTGCCCATGCCTACAAACTGGGCTCCCTGCCCTGGGAAAACGTATGCTCTTTTCATAGTTTATATTTCTTTTTCGGTTATTATTTTCTTTATTTCAAATGGATTAATCAATTTCAAAAGTATAGCTATCGATAGTCCTAAAACAACTACAAGCACCAATCTGAACCACATCGACCCTGCGGGAATCAGATTACAACCCACTATTACTAACGTGAACAATAGGAGTTTTAGTATGTAGCCCCAGCTGGGACGCAGGTTGAAGATTCGCAAGGCTGCCACCAACTGGGTGAGGGCCATAAAGCTTTGTGCCGCCAAACTGGCCCATGCCGAACCCACGGCACCCAGCAATGGTATCAGCAGCAGGTTGACGGCCACATTGATGAGCAATGTGCAAGCCGCCAAGATGTTCAATTGTCGCAAACGCCCCGCAGCGGTGAGGAGGGTGCCGAAGACATAGGTTATGGAGATGGGGATGATGCCGAACACCAATATCTTGAACACAGGGGTATATTCGGCGGGGTTGTTGCGATAAAGCAGATCCATCAGCGGGTCGGCCATAAAATAGCACAGCACCGCTGCCATGACGGAGAACACCATCATCATGGAGAAGACCATCCGAGTGGTATCTTTTAACAGATTTCCCGATTCGGAATTTTGTTTTGTCAATTTTGAATAAACGGGCAGCAACGGAACACTCACCAGGTATGCCACCATGGTCAGGGCATCCAAAAGACGGAAAGCGCCAGCGTAGATGCCCGCCTGATAATCGCCATCGGGCAGGAGTTTTTGCAGCAGCACTGGGTCCAAACGATTGTAGGAGGCCATCAGCAGCACCAGCAAGGCAAAGGGGGCACTCTGTTTGAGCACTACGAGGGTGAAAGGCCAGTTGAAACGGAGACGGCGAAAACCCGTCTTGCGCATGAGCACCATCAAAGCGGTAGCAGCGGTGAGGAGATATGCCGCCGTTTGTGCATACACAAAATATTCGATACAAAACGCAGGATGCCCTGGAAACCAAAGCAATGCACCACAAATGAATATCATTATCACTCGGTCGAGGATGCTGATGATGCTGTCCCATTTGAACAGCAGCAGTCCCTCGAAATTGCTTCGCAAATAGAGTATCAGCGAGTTCAGGAACTGGTTGAAGGTGAGGAAGGCCAGGAGATAGAACTGGCGCGAAGTGTAGCCCAGCAGCAGCCCCACCGTGAAGGTGACCACCACATAAAGAGCCAGCAAGAGCAACTTGACGCAGAGGATGCCCGAAAGGTGTTTGTCGATAAGCTGGGGATGCTGTGCGATGTTGCGGGTGTTGAAGTTGGTGATGCCGATATCGAGAAGGATGTTGAAAATATAGGCAAAGTTGAACAGGGTGAAATAGAAACCATACGCCTCAGCACCCACAGCATTCTGCACACTTACCTCGATGCCGAAAAACCAAAAAGGCTTAATCAGCAGATTGAGCAGCAAGACCCAGAAGAGTCCCGAAAATAGTTTCTTTTGTACCGTGTTGTTCAATTCTTTAGTGATTTGTGACTTGTGATTGGTGACTTGTGACTTGTGATTGGTGATTAGTGACTTGTAACTGGTGTGTTTATTGTTCTCATTTTCCTATTGTCCATGTTTCCTTCATATCCCAGTTTTCTCTCAGTTCCAATGTTTTGTCGAAAAAGCGTACCTCCTCGGGTTGGCGATGAAGCCAATAGTCGCCTGGGGTCCATTTCCCATCCGCATTGCTGTCGAGGATGGCACGGAAACGATATTTGCCTCCTGCAAGATGGGCAAAGGTGACAAGGCCGCCCTGGCTCTTCTGCTCCTGCACCACATCGCCTTTCTCGTTGAGCAACTGAACGATGAGAGGCTGCCCTGGGGCATACGAAACATCCCTTTCCACAGTCAGCAAAATGTTGCCATAATCCTCCACTTTGGTGTATTCGGTGGAGAAAGTGAGGGAGTCGTTGCTGTTGCCGTATGCGTCGTGGAAGAGGCCTTTCAAAAGGGTGAACTGATACTTCTCGCCCGCCTTACCCACAAAGTTGATGTGGGCGCGAGTGCCCATCAAAGGCCCCCTTTGGAACACCACGCCACAGTAACTGATGCTGCTGTCGCTGAGCGACATGATGCTCACTATAGAGTCGGCTTTCTCGCCCGAGAAAGTGGTGCCCGACACAGGGTTCTCAAAGGAGAGCCAAAGGGTGTCGAAATAGGGGTGCTTGGATGCAACAAGACTCTTCATAAGTACCACTTTGGCAGGTTGTTGCTGGGCACGCGACTTCTTGGTGCGGAATTGAAGGCTGAGGGTGTCGTTGAGCTGGGTGAGGGTGTCGAGAAGCACAAGCTTTATCGAGTCGCAATCACCGCTGGCGGTCCAAAGGCTGAGGGTGTCGCACCCTTTGTTCAGCTGCGACTGAAGCTCCCATTTGCCCGATTCATCACCCAAAGGTGCAACCGAAAAGTCTTGGCTCAGCGGCACTTTGGTGGTGATTTGTATGAAACCTTTGCGCTTGAACTCGGCTTTGTCCACACGCTGTATCTCCTTCTTGTCCAAAGAAATATTCATCAGATACTCGGCATAAGGAACCGTGTCGGCGAGAGGTTGGGCAATCGTATCGGCCACGATGTCGGCAATATGCGTAGAATCGGCCACAGTATCGACAGGGTGAGGATCGGGGTGCATACGCTCAGCGGTGAGGAGGCTGTCGATGAAGGCCACCGCCTCGCCGGTGTTGAGGCGCAGGTTCTTGTCGCCATCCTCGTAGGCAAGCACTTTGTAGCGCCCCTCGCGGATATGGTTGAAGGCGAAATTGCCCTGTTTGTCACTATGGGTCATATACATCGGCTGCTCTTTGGCGGCAATGCTGTCGTCCCAAGCCGTATCGCCCACAAGGTAAGCCACCACGGTGACCACCTCCTCGCGGGGATTGCCCGTGAAAGCGTCCAGCACACGCCCACGGAGGGTCATGCTGTCGATGCTGCTGCCCGTGGAAAAGACATACTCATAACTGGGCAGGGCGTTACCTTCGTTGAAATCGACGATGCCCCCTTTGAACTGGAACAGATAGGTAGTGTTTGCCAACAGGGTGTCGTTGATTTTCACCACGATGCCACGGCCTTTGGGGCTGTATTCGGGTTTGTGCTTCATGGGGGGCGACACGAGGATGTTATTGTCGGCATCCTTCACCTGCACATACTCGTCGAAGGCGATATAGAAGGATTTTTCGGCAAAATTGAGCGTCCCGCTTTCGGGCGTGGCACTCTGCACCACGGGGGGCGCAACATCCTTGGGACCGCCCGAAGGGTAGCCCTGTTTGGCGCACCCACCCAGCACCAAACACCCTAAGGCCAGCAGATATGTAACTGTTTTTTTCACTATATGTAGCAAATTAATCTCCATCAATACAGGTTTTTATACTCATAATCAACCCCATCGCCGAGGCTCACCCTCAGGTAGCTGGGCACCTCGTCCTGCACATCCATATTGCTGCTCATCACATACGGCACCCCTCCCAGCACATGCTCCTCCTTGTGGTGGAAATGACCCATGAGGAAAAGGCTCACCTGATTGTCACTCATCAACTTGACAAGCTCGTAGTACTCCTCCTCGGGCAAATTTGCAGCGGGGGTGGTGCTATAGTTATAGCTGTTGCGAAAAAGGCAGGTGTGGGTGTTCACAACCACATGGCGATACTCGCCCCGATGCTCCAGCAACTCCTTGAGCCACACCAGCTGACGTCTGCCGTGGGTAGCGTTGCCGCTATCCAGGAAGACCCACAAATCTCGCTTGCCACCCACCGTGCGCACCTCCACGCAGTAGGTCGAGGTGTGGAAATATTTTTGATAATACTCCTGGCAGTTGAAATAAATGTCGTGGTTGCCAATCACCACAAAACAGGTGTCCTCGGCAGGCCCAGGAACATGATTATCAGGCCTCGGGAGGTGCATCACACTATCCAAAACACGGAAAGCCGACTCGCCACTAACATTGGCAATATCGCCATTGATAACACTAAAAACTGCCTGAGGGTCAAGATATTCCTTATTAAGGAACTGCTCCACGCGAGGGGCCGAATCGGTGATATGAATGTCCGAGCAAACATACACACTATAAGCATCGGGCACCCCCGTGATAACATTGGGCCCATGCTGCTCGTCCCAAGCCAGCCACTCCGCCACACGGTCCTCGGTATGGCTCCCGCTCGACCAAAACATACCTACCACATCCAGCCTGTCGCACGAGGCCACAACCAAGGCACTAAGCCCCAAAAGCAAACTATGTAAAAGATATTTTGTTTTCATAATATGATGATATTCATTGAATAAAGTAAATCATTAAACGCCGAGATGCCCATCCTCAAACCCTAAAAACGCCTCACAGCACCTAGGTGCATGAACCAGCCGTCATACGAAGCCGTAAGGTTGAGCGACCCCACGGGGTGCACCCCCACCTCGGCCTCGAGGAACGTGGCAGGGTCGAGCCTGTAGCAGCCCTTGACGCTGAAAAACCAATTGGCCACACGCTCGATGATGAAATCATTATAATTGCTCCACCTCAACCCCACATTCCAGCCCTGAGTCCACATCGAATAAAGGTTGTTGTTCCACCACCCCTCAACCGCAAACATCACATTCATAGGCTCAAACAACATCTCCTCGGCATCGTTGCTGCGCTGAATAAGATTGGCCGTATAGCGGTTGCAAAGGCCCAGATGCAGCGTAACGTGGCGGGCATACCACCCCAGCTGCAAAGCACCCGTAAACTCCTGCATCTCAAGACTCGGATAATGACGCCACAAATAGCTGTTTTCCAAGCATAAACGATAACCCTTCTTCGTATTCCACAGCCTTGCCTGGCCCTCCAACTTACCCGAAATGCGATTGCTGCTCACATACTCCAGCCCCACCTTAAGCCCGAAACCCTCGCTCACACGCCAGCCAAAAGTCAGCGCTCCTCCGCCCACGGAACCCGTGGCATAGTGGAAATCGTACAATCCGTAACCCTCTAAGGTATAGCGCGGAAGAGTGAAACCATCCACACTCCCAGCAATTTCGCCATCGTTGCGCGAAGGAGCAACGCCCTCTTCTTGGGCCCGGCACCCCGAACCCAAAGCCGCCACGAAAGCGAAACCAACCATTATTTTATTAAATATATTCATATTCACTACTTTTGTTTACAATCGGACACAATTATACAAAATACAAAGATACGTTATTTTTCCGAAACAACGAAAAAAAGGTGCCCACTTTGTCCCCACAAGCCCCCTTATTGCGACTGCAAACCATTAAAAACAAAACCCTTACAAACTAAAAAAAGATTTTCCCAGAGTCCCCCGAAAGCACCTCTCAAAGCCAATGAAAGCCCCCAAAAGCCCCAAACACGCCCCGAACCTCCTCCACCCTTTCTTCGCCTATCCCTCGCTGTGATTCCGATATGATTCCGATATGCCTCCGATATGGTTCCGATATGAATGCGATTACATATATCGGAACTATATCGGAATTATATCGGAGGCATATCGGAAGCAGAGCGAACAAGCAACGAATCTAAAACAAGACTGATGCCGACCTTGAAAGAACTTCGAAGGGTGAACCCATGAGAAGATGGCTGCAAGGGGATGGTCGAACACTATGCCCAAGTGTTGGGGATGACCCCTGCCGAGCTGCTCCATCTCGCCACAGTACTCAGTAATGCAATCACATACGCCTAAATGGAGATGGACACACCCCCTTCCGAAGGCTTGGACTTCAACACCGACGAGGGGTGGGAGGCCTTCTTGGAGGAGATAGATGAAATCATCGACCTCTGGCTGACAAAACATAGCTCAAAGTAATCTGTGAGGCAGGGGTGCAAAGTGCAGATAACTCGCAGAAATCATGGGCACCTACGAAAGAGGTGCTCATGGTTTCAATACAACACAAAATAGCCTCGGCTAAGCCTTGGGGAAACAATCGAAACAAAGATCCTCGTCAAGTTGGGGCCAATGAATGCCAAAAGGGTCGATTTCAAAATCTTGCAATTGGGTATCAGCAGCTTCACGCAGACGTTTGTAATCAGCCACTCTCTCACGCAACTCCTTATTGGCCTCGGTAAGAATGTGGACATATTCACGATCCACCCAAACTTTGACAATGTTCATCATGGTGCTATTTATTGAAAAATTCGTGCCATTTGGCAATAATTATCTCACGGTTTTCTTCTATCACCATCTCGGCCATTTTTATTTCGTTGGATTTGAGCCCATTATTTTCTACAAGAGTAATTTCGGGCAGCAAATTAAATTTCGCTTTGCAGGCCGAAGGCCCTTTGCCACTCAAAACATGGACATGAATCGGCTCATGGTCATTTGAATAGAATTGGAATCGTAACCCAAAAAAGATAAAAAGTAGTGGCATAATGATGGTTTTTATTGTGATAACGCAAAATGAGACAAAAAATTGTGTCGAAGACAAAAAAAGGAGTGTTTTGAAGGACTCGCTCTTGTTCTTGACACACTTTCTTGGAGAGGGGCGTTTTGATGAGTGAAGGAACAATTGGAGAGGTTTTTCACGTTGCAGAAATCGCTGTATCAGCGTTGTTGGGGGAGATTTTGAAAAAGGGTGAAAAATTATTTTGCATTAATCAAAAAATATGCCTATCTTTGTAGGGTTGTTGCAGATACTCTAATCGCCTATAACTCTCAAGGAGATAGTTGATTAGTGTTGTTTGCACAAATAATGGTTATTAAAAATTATAAACATATAGGCAAATGATGCAGGAAATAAACGTTAAGGACACTACTATTCGTACAACGAAGGTAGGCGAGGCGGACTATATCTGCATCACTGATATTGCCCGGCAGAAGAACCCGATTGAACCAAATATTGTTGTCGGAAATTGGATGCGTAATAGAAACACTATTGAGTATCTTGGGATTTGGGAGTATTTGAATAATCCAGATTTTAACCCCATCGAATTCGAGGGGTTTAAACAACAAGCGGGTCTTAACGCATTCACACTTTCGCCTTCTCGATGGATAGAAGCGACCAACGCTATCGGTCTTATTGCTAAGAGTGGACGTTATGGCGGCACATACGCACAACGCGATATTGCATTCAAGTTTGCCAGCTGGGTGTCTGTTGAGTTTGAACTGTATCTCATCAAAGAGTTTCAGAGGCTGAAGGAAGAGGAGCAGAAGCTGTTGGGTTGGTCGGCAAAACGTGAGTTGTCGAAAATAAACTACCACATACACACTGATGCTGTGCGTGCCAATCTCGTACCTGACAAGGTGGATGCCTACCACAGTTCTCTCATCTATGCCGAGGAGGCCGATGTTTTGAATGTCGCACTCTTCGGCATCACCGCTAAAGAGTGGCGCGAAGCCAATCCCGACAAGAAAGGCAATATGCGCGACTATGCCACCATCAACCATCTTATCTGTCTCTCCAATATGGAAAATCTTAACGCGGTATTTATCAACGAGGGCATTCCTCAGCGTGACCGCCTGCACAAACTCAACAAGATCGCCATCCAGCAGATGACCGTGCTGGAAGAGGTGGGGAATAGGAAATTGCTGAAATAAAGTAACAAATTATAAAACAATTGATTATTATATATTCATAGACATCCCTTTTTGAGATCACAATTTGTGATATCAAATCGAAAATAAGCAACAATTAGATTTAGAACAAATTCAAAGATACGGCCACATGGTAAATAAGAATGAGTTGATCCCTTTTTCTGAAGTGCAAGACAAGATTGCAACGATACGCAAGCAGCATGTAATGGCCGATGCGGATGTCGCGGGATTGTATGGGGTGGAAACTCGTCGAGTGAATGAAGCTGTAAAAAACAATTCAGACAAGTTTCCGAAAGATTACATGTTTGAATTGGATAAGAACGAGTTGCAAGATTTGCGGTCGAAAATTTCGACCACAAATGTGTCATCCAAAAGTCGCTCAACCACAAAAGTGTTCACAGAGAAGGGGCTTTATATGCTGGCAACGATACTGAAAGGCGAGAAGGCCACAGCCGCCACTTTTACCATTATTGAAACGTTTGCCAAGGTGCGTGAGCTGAAACATGAGTTGGTGGAATTGCATAAGGAGACCGACAAGGAGGTGCAGACAAAGAAGATGCAGCATTTTGGCGATTTGCTGACAGACATCGTAATGCCCGACCTTGAGACTACTGAAACCGAATCCTCCCTCGAAATCAACTTCGTAATCGACAAGATTAAGCATACCGTAAAACGAGTAAGAAAAGAGAATAACAGCAAATAAATAGAAACTGCCGAAATAATGGGAAACGAACTGACAATACAGAAAACTGCTGATGTTGAAGGCATCAAGAACCGCATCTACGAGATACGCGGGTTGCGGGTGATGCTCGACCGCGACTTGGCGGAGCTGTATGAAGTGGAAGTGTCGCAACTTAAACATCAAGTCAGAAGGGATATCGAACGTTTCCCTGAAGACTATATGTTTGAGCTTACACACGAAGAACAGGCCGCTTTAAGATGCCAAAATGGCACCATAAAAAACGGTCATGGTCAGCATAACAATGCTTTCGGGAATACCCTACAACCAAACTGCAAATCAAAAAACCTGAAAATCTTTAAACAAAATAATTAACTTAATAACAATTCATAAATATCAAAAAAATGGCAAAAGAAAGAAAATTTATGACTTGCGACGGTAACTGCGCTGCTGCCCATGTGGCTTATATGTTCAGCGAGGTCGCTGCTATCTATCCTATCACTCCTTCTTCGCCGATGGCCGAGTACATCGACGAATGGGCTGCAGGTGGTCGTAAGAACCTCTTCGGCGAGACCGTGAAGGTTGTCGAGATGCAGAGCGAGGCTGGTGCTGCTGGTGCCGTTCACGGTTCCTTGCAGGCTGGTGCTCTCACCACTACCTACACCGCTTCCCAGGGATTGCTGCTGATGATCCCCAACATGTACAAGATCGCTGGTGAATTGCTCCCCGGCGTGTTCCACGTTTCCGCCCGTGCTTTGGCTGCTCAGGCTCTGTCCATCTTCGGTGACCACGCCGACGTTATGGCTGCCCGCCAGACTGGTTTCGCACTCTTCGCTACCTCCAGCGTTCAGGAAGTCATGGACCTCGCTCCTGTGGCTCACCTCGCCGCTCTGAAGGGCCGCGTGCCTTTCCTCCATTTCTTCGATGGTTTCCGCACTTCTCACGAAATCCAGAAGATTGAGGCTTGGGATATGGAAGACCTCCGTGGTTTGGTTGACCAGAAGGCTCTGAAGGAATATCGCGAGCGTTGCTTGAACCCCGAGCACAGCGTGACCCGCGGTACCGCCCAGAACAGCGACGTCTATTTCCAGACCCGCGAACTGCAGAACAAATACTATGAGGCTCTGCCCGAAATCGTGGCCGAATACATGAAGGAAATCTCCAAGCTCACTGGCCGCGACTATGCTCCTTTCACCTACTACGGTGCCAAGGATGCTACCGACATCATCGTCTGCATGGGCTCCGTGAGCGAGACCACCAAGACCGTTGTCGACTACCTCAACGCCCAGGGCAAGAAGACTGGTGTCATCACCGTCCATCTGTATCGTCCTTTCAGCGTGAAGTACCTCATGGATGTCATGCCCAAGAGCGTGAAGAACATCTGCGTGCTTGACCGCACCAAGGAGCCCGGCGCAAACGGCGATCCTCTGTACCTCGACATCGTTGAGGCTATGAAGGGCCAGAATGTGACCATCATCGGTGGCCGCTACGGTCTCTCCAGCAAGGACACCACTCCCGCCCAGATCATCAGCGTGTTCAACAACCTCGCTGGCGACAAGAAGAACCAGTTCACCATCGGCATCAACGACGATGTGACCTTCAAGTCCCTCCCCATCCTCCCCGAAATCTCCATCCTGCCCAAGGGCACTTTCGAGGCTCGTTTCTATGGCTTGGGTGCTGACGGTACTGTGGGTGCCAACAAGAACAGCATCAAGATTATTGGTGACAACACCAACAAATACAGCCAGGCCTATTTCGACTATGACTCCAAGAAGTCCGGCGGCTACACCTGCTCGCACCTCCGTTTCGGCGACAGCCCCCTGCCCGCTCCTTATCTCGTGGGTACTCCCGACTTCGTGGCCGTCCACGTTCCTTCTTACCTCCGCAAATACGACTGCCTGCGTGGTTTGAAGGACAATGGTACCTTCCTCTACAACAGCCCCTGGACCGTTGAGGAGACCAAGGCTCAGCTGCCCGACTTCGTGAAGAAGTATCTGGCTCTGCACCATATCACCATGTACATCATCGACGCTACCAAGATTGCTGGCGAGATTGGTTTGGGCAACCGCACCAACACCATCCTCCAGAGCGCCTTCTTCAAGATCTCTGAGGTGATTCCTTACGACCTCGCCGTCGAGCAGATGAAGAAGTTCATCGTCAAGTCTTACGGCCGCAAGGGCGAAGATGTGGTGAACAAGAACTACGCTGCTGTTGACCGTGGTGGTGAGATCGTTAAGATCGACATCCCCGCCGAATGGGCCAACCTCTCCTGCGGCACCGAGTTCGCAGTTGAGAAACACGCCGATGATCCCGAGTTCATCGCCAAGATTATGCGCCCGATGGTCGCACAGTGCGGCAACGACCTGCCTGTCAGTGCTTTCACAGGTTGGGAAGATGGTACTTTCCCCGCTGGTACCACCGCTTACGAGAAACGTGGTGTTGCTACCGCCGTTCCCGAGTGGAATGCTGCCAACTGTATCCAGTGCAACCAGTGCTCTTTGATCTGCCCCCACGCCGCTATCCGTCCCGTCGTTATGACCGACGAGGAAATGGCCAAGGCTCCCAAGAGCATGACCGCTTCCGACATCAAGGCTCCCAAGGAGTTCGCAGGTATGCATTTCCGCATGCAGGTTTCTGTTATGGACTGCACCGGTTGCGGCAACTGCGCCGACCTCTGCCCCGCCAAGGAGAAGGCTCTCGTCATGAAGCCCTTCGAAGGCCAGCTGCATGAGGCTGAAAACTGGGATTACAGCCAGAAGATGGTTACCTATAAGGATAACCTCATCGACAAGTTCGCCTCTGTCAAGAACAGCCAGTTCGCACAGCCTCTGTTCGAATTCTCCGGCGCTTGCGCAGGTTGCGGTGAGACTCCTTATCTCAAGTGCATCACCCAGCTCTTCGGTGAGCAGATGATGGTTGCCAACGCTACCGGTTGCTCCTCCATCTATGGTGGTTCAGCTCCCGCTACCCCCTACTGCCGCAACAACCGCAGCGGTTTCGGTCCCGCTTGGGCCAACTCGCTGTTCGAAGATAACGCCGAATTTGGTCTCGGTATGGCCACCGCTACCCGCAAGATGCGCGACCGCATCGAGCGTCTCATGAAGGAAGGCCTCGAGTGCACCTGCTGCACCGACGAGATGAAGGCTCTCTTCAACGAATGGATTGAAAAACGCGAATGCACCAAGTGCACCAAGGAAATCACCGACAAGCTCGTTCCTATGATGGAAAAATGCGGCTGCGACATCTGCAAGCAGCTCCTCGAGCTCAAGAGCTTCATGGTTAAGAAGAGCCAGTGGATCTTCGGTGGTGACGGTTGGGGCTATGATATCGGATTCGGCGGTCTCGACCACGTCCTCGCTTCTGGCGAAGATGTCAACGTCGTCGTTGTCGACACCGAGGTTTACTCCAACACTGGCGGACAGTCCTCCAAGGCTACTCCCGCAGGCGCTGTTGCCAAGTTCGCTACCTCTGGTAAGAAGATCCGCAAGAAAGACCTCGGCATGATTGCCAAGAGCTACGGCTACGTCTATGTTGCACAAGTTGCCATGGGCGCTTCTCAGGCTCAGTACTTCAAGGTCATCAAGGAAGCCGAAGCCTACCACGGTCCTTCCCTGCTCATCTGCTACGCTCCCTGTATCAACCACGGTATCAAGATTGGTATGGGTCGCACCCAGAACGAGGAGAAGATGGCTGTCGCTTGCGGCTACTGGCACCTCTGGCACTTCAACCCCGCCGAGGAAGACGAAGGCAAGAACGGTTTCCATCTCGACAGCGCCGAACCCGACTGGAGCAAGTTCCGCGACTTCATCATGGGCGAAGTTCGTTACAACTCCCTGATGAAGACCTTCCCGCAGGAAGCCGAAGAACTCTTCGTGGCTACCGAACACAACGCCAAACTGCGCTACGAAGGCTACAAGAAACTCAGCGAGATGTAATCATCTCCTACTTAAGTCTGGAAGGTCGAGAGGCCTTCCAGACTTCAAGAAAAGATAATAAGTATGATATATAGACAGATAGAAAACAAGAGTGAACTAATTTCCTTTTGCGAATATGTAAAAGAAAATGGGTATGGAGACTACTCATTCCTACTTAAAGATAATATCATTGTAAAGGGTTTATTTAATGATGACGAAGCTTATGATGATTCTTTGCCAAGCTTATATTTTGTATATGCAAGAATCATTCGCCCTGATGAAGTTAGTGTACCGAAAGGAAGTATTTTTGAGAAATTGAAGATATATGGTTCAAGCGGAAGGTATATTGGACTTCTATCAGAGAGAGGTGAAGTTATTATCCCTAATAATTATACTACGATTGACTATTTAGGGCAACGGCTTTTCCGTGTCGGAAGAGACAATAAGTATGGAATAATAAACGCAGAAGGGAAGGTTGTATGTGGAACAATATACGACAAAGTATTAGAACTGTCGGAGTTTACAATAGGTGTTGTTAAGAACAAGAGATTAGGCTTTATAGATTGTTTTGGGGAAATGGTAATCCCTATGGACTATATTTATATAGAAGATAATCTCAATGCATTTCGTGAAGGGAGCGTTATGGTTCGCAAAAAGTGTGATAACGAAGGAATGATAGTACAAGAATTTGGAATAGACCATTACAACAATATTGTCTCGAAAATTATTGAAGATGATCGTCGGGATTATCTTAATGGTTACATAGACCCATGTTGTCATCCGGTAGATGATAATGATAATTATGACATTCTTGATGCCTATGAGGGTGACGAAGCAAATATGTGGAATACTGATTGATAATAATATATAGGACCCTGTGAAAGATACATTCACATTTTAATAGTACATATTATGATATTACTTAATTCATTAATGCAAGACAAAAGTTACCTAGAAAGAGGTTCTTTATTATTTGATATTATCTGTTCTCGCAGATGTTCTTATTGCACGAAGGCTGCAAGAAACTCTCCGAGATTTAATATATAATCTCACCCAAAGTTGTGGAGGTCGAGAGGCCTCCACAACTTCAAAAAGATATGATGTCACAAATTGTGACCGCATAATAAGATACAATGACTTATGAGCAATGATTTAATCATATCCAACAATAAACAGGCCGAAAGCATCAAAGATGTCATTTATGAAATAAGAGGTAGAAAAGTGATGCTTGACTATGACCTTGCTGCTATATATGGTGTAAAAACTGCCACTTTGAATCAGGCAGTTAAGCGTAATATTGATCGTTTCCCATCTGATTTTATGTTCCGTATTTCTGAAGAGGAGTGGAACAATCTTATGATATCACAAATTGTGACATCATCGCTTGCCAAACGTAAAAAGTCTGCTCTTCCCTACGCTTTCACAGAACATGGTGCTGTAATGTTGGCATCGGTACTTCGCAGTCCGAGTGCCGTACAAATGAGCGTGATGGTGACGAGAGCTTTTATCGCAATGCGACAGGCAATCACTAAGATGTTGTCTGTTGACTTAAAGGTTGAACAGATTTCTCACAAGGTTGACCAACTCAATGCGTATGTAGAGGAGATTTTGCACGACCAGAATGACATCAATGAACAGCAGGAACAAACCAACAATGAGGTCGCAATACAATTGGAAGCCATTAACGATGCTCTCGACCAGCTGAGAGACGAGAAGGCAAAACCCCGTAAGCCGATAGGCTTTAA
Source organism: Bacteroidales bacterium (assembly GCA_045642445.1). Classification (GTDB taxonomy): domain Bacteria; phylum Bacteroidota; class Bacteroidia; order Bacteroidales; family P3; genus Colimorpha. The sequence goes on along the minus strand of JAZUIX010000013.1, from coordinate 25,676 downwards.
AACCAACAAATAACGACCTCCGCAAAAATGCTCACCCGTTTTGTAGCCTTGCAACGGCAAATTGCATATATGCGCGGTGAATTACATGAAATGAAACAATAAATTACGTTGATAATAATTCGAAATACTATATAGCCATGAAGAAATTTATATTACTGTCAATATCAATGCTTTTAAATATATCTATCTTTGCCCAAACGCAGTATGACTACTATGATGATGGTGTCGTGGCAGGTGGCGCCGATAGAGCCCTTCATGGAATTATCATTATTGGAGGAATAGTTGCTGTGGTAGTTTTAATTTTGCTTATACTGGGTGGAGCAGCTAAAATTTATTACTGGTTTAACCCAGAAGCAGACCCTGAATATAAGCGGCAAATGGCCATAAAAAAAAGAGAGAGGGAATTGCACATAGAAAAGACAACGCAAGAAAAGAATAGATCAACAGTAAATACTAACCACATTCCCGTTGAGAGAGACAATATAGCCACAACTAACATTGAATCCCAACCTCTTAATCAGAAAAACATAGATCAAATAAAAACATCCACTATCATAGAAAAGGATGGATTTTCTATTTCGTCTGATGGCAAAAGGCTCATAAAAGGAAACAATTCAGAAAACTGCCACATACCAATAGGGGTAAAAATAATATGCAGAAAATCCTTTGAAGATGCAATAGACATTAGAAATCTATATATTCCTAATACCGTTGAGGAAGTTGAAGATTTCGCCTTTTCGTCAATGAAGATTGAGTCAGTCCGCATTCCAAAATCTATAAAAAAATGGGGGGAATGCGCATTCTTTATGTGTACCAAACTCAAACAAGTGTTTATTGAAGATGGGCTAACAATATTAGGTCCAGATATGTTTATGAGTTGTCACGAGATGGAACGTATCGTTTTGCCTGAATCCATCAAATATATTCCGGAAAAAATGTTTTATGGATGTGAAGCACTAAAAGATATAAAACTTCCATCTAACTTGATTGGAATTGGCGATAGTGCATTCTACAGTTGTGAATCAATAGAGAAAATTGAACTGCCATCCACTCTCATTGGTTTACGAGATGATACATTTTCTGATTGCTATAGTTTGTCAGAAGTTATCATTCCTGAAGGTGTTACTGTTATATCCAGTCGATGCTTTGCTAGATGCTACCGACTTAAAAAACTTAGAATTCCTGCTACAATTCAACACATTGATGACGATGCATTTGTTGACTGCTATGAATTATATTTAGAAGTTCCGAGAGGAACTGCAACCAAATATAGAGAAATGAATTTTGAAGAGGTTGTAGCGATTATTGAGTATGATGCAGAAATGCCCAGTAATATAAATGAATTAAAATCCGCAAGTGAAAAGTTTATCAAGATTCAAAATTATAAGAGAGAACAAGATGACTATGAATTTAGGAAAGAAATGGGGCTTTTGACAAAGGAAGAATATTATAGGGAAGACGCATGGATGGATGACGACCCATTCGATTGGCGCAACGATGTTATGGACAACGACCCATTCGATAATCTCTAAACAAAATATTTTTTTGTAGTTCCAAAAATCTTTTTATCTTTGCACAGTAGCAATGCGATAAACTAAGTATGAATTAAAATTCAAATGGTATGGTAAAAATTATAAATGGTATTCCGTATTGTGCTGGATGCAGTAGAAAAGTAAAGCGTCAAGGTCTGAAAGCAGGAGAATATTTCTGTGAGATTGTAGCTAATACTCCTATGAAAGGAATTGTAAGTGAAGATACTGATGGAACTCATTGTGTAGAAATAGGCGTTTATTGTCCTATTCAAAGAACAATCTCAAAAGAGCAAGTCAAATAGCGGTGACGGTTGGGGTTATGATATCGGATTTGGCAACATCGACCACGTCCTAGCCAACGGCAAAGGTGTCAACCGAACGTCACAAACACACTTATAAAACCAGAATAATCACGTTGTAAGCAATAGAAATATTCAATAATATGGTCGAAACCCAAGATTCGTCAATAGTAGTGATTAATGCAATATGACAATAAACGAATTAGAAATATTAGTTCAACAGGGTGAGCATCGGCAGTTGGAATTGAAGAAAACGACGGGCGAACTAAAGGATGGTATGCATTCGGCTTGTGCTTTCTTAAACTCTGAAGGTGGCTGGCTTATTTTTGGCGTTGCACCAACTTCATTGAAGATTGAAGGTCAGAATGTATCGGATAATACCCAAAGAGAAATTGCCCAAGCATTAAGTCTATTGGAGCCGCAAGTGGATGTGGCTGTGGAGTATATTGATATTCCAGACCATTCGGAGAAGAAAGTCATAGCGATGCATTTTGACGGATGGGAATGGGGGAATGCTCCATACACCTATCACGGCTGCCCATATTATAAAGTTGAGAGTACCACCAAGACGATGCCCCGCGAGATGTATGACGAGCGCTTGAGACGATGCAAGCCAGATTATTTTGCATGGGAACGGCAACCTTCCAATTTTGAAGACATCAGCTCTTTGGACGAGAAACTGATTCGTGGGGTTGTCCGCCTCGGTGTAGAGCGAACTCGACTTCCCGAATCGGCACTAACAGAACCGATAGAAGATGTGCTTGCCAAATGGAAGATAATTAGCGGAGGGAAACCACTAAATGCCGCAACAGCATTATTTACCAAGGAGACAGGTATGTACACGCAATTCACTATGCGTATGGCTCGGTTCGTGGGTGTTGACAAGAATGAGTTCATCGACAATCAGCGAGTGGAAGGCAATATATTTGTTCTTCTTAACGAAGCGATGAATTTCTTCCGCAAGCATCTTAACATGAATGGTAAAGTAGTTGGTTTGGTTCGTGAAGACATGTTGGAAATACCGACCGAGGCACTGCGCGAAGCCATTCTGAACGCTTTGTGTCATAGACAGTATGAGAAATATAATCTCACCATCAGTATTGCCATTTTTGATGACCGTATTGAGATTTCCAATCCTGGCATTCTTCCTCCTCAAATCACAACAGAGAACATCATCCATTCGCATGATTCTGCACCATACAACCCGCTTATTGCCAATGTTCTCTACAACTCTTCTTATATTGAGAACTGGGGATCGGGTGTGAGTCGAATAATAAATGCTTGTCGTAAAGCCAATCTTGCAAAACCCCAATGGAGTACTAATGCCGGCTTTGTTGTTGTGACTTTCAGTAGGCCAATAATTGATTCTACTACGGAAAAGACTACGGAAAAGACTACGGAAACTATATTAAAACAGATACAGGCGAATCCGAATATCACTACACAAGAATTAGCAGAGATGTTCGGAATGACCACTGATGGAATATTTTATCATATCAAGAAACTGAAATTGCAACATCGCATTGTTCGTGAAGGTGGAAGAAAGAACGGCCATTGGATTGTGAGTGAATAAATGTTACGATAAAAGAAGCTGCGTATTCTTATCTGTAGCAAAACTGCAACAAGGTTTCTCCGAGGGTTCTACTTCACAGGGAAGGTAAAATAGGTGTTGGGGTAGGGTTCGTGGCTGAGGGTGAAGTGCCACCATTCGCCGGCGATGGGTTCGAAGCCTGACTCGGTCATGATGGTTCGGAGCAATTGGCGAGAACGGTGCTGGGCTGCCGTGACACGGTTGCTTTCAAAAGCGGCTTCGGAGCCAAACCAGTCAAAAGGACACCCCATATCGACATCGTGGCCCGTGGCCATATCGAAAAGGGTGAGGTCAATGGTGCTGCCTCGGGAATGTGACGACTTTGTAGCCACATACCCCAACCGAAACACGGAGGCCTTGGAGAGTTGGGGATAGAAATAACGTTTTGTCAATGTATCGTTTACCTCCTTCCCCCAACGCAGAAAATGGTCAACTGCCATCTGCGGGCGATAAGCATCGTAAATCTTGAGGCGATAGCCGTAACCCATGGCCTTCTCAGAGGCTTTTGCCAAAGCTGCAGCACACTCCTTGGTGGCCAAAGCCACAGGGGATTCATAGCCGTCGATGCGGGTGCCCACAAAATTGAACGAGGAGTAATAACGCATCTCCAAAATCAAATCGGGGATGCTGTCGGTCAAAACAACAAACTTCCCCCTGTCCGAATCAGACGCTATCGAAGCGGTTTCTTCCAACACAGGGACGAATGTATCCACCGCAGTATCAATATTTTCTGGTACTCTTCGGCATCCGTCGAAAAGGCAGAGAGCGATAAACAAAAAACAAAACAAAGTGTGTTTCATACCAAAATAATTCAAACAGGATTAATAACGCAAAAACAAAATCGATATTGCCCCCGAGGCAATAATGGCAGCCAAAAATCGTTATTACTCGTAGCGATGACCGCTAATGATTGAAAAACACTAAAAAAATGAAAGAAGAAAAATACCGCCAACTGCTGCCCATCGCCCGATCGCTGATGCAGGGCGAAGAAGACCTCATAGCTCGAATGGCCAACCTTGCGGCCCTGCTGCACCACGAATTCGGCTTCTGGTGGACAGGCTTCTACCGCACCGAGGGCAGCCGCCAACTCATCCTCGGCCCCTTCCAAGGGCCTCTTGCCTGTACGCGAATAGACTATGGTCGAGGCGTTTGCGGAACCTCTTGGGCCGAAAGGCGCACCATCATAGTGCCCGACGTGGAGCAGTTTCCGGGTCATATAGCCTGCTCCAGCGAATCGCGCAGCGAAATCGTGGTACCCGTATGGCAACACGACGAAATCGTGGCCGTTTTGGACATCGACAGCCGCGAATTCGGCACCTTCGACCAAACCGACCAGGAGTATCTCGAACAGATAGTCAAACTATTGGCCACCCCCTAATCGCACCAATTTTTCAGAAACCATCAGAGGACGCCCCGAAAAGGCGCCCTCTTTTTTTGCCCCTGATCAAAATTTCGCACCCAAAATAGTTCCTTAATGGGTATAGGTGACCTAGGTGTGACCTAGGTATGACCTAGGACTGACCTAGGTATGACCTAGGTATAATACCAAGGTCAGTCCTAGGTCACACCTTGGTCAGTCCTTGGTCAAATCTTGGTTATTTGGGAGGACATCCGAAGGTCCTTTGTGCGTGATTCGAATCCAAAAGGGATGAAACATGGAGAGGGCACCCCGAAAGGATGCCCTCCGATTCACGGCTAAGGGTCTGAAAGAGGCTAATCGGTGCGCTGCTCCACCCAGATGAGCTGGTCGGTGTCGTAGCCACGGGCCCGGGCCTGACGCAGCAGGAAATCCTTGTCGGTGGGGGTAAGCTGGGGCGTGCGGCTGAGAATCCACAGGTAGTCGTCGCTCTTGCTGCCAACGAGGGCGTAGCGATAATCGTCGGCCAGTTCCATGACGTTGTACTCGGAATAGAAGTTCCAGAAGAACGAGACCTCCAACTGGCCCGGTTTCGAGGCATCGGGGCGTCGGGCTTTGCCTTCCGACTCCTTGTATTTGCCGTCGAGGGTCTCCTTGTAACCCGTGTTCAAGACCTTGATGGTGCCATCCTCGTTGATGCTGTAATTGGCCTTGCAGCCCACGAGGTCGCGCTCGAAACGGTGGTCAAAACGGGCCACCTCGTACCATGTGCCGACATATTTTGCCAAGTCCAACTCCTTGACTGTCGTGGTGGTAAGATCCGTGTTGGATTCACATGCGGCCATGCCTATGAAGGGGATGGCGCACAAAAATTTGAGAAACGTGTTTTTCATGATTTGGTTATGGTTTTAAGGTTAATAAATGTGTGGCTTCGTGGTGTGGTTCATTGTTCGCCGATCACGGCATCCTGGGGGAGCTCCTGGGTGCAGAAAAACCAGTCGTAGCAGTGCATTTTGCCCGAGGTGTCGCCCATGCGTTCTTTAGCCACACCGCACGAACCTGCGGTGGGCACGATGACATCATCGCCAGGCTTCCAATCAGCAGGCAGGGCCACGCCGAATTTGTCGACTGTCTGGAGGCCGATGAGGACACGTTTGATTTCGTCGAAATTGCGCCCGAGGGCCAGGGGGTAGTAGATGATGGCTCGGATAGTGTCGGCAAGGTCGATGAAGAACACGGCTCGGACGGCCTGCGTGGTGCTTTCGCCAGGCTGCACCATACCGTACTTTTGGGCCACTTCCATGCGCACGTCCTCCACGAGGGGGAAACGCACCTCAACATTCTTCATGCCGCGGTATTCGATGCGGTCCTTGATGGTACGCAGCCAGGCGATGTGGCTGTAGAGACCGTCGATGGAGACCCCCACAAGCTGGCAATTCAGTTTCTCGAATTCCTCGGCCATGTGGGCGAAAGTGATGAACTCGGAGGTGCACACGGGGGTGAAATCGGCGGGATGGCTGAAGAGGATTTTCCACTTGCCACGGTAGTCGCCAGGGAAATGGATGGGGCCCTGGGTGGTTACAGCGTCGAAGTCGGGGGCATGGTCGCCGATTCGGGGCATGGAGGGTTGATTGTCTTGCACGGGACCGCACTGAAGGGTGATAATCCTGTTTCTTTTGTCGAACATGTCGACTGCATTGTTTTTGTTTTCCATAATAATTTGGTTTTTGGTGGTTAAAAATTTCGGATGCAAAAATACAACATTCCTCTCCGTTCAACAAAATTGAATTTATCTATCCTTCTATCGGCAAAATAGAATAATATTGTAATACAGTTATTTGAAACACGATTTCTGCCTCTTGTGCCCTATTCTGACTTTTTTTGTACACAACAATAAAACCTCTCAAAAAGCGTTATTTCAGTATGGCAGAAATAGAATATCACCCCTTGCAGCCGTTCCTGCCCACAGGATGTAGGATACTCTTTTTGGGCAGTTTTCCTCCGCCGAAGAAACGCTGGTGTATGGATTTTTTCTACCCTAACTACATCAACGACCATTGGCGGATACTCGGAGCGGTGTTCTTCGGCAATCGTGACTATTTTGTCAATGTGGAAAAGAAATGTTTCAAACGTGAGGCGATTATTGAATTTTTAAAAGACAAAGGCATAGGTTATTACGATACTGCCTCGGCGGTTCGCCGACTCAAAGAGAACGCCTCGGACCAATTCCTCGAAGTGGTCGAGGCCACCGATATTCGGGCTCTCTTGACCCAGATACCCGATTGCAAAGCCATCGTTACCACAGGCGAGAAGGCCGCCATAACCATCTGCCAGTACTTCGGCCTCGACTCCGTACCTCCCGTAGGCGGCAGCATTCCCATCCCCCTCGAAAACATTCGCCTCCACCGCCTCCCCTCCTCCTCGCGAGCCTACCCCTTAGCCTTTGACAAAAAGGTGGAATACTACAAAGGATTCTTTCAATCGCTTTAATCCCATAAGTTTTCATAACAGTCCTAGCCGATGCAACATGGTTGTGAAGTCGCCCAAATACGTCTACATCTTCGAGTTCAAACTGAACGGCAAAGCCGACGAGGTCCTGCAGCAGATAGCCGACAAAGGCTACGCCGAGCCCTACCAATCCGACCCACGACAAGTATATCGCATCGGCGTGGGCTTCAGCCAAAAGACAAACGGCATCGCGGAGTGGAAAGTGGAATGACAGCCGACCCGCCTTGCTTCTGCAACGCCTACCTTTCTATCTCCAACAAACAGACTACTGTTGTTGAAGAAAATATTTTAGAGAGGGCTACTATTGGGGAGAACTCTTCGTACTTACCAAGGCATCTTGACCTGAAGGCGTAACAATTACCACCATTCCAGCATAGACACAATCTTTCGAATGAGAGAATGGTGGTTATAAAACAATTAGTATAAATGGGAATATCCACAAACCAATTATTGGGAGAACAAAAAAGCGAGGATGAAACAAAATTGTTGTATCCTCGCTAAATAGTAGAAATTAAGATTGTACTATTCCGTCAAAACTAGTCAAGAGCCCAGCATTGAGGAAGTGCTTCTTTGTATTTCTCATCAATCATGTTCCAATTGATGATATTCCCATTTTCATCATAATAGGGAATAGATACTTTAATTTTTCTACCATTGTCAACCCTCTCAACATTCATATAAGTATCTTCATATTCAACTTTGTCAACGCCATAGTAACAAGGCTCAAATGAACCAATTAGATAATCTATTTCGTCTGGATTTTCATACTTTAATAAATAGACATAATATTCATCGTCAGAATTTTTAGTAGTTAGCAAAATACCTTCTTCCAAGCATTTGGAATCAACGATTCTCTGCCCAAAGAAACGATATCTATAATCATTTTCCATATCAAAAAGGATAATACATGTATCCTCTGTGTATTGGGCTATATGGTCGTATTCTCCACCATTTTGGATTGCATAAATTGCGCCATCATGTCGTGCAATAATCTCTCCTTGAACATATTTTTCAAATCCATATTCGTTTTGTTCTACTTGATTTTCATTTGCGTGATTGTTGCATCCGCAAGCAAATAGCCCAATCAGAGCATAAACATAAATAAGTCTTTTCATAATAATTAGTTTTAAATGATACAAATAAACTATATCTTTTTAGTTCAAAATGAAATATTTAGTATCGTTCATTCCCCAATTGCAATATGTCGCCATGATCCGTTTTTTAATCTTTCATCTCTTTGATGTTCCGAATGAACAAATACACACGTTGTCCTGATTCCAAATCAATTGTGTTCAGAATTTCCATTGACCGAGTATAGCCAAAAGAGTTCTCTTTTATTGTTTCGGTGATTTCTTGGTATGTTTCATTATTTTTAGTGTTTTCTGTTGTCTTAATAATGGTTTCGCTACTTATCATAGTCAAACCACCAATATATTGACTTACATTCCGATTGGATTTTACTTGAGCCAATCTGTTTGTGGTAGATTCTGATGCGGTAGGAGTCACTAAAACGACCGACAGCAAATAAGTATTTTCGTAGTCTTGCACGACCTTTACTCCTTCGAATGGCTGATTCATATACATTCTGGTGAGAAAATTTGATAGTGCAACTCTTTCTTGATTGTACGACTGTGCTTGCAGTGTAACACAAATCACGAAAAATGACAGTATTGCAATTACTTTTCTCATAATTATTTGTAATATGGATTATCTTTTGAATATTTGTTTGTCGATAACATTGTTTCTCGAGCCTCATTATTGATGTCATCACGTTTTTTCGCATTCTCATTCTCGATAATTTCGGCATTAAGACGTCTCAATTCAGCAACATCGCTAATGGATTCTACAATTTGACTTTCTACACCTCTCGCTATGAGATTTGATTTCATTCGAGATACAATTTGTTCTCTTTCTTTGTCTGTGCAAGAACTTACTCGACGATTCAGTTCTTCAAATTCGGTTTTTAATTCAGTTTTCATTGTTAAATGTTTTTATATTAAGTTGTAATGCTTTAGTTGTAACAATATTGCCGTTTTCGATGAAACGGGACTGAATCATTTATACTCCAAGATCGTCTCATATTAATATCGTTACTAAGTATTTATATCTACAAACCTATCAATTTATATATTCCACCCTAAATTCAGATTGAAAATCTTGTAGTTCTTCAAAAGTTAAATAATAATTATATTTTATTGTATACAACTGTATAGTAGGATTATTAGGTATAGGACCCTCTAAACTGCGTTTGGGGTGCCAAGGATAATAACACTGATTAATTTCAACTCTTTTACGGCAATACTTATCATGTTTTGTAACATCAATTCCATCTCGGAACAAGCGATAGTGTTCCTGCGGTTTACCATAATAACCAACAAACTGATTTATACCCAATGTCTCACCCCTCTTAAAAAAATCTTTTGGAAGGGAAAAAGGCACATCGACCATTAACTTAAGCACTTCTGAAAAATTATCATTTGTAGTTGCAGTAACGTATACCGTTATACAATACCCTCCGTTGCACGCATCTCGCCTCCCTGACTCCTTGTTAAAGTAGTAAGGATTCAGAGTTCTAGGAGAATTTGCCGACACCTCAACACTATAATCAAAGCACAATGGAGTAATCAACTTTGCCTTTTCAACTATTTGTTCATATATTTTGCGTTGTGCCTCAACACGTGCTTTTTCGATAAGGATATTTTGAGCATATACTGTTGTTGACACAGTAACGGCTCCACCTTTTGATTCAACAAACTTTGCAAGTTTTTGTTGAGAGAATCCACCTTCTATAGTCACAATCCATGTCTTCCCCACATTACTCTCAGTGAGTATTTTGTAGTCAGTCACATTCCCCGAAGACAAAGAGACTATTTCATCCTTGACAATCTCATCATTTAGAATTCTTGTGTCTGAAGAAATAAACGTACCATAAACTTGCTCTAAACCGGAACGTAACGCATTATTAATCGCTTCATGTCGTGTATGTCCTTCTCCCAAACATTGTAATCTTATGATATTGGATTCGTTGTTTTTATCAGAACCCATAGATTTTTCCTTTGTTGTTTTCTTTGAATTATTGGTGAGCGTTGTTGTTTCTTTTTGATCCTGATTTTGGGATTTTAAATCTTGAGAAATCGTATATACCAATGCCGTTGTGAGACATGATTCAAACATTATTGGCATTATCATCAGCAACAAACCAAAACAAATCTTTCGAGATAAAATACGAATATTCATTTTCATATCATATTGTTATTATATAAATCAATCATTAATCTCTTCCACATCAATAAAAGGACCTATTGAAGAGATTGGTACAATTTTAGAATCCTCGTCGTTAGATATTTTGATTGCAGGTTCTCCATCCATCATAGTGACAAAGATGCCTTCTATTGTTGTATCATCATTAAAGATAAACTGATACTTAGTTCCTAAAACCCATTGAATTCCATTAGAAAATTTGTTTTTTACCATGAATAAATACGTGTTGAATGAATACTATAATAATTGACTGTTGTTGGTTGATTGCGTGCATATTCTACGGCAACATCTCTACACGCTCGAATCATCATTCTGCGCTCGGCTGCACGATACGAATCTTGTGCCATTTGCCGTTCGTGGTTTGCATTGTATTCTCGTACATGCTGCTCCCAATGCCTCTTTTCGCGTTCTATGCCATCCTGATATTCGCGTTTTTGCTGTTCGACTTGATCGTGATACTGCTGCATTTTAAATTCCCACTCTCGCTGGTCTATCTCATTCATCTTTGTTGCGATTTCTTGATAGAGGGCTTTTACTTGTGGCTGGCAGTCAGCAGCGTAGTTAATTCTTGACAATAGATCTGTTGCTCCTCTTGCAGCCTCTTTTGAGGGGCCCTGAGACCAAATAGTCTTTGCTTGTTGAAAATATTCTTCGCCACGAGCATTAATCATCTTTGTGTAAATTTCGGCAGATACATCTGCACATTCGTTAAAACAATCGAGGCAAACATTGGGCACAGAAGAAACCAACATCAGCGATTGTTCATACTGCTGTTGTAATGCGAGTCTCTTGGATTCGGATAATATTTCATCACAATGCTGTTCATAGTATTGAATGATTTTCGACTTGCCCTCCTCGATAAAACTTTTTATCTTGGGATTATCGACATTGATGGTTTTAAATGCAGCAATATATGCCTTTTCCAAACTTTGTCCAATGCCGATGGTGTTGATGGTTAATGTAGAGAACACTTTGTCTTCTTCCAAATCACCAATCATCATTGTAATTGCTAACTTCTGAGATATTCGTGTCGGCGGCCCTGCAACAATATCTTTAGAAAGGATATTAATCTTGGCGGTCAGTACAAACCTTGAAACATATTCATTATCTGCAATACCATTAGCCGTAACTATCTCAAGAAACTTTGTCTCCAAAAGTTTGGAGGATTCAATTGGGAGATTCTCATATTGGGGTATGAATGGATGAATTGTAATTCTATCAATGTCATCCACTTCTGGTTGTGCTTTGGCCTCAATAATTACAGCAATAAGCAATAATAATATAGAAAACTTTTTCATAATAAATTATTTTTCACCAAGAACAAGTATGGCTTCACCGAGGCCTCGGGTCATTAACTTTGCAGTAATGTTGTACGGAGAACTTGCCAGATGCTTTTGTAATTGTTTTGCAAATCCTCGAGCATCCAAATTATTTCCAGAATCATCTTTAAGAGGAATCATCACCTGTTCGAATTGTGCAAAATTCTCACTGGCATCAGAAAGATTATAGGCTTTCTTTACTGTGTTTTTCTTTAACCAATCTTCAATATGGTTCAATAATTCTTCTCCATCATATTCCGTCTCAAGATCGTTACCCCAACTATCCCATACTTTTATAGTAAGGACTATTTCTCTACCATTGGAATTCATTGACTTATAGAATCCTGACAATTGTTTGTCAAATGTTTTCATTTGCTTCTTTACAGCTTCTTCTAAAAGCAGTGGGACTTCTTTATTTGAAGTAGAACTTGTGCCCGAAGCAGTTGCAATTCGTTTACTTGTATAGGCATCAAATGCTTCAATGGTGAAAGTGACCGACATGCCACTCCTTGTACGATTCAATGTCCAATCAATCTGTAGTACAATGTCGGCCTTTGCCCGTTTTTTCAAAATATCAAGTGGGCTTTCTGTCAGTTCTGCACCACTTGTTTTACTCATAGTAACATTATCTTCGGCAATTCTTGCAGAAATGTTTTTCAATTCTCTCTCAACATCCTTCACATTGTACCCATTCTTCGTCATAAGTTCACCAACTTTTGCAATAACAGGTCTTAATTCAATATCCTCCTGAAATGCCTGTTGGTAATTAGGTACACGCTCCTTCACGCCTTGATTATTGAACGTCGTCGTAAAGAATCTTTGTGTACACCAATTATCGCTTGGCAATATCATCATTGTGGGCTTCTTTTGAGCGAATATTGCAATTGAAGAAAATAGCATTAGAAAAAAGAAGAGGGTCTTTAGAATGGTCTGAGCTTTTTGGTTGTTGGGAGTGTTTATCGGAACGATCACAGGATGAACCAATTTCCCACAATTAGGACATTCTTGGGAGGAACAAGAAAGAACATCTCTTTCTATAACAATTTTTTCGTCTTCAATTATGAACCCACAGGCATCACATTTCATTGAGAATAACACCTCTCTATCACACCATGGACAATTTTCAAGTTTGTTGTCATAAGGTTTTTTACAATACTTACATATATTGAACATATCACATTTTATGCAACCCTGGCTCTAGTTGCTGTTTTAATTATTAATCAAAAGTGGAGCCATCCATCATGTCTTATTTTTATCCAAAAAAACAGGACAAAATAGTCAAAATTCACTTTTTCAATAATTTATCATATTTCTTTTGTTATACATTGCATTCTTTTTGACATAAAAAAAGAACCGCGAACTTATTGCTCAGTCCGAGGTCCTAGGAAAACCTTTGATGCAAACAAGAAAGCTCACGGTATATCCGCGAGCGTTTCTCCTTTCTTGTGCATCATATTTCGAAATTTCCTAGGTTTCGGCACTGCATAGAAAAGCAAAAACGCTTTATTTATTCTATTTCTATTTTATTATTTTTCCATATATATATTTGTTTATTAAAGAATTGGATTAGTATTCAGTAATTTGTCAACTCTGCAAATATACATATTTTTTTTGATTGGGAAAAACTATTTTGTCTTTATTCTCGGTTTTTCGTTTTTGCTTTGCTGTCGAGGCTTGCCAGCCGGCAAGCCTCTTCACTATTCACCATTTGTCGCATCTTTGTTGCATTGGGCGCGAAATGGGGGATTTCGCTTAATGCCTACGGCATCAGCGCGCAAGGCGCTGTTATGCTTCAGCATGACCCTTTCTCGGCTCGGCATAGTAAGCAAGCTTCCTCTGCACTCGCTCCTCGGAAAGGGTTATGCTTAGCATGACCCTTTTTCGGCTCGGCATAGTAAGCAAGCTTCCTCTGCACTCGCTCCTCGGAAAGGGTTCTCGCTTCGCTGTCGAGCTCGACACTATTCACCATTTGTCACATCTTTGTTGCATTAGGCGCAAAATGGGGGATTTCGCTTAATGCCTACGGCATCGAACCGCGGAGGGTTCGTTCTACGCTACGCTATCGAGGCTTACCACTGGCAAGCCTCTTCACTCCTCATCTTCTTTCAGTTGATCGATGATTTCGTCGCATTGGGCAATCTTGCGTTTGTTGGATTTTTTGAGGAAGAAGAAGAAAATAGCCATGAAGACAATCCAAAAGAGTATTGCCCAACGGTTTTCCCAAACGTTTTGCACCCACCGAAAATCGCGCAAAGAGGTTCCCGTGGTGTCAAGTTCCAACCATACTAAATAAATAATACCAAAAGGGATCAAAAAGATTGCCCGCAACCGAGTTTTGGTGTCCTTTTTGGGCACATACAATTCTTTGTAGCACTCAACCACCGAGAGCATATCGTCCACCGAGTCGGTCTTCTTACGCAACACCTTCCAATATGACTTGTAGCTACCAGACATTATTATCAGCCAAAAGCAAATACTATAGATACGCAGCGGTATCGACACATCTATTATCAGCGTGGCAAGAACGAGGAATACTGTGGTCACGATGCATGTGGTAATGCCTCTCCGCGCATGTTTCTTCATCTTTGCCACATTCCCTTTCACATATTCCAAAGCCTGTTTGTCGTTCACAATCTTCTGGGTTTCGGATTTTTGCTTGAGCGAGGCATACTGGGCTTTCATCTCGGTCAGTTCGTCGCAATTATTTTGGTTCTCTTTTTCCATAGTCATTCTGTTTCTTTGGTCATTTTTACTAATTTTTCCTTCACACGCACCAACCTTACGCTGACATTCTTGGTCGAAATGCCCAATATGGCGCCGATTTCATCATAACTGATGTCTTCGAGCCAAAGGAGCACCAGGGCACGGTCGAGCATGTCGAGACGGGCAATGCGGTCATGGAGCATCTGCATCTGCTTCGCATCATCGGCATCATCGGCCACGGGGTCGAAATCGAGTTCGAGCGTCAAAGAGGAGATGCCGCGCTTGTTTTTCTTCTCCAGATTGAGGCAGGTGTTGAGACATACGCGGTAAACCCAAGTGCGCGGATTGCTCTCGTGGCGAAAGGTGTCGAACCCCATCCAGAGCCTTATCAGCACCTCTTGGAACAGGTCGTCCACATCTCTGTCGCCCTTCGAGAACATATAGCACACACGGTATATCGTGCCTTTATGCTCATGCACCAGATGTTCGAATTGTTGTTCTTTGTCAGTCATCGGTTTCGTGGTTGAGTTTTGCTTCATTAGACAACCAAAAAAGGAAAAAACTACAAAAAAGGTGATTTTGTGACTTGTGATTAGTGACTGGGGGGGGCGGTAGCCACCTAATCACTAGTCACTATTCTCCAGTCACTAATCACTATATTATTTTCTCAAGTTGCGACTTTGTGGCTTTGGGGAAAAGGTCTTGCAGGTGGGCGATGATGCGGGAGCGCGACTCCTCGGGAGTGCGGTCACAATGAGCGATACCGCTTCCATACATAGCCTCGGGGGTGCAATATCTCGCCACTCCCCAGCCATAACGCTGACCTGCACGGCTCACCTTGTATTCAAAATCGGCTATACAGACGTATGTCGACATCTCCAAACTGGCAATCAACGCATCACAAGCCGAGCCACTATTCTTCTCCTTCTTGCGGCTGAGGGTGTAACCGCTGGCCAACTTCAACTCTTGCGAAAGAAGCGACTCGTGCTTCACAAGCACCTCATAAACATGTCTTGCCTCGGGGCTCTGCTGCTCCAAAGGGTGTTGCGAACGCCTCCAGTTCATAAAATCGGGCAGCCATTCCAGGCTCACAAACCCCGCCTTGTCGCCAAAAAACTTTCCGTAGGCACAACGCCATTCCCCTATCACCGGCCCCTTCCACTCCCAAGGGCCGGGATGCTCCTTGGAAAACCAAAGCGTTTCAGGAGTATGCTCCTCGATAGAGAAATTCTCTATGGCGTTCCGAAAAAAGGGCAGAAAACCCCATTCGAGCGCCAATTGTTCCATCTGTTGCTGACTATGAATCATCTTACAAAGAATTTTTACAGTTTGCGCAATCGTTCACCAATCAAGTTGATAAATTGGCCTCGAAGCTCTTCCGAAACAAATGACCCATCAATAAACTCCACAAATTTGTCTTCCAACTTCTTATATTTCTCAAAAAGATTTTGCATCACATTCTCTGGCAGTCCCACTGTCTGAGCTGCCTTGAGAAAATCATCGCCCTTAATCTTTGATTTGCTTCCGTTGAGGGTGAGAGCAAGCTCTTCTTTATCGCGCGGATTCACAATTGCCGCATTAAGCAAATCGTAGGCAGGCGTAAGACGAAGCATACCTTCCCGTGGTTCATAAAGCGAGAAATTCTTCAGGTGCATATCGTTATTGCCCATAATCCATGAAAACAGCAATACCTCCATAAAGTTTGTCAAATCCATTCTCGGCATAGATGAATAGCGAAGAATTGTCTTCCCTATCATTTCATACGAACTCTTATACTTATGCTCTGTCTGTCGCTTGGTCAACTGACACATATCCTCCATCGCAATCTTCTCGCCTTTTGAAGTGCGATCAATACGCTTAGTAATATAGCACATCGAGCCATCGGCCATCCTCATCAGCGTGTGTGGCACAACCGCTATTCGGGCAACCTCGGCCAAGTGCATAGTGAGGTCCTCTATTTCGGGCAACTGAGGATACATCTCTGTCTGCGGCTTCATAATAAAACCACCCCAGAGCCCCACGATTGTCAATCGTTGCGAGCCCTCATGCTTATTAAGATGGAGCGACAACTTTGGTTGCACACCCGTCAAAGATGTCTGCTTCTCTATAATCTGCGAAGCCAAAGAGTCAATCTGCTCTAAAGAGTAATCAAATAAGGGAACCTCTTTCGTACCAAAGAACTTCTTGGCACAAGCAGGATGAAAGTCCTTTTCGTCAGGATTCAAAGGACGATAACAATACAAACACTTACACATGGCTCTCCTCCCCTCTTTCCAAAACGCTCACTGCTCCGATGCAATCTTTGCAACAAAGCAACAACAATGCCATACGGTCGAGAACACTAATATCAGTATTTCGTATAGCCACATCCAGCAGCCATCCCTCGGGTATCAATCCGTCAAAGAATGGAAAAAGCACCTCACTCTTGTATGCCTCCTCCTGTAGCGGAAGCGTCAAACTTACAGCCCTTGGGTTCTCGCTTTCAAGATATTCTGGCAGATACACAAATTCATATCCGCTATCCTTTTCGGATAACACACCAGCCAAACGGTTTTTGTAATAAACCTCTGCTTCTCTTAGTACCATACGCTACTACTTCTTTGGCATTGCTGCAAGCTCATAATTGAAAAGGTCGAGCAACTGATTCACCTTATCCATACGAAGTGTTGCCTTACCCTGCTCCAGATTGCGTATGAAACAAAGTCCCACTCCCGATTTGAGCGCGAGGTCCTGCTGCGTAAGCCCGTGCTCCTTTCGCAGTTCTTTTACTGTATCCGACAAACTTGTTCGCACCATAATGCATCCGTTTTTATATTCTTTCGAATGCAAAAATACGAAATAAAATTCAAATTATATCATAACTAATATAATTTAACATCAAATTAACTATTTTATATGCGAACATATATAATTTTGGCGAATAATTGTGTGGTTCCTTCTCAGGGACAATCCTCCACTATGAGCCGCACACCGTCCTCTACCGAGGCTTGAATACTATCAACATTGTGCTGGGGCGTGATAACGATTGTCTCCAAAGGGGTATCGAGGGCGTGGAGCATCCGAAACTGGAGATTGTGGCGCAAATCAACTGTGCGGATACTCGTTCCACGAATATAAAGTACCTGCAGTTCGGGATTGCCGCTCAAATCAATCGTCTTGATATCGGGGGCAAAAATGCAAAGCAACTCCTCCAACTCGGGATTATGGCTCACATCCAAACTCCGCAACCTGCTGTAACTGCTTTGCAGCAACTTCAACTTCGTGTTCCTACTCACATCGAGGCTCCGCAAAGGTACCTCAATGGCATAAAACTGCATCAGTTGGGGATTGTGCGAAAGGTCGATACTTCGGATAGGGTTCTCACTACAAATCAGCACCTTCAAGTTGCCGAAAAGTTCAATACCATCCAAAGATTTGATATCCTTTTTGTGGCAATCGATCAACTGAAGGGCCCTTCCACCAGCGGTACTTTCCACCACCTCTTTGCGGCTTACCCAAAGGCCGAAACCCTTCATACCGCCCTTATAAGGCCTCACATAACCCGACTCAAGCAGATACTGCCGAAAATTATCGTCGCTCACCCGAGCCACCGTAGGGGTAACCCCCTCCGAGCCCCGCTTCTGCTGCACCGAGCAGGAGCAGCAGAGCAGGACCACGGAGAGAGTCATCAAAAAGTAACGTCCCATAACCTATTTCATTCTGAACTGAATCGGGAGGTAGAAAATGCAGCGGGCAGGCTTGCCGTTGAACGTGGCCGGGTGCCAATAAGGGGCAATCGTGTTCATCACACATTCAAGGGCCGCTTGGTCGCAATCTTCGCGGAGGCCTCTGACCACCTCAACATCCTTCACCGAGCCATCTTTCTCAACCGCAAAACGCACAACCACAGTTCCTTCAACACCATCCTTCTTGGCATTTTCGGGATATTTGAGAGCCCCAACCATAACCTCGGGAAGACTCTTCCCGTTACAATCAAACTGAGCCTCAACCACCAAATCACTCACATCATCCTTCATCCAAATACTGGTGTCGGAAGCCCAATAAACATCAAAATACTGAGGAAAACCGTGGCCCCCTTGCTTGTACATCCCAAACGTGTGAACCTCCTTTGCACCCAATCCTTCCGAAAACTCTTTCGCCTCCTTTTGCGAGGAAAGCACCATGTGGTCGCCCACCTCCTCCAGAGGCACCTCAACGCAGCCTATCACTCGCTGCACCAGCTGGCCGTCCTTATAAGTGTCCACCATTCCTCCAGCCAACTCGTATGTGCCGTCCTCAATCATAAAATGGTCGGGAATATCAATACTCGTCTTGCAATTTACAAAAAGCAGCAAAGCCGCCACAGGTAGGGCCAGCAAGACTTTGGCCGCACCAAAACGTGATTTTTTCTGTGTCATCATTGTGATACGATTTTTTAAAGGTGAAAAACTAAAATTATTTGATATCGCGCAATATCCAACTCCGGTCGTCTGATGAAACAGCAGACGCAGATACTCCGTCCTGTCGCTCTGCCTCAAAACCGCATCATCAGCCAAATACTCATGCACCTGCCTCAACTCCTGCTCATAAAGCCACACAAAGGGGTCGAACCACAACACACACTTCACCAACTGCACAAAAAGCATCTCCGCCGTGTGATGCTGCCCCACATGGGCCCGCTCGTGGGCAAGAATCAACCGCAGCTCCTCCTCGCTGTAGCCCCTTCGGCCAATCACTATATAATTAATAAACGAAAACGCAGGCGTATCATCATCCGTCAAAGCAAGGCGGAAACCCTCCCTACGCTCAAACACGAACTTGCGGAGCCTCAGCCACATCCCCACCCATCGCACACCCAAAACCACCACCATCACAGCCACTCCGCCCAAATAAACGAACGCCCAAATCGGCATTTCCGCACGCTCCACCCCCTCGTCCACAGGAACCTCCACAACCTCCACCACACCCCCCTGAGCCTCAGACGAAACCTCGGATAGCATCAATCCCCCCATCCCCAACCCCTCGGCCACGGAAACGGGAACCGTGAAACGGAACGCAGGCAGCACAAGGCTCAACGCCAGCGTGCCCAAAAGAAACCAACGGCTCAACTGCAGCCACCTGTCGCGCCGCAAAAGCCAATACACAGCCATAAAAAGAGCCGTGGCAACCGTAGCAAAAAGCAAATACCGCATCATCTCTCCAACTCTTTAGTCAACGACTCCAAATCCTCGATCGAAACCTCCTTCTTGTCCACAAGAAACGAAACCATGTTGCGGAACGAAGAACCGAAATAATTCTGCGCCAGGAGCCCCAGCATCTTTTTGGAATACTCCTCCTTGCTCACCAAAGGGTAGTAGCGGTTCGACTTATTAAAAGTCTCATGATCCACAAAACCCTTCTTTTCCAGAATCCTCACCACCGTGAGCACCGTGTTATAGGCAGGCTTAGGCTCGGCCATAGCCGCCACAATCTCGTTTGCAAAACCTTGTCCCACAGACCATATCGCCTGCATCACCTGCTCCTCGGCCTTAGTAAGTTCTTTAATGTCCATAATATTGATAAAATTTAAATGTGTAACTATTTTTTTAGTTATATAACGGCCAATTTAAATTATTATTGCATCAAAATGAAAAAAATTTTCAAAAAAAATTTCCCCACCCCTCCGCCCCCCAAAAAACCCGCCCCGATTTTCCCCCAAGAATAGGGGCAACGTAAGAAACACATCGCCGTGCCCCCGAAAAGGAACCGCTTTGACGGATCAACTCTCATTATCCGTCCTCGTTTCTTTTATCGTTATGGTATCGTTATTGTATCCTTATGGTATCGTTATGGTATCCTTATGGTATTCCGGATACCATAACGATACCATAACGATACCATAAGGATACGATAACGATACCATAACGATGGGAGAACAATGGGAGAATCTTATACTTTTCCCCTTACTTTCGACGGAAGCACGAGGAAGAAAAAAATGCAAAAATGCAAAAAAATGGGGGCAAAAGAGGGAGTTTTGGAGGCTTTGTGGGGAAGTTTGGCGAAAAGTAGGTGTGTGAAACAGTGGTGTTTACCGAGAAAAAGAAAAAAAAATTTTGTCAGTTCGAAAAAATGTCGTACTTTTGCACTCGATTTCGAAAGAAAACTAGTTGGGGTATTAGCTCACTTGGCTAGAGCGCGTGACTGGCAGTCACGAGGTAATCGGTTCGATTCCGATATACTCCACAGAAGAGGCCGCAAAACGGCCTCTTTTTGTAGAGGGGTATTAGCTCATCTGGTAGAGCATTTGGTTCGCAATCAAAAGGTAATCGGTTCGAGTCCGATATACTCCACAACGAGAGGGTGAAAAGAGTCGAGGACTGAAGGTTTAGAAGGGAATTCCTATGCGTTGGGGTTCCCCTTTTTGCAAGAATCGGAACAAAGATTGAAATATATTTACGACAAATTAAGATGCTGTAAAGAATTTTGTGTATATTTGCAAAAAGAGAAACCTGATTCCAGCATGACGCTAAATATTGAATTAAAATTATTTATAATATAAAAACAAAAAGTGTATATATGTCAAAAAAGAATCAATCATCAAGACTCACTACCCAACAGAAGTCCCGGAAGGGACAGGTGGGTATTTTTTGTCAGGAGGCTCAAATACATGACAAAACTTTAAACGATGTGTCACATCGTGTGAAGGATTATCTAACCGAGAAGTATCCCCAACTTACTTTCGATTTCTGGAAATGCGTTGAGAAGTCGAAGATTAATGAGGCTTTGCGGAAGATTGATTCTTATTTGGGACAGACGCTGTTTGTGCCCAATGCGAGCATTATTCCCGATGGCGGAATTATTGTTGTCAAAGATGACAATGGAGAGTGGCGTGTGGTGCTTGTGTCGGAAGCCAAGCATCAGGGCAAAGATAGGGAGAATATTGAAAAGGGCAAACTTGTGGGGGCAAACAATAATCAGGACTTGATGGCTGCAGGTAATGCGATAGAACGTTCTCACAAGAATATTTCGGAGATTGCCAATTTTATGTTGGCGGAATCGTACTTTCCATACGTTTTGTTTCTTGAGGGCACTAATTTCCTGACAGAGACTATCCATGTTGCAAGGCCAGATGGCAGGGTCGTAACCCTGGAGTATAATTCAGGTACGCTCAACCGATTGGACAGGCTCACGGCTGCAAATTACGGAATGCCCATCAACACAAACCTATGCAAGAACAGGTTTGTGAAGCCGAAGGATAAGACGATTATGCTTCAAGCTGCCTCGATATACACTCAGGGAAAGGGGGAGATGTGGGACAAGGGGGAAATGTTCCGAATAATGGCAGAGGTGGCCGAAACATCATTGCAGATGTTGGGGAGCGACTTGTTTAACCAACTTACAAACCTCTAAAGAATGGCAAGAAACGCATCGAATCAGATATTGCAGAAGGCAAAGAAGTCGAAAAGTGACGAGTTTTATACCCAGCTTTGCGACATTGAGCGAGAATTGCAGCATTACAAAGGTCACTTTAAGGGCAAAGTGGTTTATTGCAATTGCGACGACCCTCGCATCAGCAACTTTTTCCGCTATTTTGTGCTCAATTTCGAGGAGCTGGGGCTGAAGAAGGTGATTGCTGCGTGCTACAGGGAACAGGAATTGGATTTGTTTTCTACGGATGATTGCGAATCAGGCTGTTATTGTGAATATGAAGGTGGCGTGGTGTCTTTTGAAGATATAGAAGTGAAACACTTTAAGGGGAATGGCGATTTTAGAAGTGCCGAGAGCATCGAACTGTTGAAACAATCCGACATAGTGGTTACAAATCCGCCTTTTTCGCTATTTAGAGAGTTTGTGGCACAGTTGGTTAAGTACAATAAAAAGTACTTAATCATCGGGAATGTGAATGCCATTACTTACAAGGATATTTTTGAGCTTATTCAAGCCGACAAAGCATGGCTTGGGGTGAATTTGGGAAGAGGCATTTCGGGTTTCATTGTGCCTGAACATTATGAACTGTATGGCACAGAAGCCAGCATTGACGAAGAAGGAAACAGGATTGTGGCTACAAACAATTGCCTGTGGCTAACCAATTTGGAGTTATCTCAACGCCATGAAGACATTAATCTTACAAAAGCATACTCGGGCAATGAGGACAAATATCCAAAATTTGACAATTGTGATGGCATAAATGTTGACAAAACCCAAGACATTCCAATGGATTATATGGGTTTGATGGGGGTTCCGATTACATTCCTCCACAAATACAATCCTGCGCAGTTTGAAATTGTAAGATTCAGGAAAGGGGACGATGGCAAAGACTTGAGTGTGAAGGGAAAGTGTCCTTATTTTCGAATACTTGTAAAAAACAAAAGGATAACTGCTTGACAGGATTTCGGCGGCTCATGACGTTTGATTGGGGTGAAGGCCCGATGATGTGGGGGCAATTCGGCGTTCATTGTTCACAATTCACATTTTTTTCGTAACTTTGCAAATTGATTTTTATACATTATAAAATATGAAGATTGCTCTTTTGGGATATGGCAAGATGGGCAAGGCTGTGGAGGCCTTGGCTCTGGAACGCGGCCACAGCGTGGGCGTGACGATTGACGATGAGGACGATTGGATGGAGAAGATCGAGTCGTTGCGCGAGTGCGACGTGGCTGTGGAGTTTTCAACCCCCGCTACGGTGGTGGGCAACATTATGCGTTGTTTCGACATGGGTATGCCTGTGGTAGTGGGCACTACGGGGTGGTACGACCAGTTGGAGAGCGTGGTACACGACTGCCAGCAGCGTGAGCAGGCGCTTTTTGTGGCTTCGAATTTCAGCATCGGTATGAACATCATGTTCGAGCTCAACCGACGCCTTGCCCAGCTGATGGATGGGCGCGAGGAGTATGCCGCCTCTATCACCGAGACGCACCATGTGCACAAGCTGGATGCCCCCAGCGGGACGGCTATTTCGCTGGCCAACGATATGAAGGAGGAGCTGGGGAGGACGGTGCCTATCACCTCCATACGCGAGGGAGAGGTGCCTGGCATACACGAAGTTGTGTACGACAGCGATATCGACACCCTGACGCTTCGTCATTCGGCCAAGAGCCGCAAGGGGCTGGCCCTCGGCGCGGTGCTTGCCGCCGAGTTTTTGGAGGGCAAGAAGGGGTATTACACCATGCGGGATATGCTTGGTTAAAAGGATGAATTGAGAATATATTTCACATATCACAACTCACAACGTCATGCTCAAACAGTCGGCACATAGTTCTGTTTTCACGTTGCTCGCCCTGGGGGTGCTGCTTTTGGCGGCCATGCTGGGGTGCGCGATGTTGGGGGCTGTGCGTTTCGGCTGGGAGGAGATGTGGCAGTCGCCCATATTTTGGAATCTGCGCCTGCCCCGCATCGTCCTGTCGGTGATGACGGGTGCGGCTCTGTCGGTGTGCGGAGCGGCGTATCAGTCGGTGTTCCGCAACCCGCTTACCGACCCTTATGTGTTGGGCATCTCGTCGGGGGCTTCGCTGGGGGCGGCCATAGCCATACTGCTGGGGCTGGAGGCCTACCTCTTGGGGGTGGGTGCGTGTGCTTTGGCCACAGGTTTGCTGACGATTGTGCTGATATACCGCATTGCCTCGATAGGCAACCGTATGCATACCACCACGTTGCTGCTCACAGGGGTGTGCCTCACGTTCCTTATCTCGGCGGTGATTTCTTTCATCATGGTGCTGAGGCAGGACAAGATGGACAGCATCATTTTTTGGACCATGGGGAGCTTTGCCGCAGCTTCGTGGGTGGATGTGATTATCGTCGCCCCTGTGGTGGCGATAGGCATCGGGGTGGTGCTCTACTATTGCCGCGACCTGAACCTGCTGCTGGCTGGCAGCGAGACCGCCAAGAGCCTCGGCGTGGAGGTGGAGCGGGTGAAGAAGACCCTGCTGCTGTGCACCACGTTGATGATGGCCTTCTGCGTGTCGGTGTGCGGGGTGATAGGATTCGTAGGACTTGTGGTACCGCATTGTGTGCGACTGGTTTGCGGCCCCGACAACCGCAAGGTGGTGCCATACGCCATCTTTGTGGGAGGGCTGTTCATGCTGCTGTGCGACACCCTGGCTCGCACGGTGCTCATTCCTGCCGAACTGCCCGTGGGAAGCCTCACCGCCTTGGTGGGTGCCCCGCTGTTTATCTATCTGCTGTATAAAAACAAAAAAACATATTAAATCACACTAATTTTAAATTATACATTGTTCGCCATCCTATGATTCAACTCAAAAACGTGACATATCGCTATGACCAGAAAGCCGTGTTGAGCGACTTGAGCACATGCTTCGAGGCGGGGTCGCTGTATGCCGTTATGGGGGCCAACGGATGTGGCAAGACAACGCTGCTGCGTTGTGTGGCAGGGCTGCTGGAGCCACAGTCGGGCGAGGTGATAATAGGGGGCAGAAATATATGCCAATACCGCACCCGCGAGCTGGCACAGCAGATATCGTTTGTGCGACAGCAGCCACAAACCGACTTCGAGTTTTCGGCCTTCGAAACCGTGCTGATGGGGCGCAACCCCTACCAGCACCGCCTTCAAAACGAATCGGAAGAGGACTGGCAGATTGTGGAACAATGCATGAAGCAAACCAACACCTGGCACCTGCGTTTTGCCAAACCCAACGAAATGAGTGGCGGAGAGTTGCAGCGTGTGATGCTGGCTCGGGCCCTCGCCCAGCAGACACCCATCATGCTTTTGGACGAGCCCATCTCGAACCTCGACATCGCCCACCAATTTGAGATTCTGGATTTGCTCCGCAACATCAACCGCATGGAGCACAAAACAATACTCATAGTCATCCACGACCTCAACATGGCGTGGCAATATTGCGAAAAACTGTTGCTGCTGCACCATGGAGGCATACTCTATCAAGGCGACCTGCGTAGCGGCCTTACCCCCGAAAATATCGCCACGGTGTTCGGCGTAAAGGCCAGTATCAACGACGAAGGCATACGACTTTTTCAAAAGTAATAAAAAATTAAGGTGGGTTCTATAAATTCAACGTAAACATGAAATATTTTGAAAATATACTTTTCTGTGATTTTGGCCGTTTTTGGTCATCTTGCTGTTTGTCACTCGGTCATGTAGCCCGCTACACTCCCTCGTTCCGCTCAGCA
>JAZUIX010000012.1:0-7963 GCA_045642445.1 Bacteroidales bacterium | reverse complement strand
CGGCAAGACGATGTCCAAATTCTACGACGTGCAGGTGCCCAACGCCTTGCCCATACAGGAGCTGATGCTCTCCCGCCGTGTCAACCGCATGGGCATACCCACCCCTATGTCGGGCCGCCTCATCACCGACGGCACACGCACAGGTGTTGAGTATCACCGCATCAAACCGAAAGAGTCTTTTGCCCGTTATATCAGCAACCGCCCCGAATCGTTGGAGGACATAGCCGTCCGTTTCGCCCTCATGACAAAAAAACTGCACTCTACCGAATGCGACAAGAACCATTTTGAATCTGTGGCCGACCATTTCCACGAGATTGTTACCCACAGCGAGTTCTTTACCGAGGAGGAGAAGCAACGGATGCACAAGTTCATCGACGACACCCCCGAAGCCGACACCTGTATTCACGGCGACCTCCATATCGGCAATGTCATCACCACGGGCGGCCCGCTGTCCAAAGATGTTCAGAAACCTGTCTACGACCTCTGGATTGACTTGGGCGATTTCCGCTGGGGCAACCCCTATTTCGATTTAGGCATGTGGTATTTCGTCTGTTTCTGCAATCCCGACAGCCTCACCACCGACCTCTACCATATCGGCAACGCACAAATGCAGCAAGTGTTTGACATCTTTGCCCGTGAATATGCGGGTGCAGATACTCCTGAAAAACTGGAAACATTCAAAGCCACGCTGCGCCCCTACGCGGCACTGAAGATGGTGGACCTGCTCTCGCAATTCAAAAACTTCGCCGCGAGCCACACCTTTGAAGAAGGTTTCAACCCCGTGGTATCAATGAGCGCCTTCGTCCGCCAAGAATTGCTCAGTTAAAAAGCCCTCTAAAGGCCTCCTCTATCACGCTGACCGCAACAATATCAATAGGATATTTGCGGTCAGCGATTGTTTTCGCATCATATTTCGACACAAAAATCTTTTCAAAGCCCATACGGGCAGCCTCGCTGACACGATGCTCCACCCTACTCACAGGGCGCACCTCGCCACTCAAGCCCAACTCACCGGCAAAGCAATAGCGCGGCGAGATAGGGATATCGACATTGCTCGACAGTATGCTGCACGCCACCGCCAAATCCATCGCGGGGTCGTTCACACGCATACCTCCAGCCATGTTGAGGAATACGTCCTTGACCCCTAACTTGAAGCCACAGCGTTTTTCCAACACGGCCAAAAGCATATTCATACGACGCATATCAAAGCCGTTGGCGTTGCGCTGCGGAGTGCCATATACGGCACTGCTGACCAACGACTGCACCTCGATAAACATCGGCCTTACCCCTTCCAACGTGGCCGCCACGGCGGCACCGCTCAACTCCTCGTCACGATGGCCTACCAACAGCTCCGAAGGGTTGGCCACCTCGCAAAGGCCGCTGCCACGCATCTCAAAGATGCCTATCTCGGCGGTAGAGCCGAACCTGTTTTTCAACGCACGGAGGATGCGGAACCCGTAATTGCGGTCGCCCTCAAACTGCAGGACGGCATCGACAATATGCTCCATCACCTTGGGGCCCGCCAAGGTGCCATCCTTGGTGATATGACCCACCAGCAGCACAGGCACACCGCTCTCTTTGGCATAATGCTGGAACTGGGTGGTACACTCCCGAATCTGCGATATGCTGCCCGCACCCGACTCTATCGTCTCGGTGCTCACGGTCTGGATCGAGTCGACTATCAGCAAGTCGGGTTTCACACTCTCGATGTGCTCGAAGATGCGCTCCATCAGGGTCTCGCTCACCACATACATCTGCGAGTTGTGAATTGCGAATTGCGAATTGACCAGGTTGGGGTTGGCGGAAACACGGTCGGCACGCATCTTTATCTGCTCCTCGCTCTCTTCACCACTAACATACAGCACCTTCACACCCGCCTTGCTGCTCATCATCAGTGCCGTTTGCAACAACAATGTACTCTTTCCGATGCCAGGCTCACCCCCTATCAACAACAACGATCCAGGCACAATGCCACCACCCAGCACACGGTCAAACTCGCCACAATGGGTCGGCATACGCTGTGTCTCACTATAGGTGACATGCTGTATCAGCTTCGGGGCCGCTCCCGTGCCGTTTTTGGTTTTGGTCTTGGCCTTCGTTATCGGCTCCACAACCTCCTCGTCAAACGTATTCCAGTTGCCGCATTCGGGACAGCGGCCCAGCCAGCTGCTCGACTGATAGCCGCACTCGCGGCAGTAGTAAAATGTCCGTGCTTTCGCCATAATGATAAAAGTTTAAAAGAGATCCTCCACGCGGTCAACACGATACAACTTGTCGCCACGATGCAGCACCTCAGAAGTCTTCACACTGAACACATCGCCCTGCCGCACCACGTCGACGGGTTCCTGGGCGTCGCCCAAACGTATCTCGCCCACTTCGGCGGTGTAGACGCCTGTGGTTTGCCCCGTCACCATCAGTTTGTCGCCACGATGCAGCTGCTCGGCTGTCTCAATACGCATCTCGGCCACCTGCGGACGGTTGTAGTAGTTGGTCACCTTGCCAAGATAGACCTTGTTCTCGGTGGCCTGCGAACCGTAACGCTCGCTCCACTCGCCCATCTTGCGGCCCAGGTAGTATCCGTCCCAGAAACCGCGATTGAAGACAGTTCGCAGACGCTCGGTCCACTGCGCGATACGTTCCTGCGTATAGGTGCCCTCCTCAATGGCTGCCAAAGCCTCCTTGTAGCATTCCACAACGGTCTTGACATAGTCGGCAGAACGACCTCGGCCTTCAATCTTCAACACCCTCACACCGGCATTCACAATCTTGTCGAGGAAGCCTATCGTGCAGAGGTCTTTGGGTGACATGATGTACTTGTTGTCAACCACCAACTCGATGTCCGACTCCAAGTCTTTCACCAGATACTCACGACGGCACAACTGCAGACAGGCGCCGCGATTGGCGCTGTAGTTATAGTTGTCCAAACTGAGGTAACATTTGCCGCTCACACTCATACAGAGGGCTCCGTGGGCAAAGACCTCCACCTGCACCTGTTCGCCTTTGGGACCGCGGATGTCGTTGTCTCGAATATATTGCGTAATCTCCGCCACCTGACGCAGCGGGAGTTCACGAGCCGTCACCAACACATCGGCATACTGGGCAAAGAAACGCACCGCCTCAACGTTGGAGATGTTGCACTGTGTGGAGATATGCACCTCGACACCAATGCTGTTGGCAAATGTAATCACAGCCATGTCTGAGGCGATGATGGCACTGATGCCTGCCTCCTTGGCGGCACGCACCAGGGTGTGCATCTCCTCAATCTCCTGGTTGTAGATGATGGTGTTCACCGTCAGGTAGGTCCTCACGCCATGCGCATGGGCGATAGCGGCAATCTTGGACAGATCCTCCAAATCAAAATTGGCGGCAGAACGGGAACGCATATTCAGGTTTCCCACACCGAAATATACCGCATCGGCCCCTGCCTGTATGGCCGCACTGAGGCTTTCATACGAACCCACAGGTGCCATCACCTCGACTTTACTCAATTGACAATTATCGTTCTCCAAAGTTATATTTTGATTATCAAATATTTCCATTTTTCTATTATTTCAAAAAGTCCTTTGACAAACTTCATTATTATTTTGCAAAATTACAAATTTTTTGCCACATCATCAAAGTTTGTCTGCATTTCTTTCGGTTGCAATATCTCAAAAAAGAAAATATATTAAAAATATTTTTGATATATAAAAAAAATATATTATCTTTGTTGCTTATTTAGATATGCTGAAAATTAATAACAACAATAACAAAATTAAACAATTATGAAACAAAACGACAACTTTTCGGTCTCGCTATTTGCAAAACGGGCCCTGATTTTGCTATGTTTTTGGGTTGCGACTGGCTCTTTTGTACAGGCTCAGACCCAACTGACAGCTTTCGGTACTTTGGTGCAGATGAGCAAAGCTTACGATGGCAGCGATACTGCCAGAGTGATTGCTCCTGGCCTTTTGGGCAATCTCACCCCGGGCGATGATGTCACCATGACAGTGACTGCTTTTTACAATGATGCCACCCCCGGCGAGGGCAAAACCATCCACATCACCTATTCCATTAGTGGAACTGATGCCGGAAATTATCTCCCTCCCGTGGCCTACAATCTTACCGGTTCCATCACCCAGGCTCCCATTTTCACTTCGCCTGCCGTTATCGAGTCTCGCAAGATGTATGACGCCACTACCATCTGCAACCTCATCGACCAGGGCACTATCAGCTATGGCGTTGTTGCCGGAGAGACCCTCACCCAGAACGCTTCGGCCCAGTATCTTGACGCCAATGTGGGTGTTGCCAAGATGGTTGTTGTGAGCTATACTTTGACTGGCACTCACCCCGATTACTATGTTGCCCGTCCCAACGACACCATGTATGCCGACATCACCCCCCGTCAGCTCTCCGCCACGGGTGCCGAGGTGAAACTGGTAAAACAGTATGACGGCAACAATTCCGCTTTAGTTGTCACTGAAGGCGTTGTCGACCTGAACTTTGCCGACGGCTTCACCACCACCGATGACCTGACCCTCCACATGACCGCCACCTACGACGATGCCACCAATGGCCATAACAAAAACATCACGCTGCATTATGTCATGATCAACCCCAACAGCAACTATATGGCTCCCTCCGATGTGGTCTATAGCAGCCACGGCACCATTGTGTTGCCCACCGTGCTGGGCACCATGCCTACCGGCTATCTGCTCGACTATAACCCCAGCGGCTACTGCCAGAACGACAATGTGGTGCTGCAGTACAAAATCGATCAGGGCGAACCCATCAGATACAGAATGACTTTCAACGATTATGCCCTCTCTCAGGGTATGACCAATACCGGCTGGCTCGACCTCTCCACCGATTATCCAAGCTTCAATCTTACTTTCCCCACCGACGCTCTGGAAGGTATGTACGGCGTCACCATTGATTTCATGAACGCTGCCGACTCGGTTGTCTCCACAGGCAACATCTCCCTCCTGCTCCACTTGAACGAGAAATATCTGGTTCAGATTTTTGAAGATGTCATCAGTATCGACAACCGCGAAAATCGATTCTATACCTATCAGTGGTACCACAACGGCGTGGCCATCGATGGTGCTACAATGCCTTACTACCAAGAAGTTGGCGGTCTTACTGGCTACTACAACGTGAAAGTCAACGAGGGCACCGCTTCCGAATCTATGTCCTGCGCCAAGAGCGACTTCACCACTTCCGGCGAAAAAACCGTCATGGTCATGCCCAACCCCGTGGTGAACAAGACTACTGTCAAGATTCACGGATTCGAAGAGGGCGAACATGTGATGCGCGTTGTGAATGCCTACGGCGCCGTAGTGTTCAGCACCACTTTCAGCGGCTGCACAACCGATGTCGACATGACCAGCCTTCCCCAGGGAACCTATATGATCAGTGTTGACGGCGAATCGGCCAAGGCCGTGAAGCTCTAATTTACCTACTAACCATTGATTTAAAAACTCTTAGATATTGAATATTATGAAAAGAATAATCATAGCCTTGATGCTTATTGCGGGATTGACCGCCTCGGCTCAAAAGGTGGACCACTACTCAAATTTGCAGATCAATCTGGGCGGTGGATTGAACACCATGCTGTACACACCCGTTGACGGTGCTTCCCAATTGGGCTTCGGAGGCCTCTTCGAAATCCAATACCAACTGATGTTTAACCGCTATTTCGGTTTGGGCCTCGGTGTCCAAGCCAGCTGCCTCAACAGCTCTGCCGTCTACGACGATTTCTCATACGTCGAGACCCTGACCCACGAGGACGGCATGCTCCCCGACAATACCTACAACCGTAACACCGGTTTCAAAAATTGGAAAGAAAAACAGCACATGATTGCTGCCAAAGTGCCCGTGCAGCTGATGCTCCGCATCCCCACCGCCTCCAACAAGGGCGCCTTCCAAATGGGCCTCGGTGCAACCTTCGACATCCCCGTCTACGGACGCTACAACACTGTCGACGGCACCTACAGCACCACGGGCTATTTCCCCGGCACCAATGTCGAATACCACGACCTTCCCAACCACGGTTTCAGCACCTACAACTCCGACCAGAGCGGCGATATCGAGTATGTGAAATACTACGTCAGCCTCCTCGCCGATTTGGGTTGGGTGTTCAACCTCTCCGACGTTACCGGTCTCTATGTGGGCCTTTATGGCAACTATGGCATGAACAACGCCATCGAAGCCAAAAAACAGGAGCTCTTGGTCGAAGGCACCACCTATAATGGCACTTTCGCCTCCAACCGTGTCGACAAGGTCATCCCCTTGGAGGCAGGTTTGAAAATCGGTCTCCGTTTCGGCATGTGCAAACCCATCGAGCCTCGTGTGGCACAAGATGCCACCGACCAGTTGGCTGCCGATGCCGCTGATAGAAGCCGTCTCTTCGACGATGCCGAAGCCCGCGTGGCTAATGATGTAAAGATTGCCGCCGAAGCCGCTATTGCTGCCGAAGCCGCCAAGAAAGCTGCTGCCGAAGCTCAAACCGCTGACGAGGCACAGGCTGCTGCTGATGCCGCCAAGAAGGCTGCCGCCGAAGCACAAGCCGCTGCTAACGACGCTCTCCAAGCCGCTGCCGAAGCTGCCGCCAATGCCACCACCGATGCCGAGCGTGCCCGTGCCGAAGCTCTTGCCCAGGCCGCTGCTCAGGCTCAGGCTTACGCCCAGGCCGCCAAGAAGGCTGCCGACGAGGCACAGGCTATTGCCGATGCCAAGAAAGCCGCTGAAAAGGCTGCTGAAGAAGCTGCTGCTGCCGAAAAGACCGAGACACCTGCCGATAACGACAATGCTGCCGACAACGACAAACAGGCTCAGATCGAACGCGACGAAGCCAACTTCGTGGCCAGCTATAAAGACATCGCCTATTTCGAAACAGCCAAATCCGAACCCATCAACTTCAAATTCAACGAGGCTGCTATGGTCATCTTGAAAAAACTGATGGACAAATACGCCGACATTATGGTTCTCATTGTGGGCCACGCTGACAATGTGGGTTCCTCCAACTCCAATATGACCTTGTCCAAACATCGTGCCAACACCATCAAAGAGATGATGGTCAACAAGGGCATCAGCGCCAGCCGTATCAAAGTCGAGGGCAAAGGCGACACCCAACCCGCTGCCACCAACGACACCGAAGAAGGTCGCGCTCTGAACCGCCGTGCCGAAATCACTATCAGCCGCAAATAATCTATCTTATAGATTCACTTACACTAAAAGCCACCTCTATCGGAGGTGGCTTTTATTATTGTTCCAACGCCACGGTATCTGTATCCTTTTCCCGCAAACTCTTTTGAATGAGAATGAAAAGTGCCACCTCTTTCATATATCAATATTCATAAACCAAATAGAGCGTCCCCTCGTGACGCATTCCTCTCTCCACTCTTACCCTCACATCTGACTATCGTCTTTGAGGTGTGGGGTACAACGAATCAACCGCTATCCAGCGTGCAAGCAGCACGCTCTAAGAAATGGCAACATTTAAATGAAAAAAGAAAAATGAAGAATGGAAACCACCCAACTCACAATTTTCAATTGATTGATGGGACCTTATGAATCCACCAAAGTTTTGCGTAAATCGTACATTGAAACGATTCTTTTGTACTTTTTTTCGAGCAATTCGTACACAAATGGCATCTTGACGTGCATCGTACAACGCACTTCCACCTCCTCTTATGACGGAGATCGGCAATGCTAAGTCCGTATTCGTGAAGCAATTTGGCCTCATTTTGCTAAAGAGTCGTATTGCTCAAAAACTGGTAGTAGAAGCCGTTTTTTGCAAATATGAACAACATTTTCTTACGAACGAGATATATTATCATGATGTAACTACTCAGCCCCATTAATTCTAATCAGATTTTTCCATTATCCGGATTCTTGATTGATCTTGCAGACGGTTCAGAACAATGTTTTTAACATATTGGAAACATGTGGTTTCCAATTGGGTTTGCGGCGTGGCGATTGG
>JAZUIX010000011.1:0-12707 GCA_045642445.1 Bacteroidales bacterium | reverse complement strand
ACATGGCAAAATAATTTTATATGATTATCCTCAATTACCACTAATCAATGAGGGATTTATGGTGTGTTAGCCTCTTTCCTTTTTGAAACACGCCAGACCCATCATAAAAACCTCGAGAACATGATAATCCGTTTTGCACTGGACTGGAGAAGTAGGGGGAAAAAAGTGATAAATGGTTAGTCACGGCATCAGGATCAAGGCGGCACAATGTAGCTTTCCCGTAGCTTCGATCGGTAGGGCGAAACAAAAGCGGGTGAAAAAAGAATACTCATCCAGAGTTTTCTTAGCGCGATATTGAATTCTTGTGCCTTTTGTTCATTTTCCAATCATTTCGGCCTTTTCTTTGCGAAACCAGCGGGTTTCTGCACCTCGACGAACTCTCCGTCCCACAATAGTTCATACTTCAAGTCGAAGGTTGGTCGCATACAGGGAGAGAAATGTGCCCTCGTAGTGGGGTTGTCTGTCGAACTATATATGGTCACTATTGGGTAACTACATCATCGTTCTTGCGTCGCTTCTGGAAGCGACCATAGGGTGATTCAGTCGTGTTTCAATCGGTACCGCAGATAGTTCATCAAACGAGTCTTCTGCTAAGGTGCGTATTCTTCACCTTTAGATTTCCCCTAACGTCATCAATATTCCCTTCTTATTTCTGCCGCTTGGCCCAGGACGAAACGGCGGGGTCGAGGCTCTTGCGGAGGCGGTCGAGGTAGTGCGAGGCCTCTTTCTTGCGACCCAGTTTCTTGTTGGCTTCATAGAGGTTGCGGAGCACCGCGTCGTCGGTGGGGGCCATCTTCTCAGCCCTTTCGAGATAGGTCAGAGCTTTTTCGTACTGTCCTAATACCATGTATGTTGCCGACACGGTATTGAGGGCGTTGAGGTCGCGGAGGAACGTGCGCGAAACGGCCTTGGCCACTTTTCGCAAACGCAGCACCATAACGGTATCGGCTCCCACGATGGGTTTCGCATCCCAGTTGATTTGCCCCGAAAGGGCGGACATATAGTCGGCCATGCCTTCCTGCAACAGTTCCTTCAAACCATTGTCGACATTGGGGAATACCCACTTGTGGGCGATAGCCTCAGAATGGTCGAGGGTGCGGAGAATTTCGTCAACAAATTCGTCCCAACGCCCCACCTGTCCCAAGAAAAATATCTTTCCGAAACGGATATCCAGACGATTGGGATATAGCCCCACACCGTCCTCAATTGCGAAAAGAGCACTGTCGGCAAGTTGCTGATTCACGTCTATCACATTTCCATCTTCATCCCCTTTCACCGCCCTGTTGGCGTAATAATTGTAGGAGGTTATGTAGAAATCCGCATCAAGTGGTGGGACTTCCAACGCCCAAGCTTTGAGTATGGCTCTTTGGGCAGCCAAATCGTCGTTGTTGAAGGCGTCGTAAAACAGGTCGGAGTTCGACTGTGCCGAAACTGCGGAGGCCAGCATCATCAAAAGGGATAGGGTTACAAGGTGTTTCATATTTATTGTTTTATGTTTTTCAAAGAAAATGCAAAAATACAATAAAAAATCGTATTTTTGCAAAAAAAATAATCATTGCCATGAAGTTTCTCCTCATCACACCTCCGCTGACACAGCTCAACACCCCCTACCCTGCCACCGCAACCCTGAAGGGTTTTCTTCAAGAGCATGGCCACGATGTGGCTCAAGCAGACTTAGGTATCGAATTGATTGACAATATCTATACTTCCGATTGGCTCAAGAATTATGCCGAAGGACTGCAGTGTGATGAGAATGAGAGGGAATATCTGCTCCGCTGTGCCGAGGTTGTGGGACCGGTGATGCGTTTTTTGCGTGATGAGGATAACACTTTGGCCTCCCGCATAGCCAACCGTTCGCTGCTTCCCGAGGGGCCTCGTTTCAACCAGTTGGCCGACATGGATTGGGCCTTCGGATCGGCAGGCACCTCCGACCGCGCCCGTTATCTCGCCACCCTGTTTGTGGAGGATATTGCCGACTTCATCCGCGACCACTCCGATCCCCATTTCGACCTCATTCGTTATGCAGAACAATTGGCCAGCTACGCCCCCGAATTTGACGATCTGGCCTCAGCCTTAGAAGTTCCTCCGACCTGCATCGACAATTTGATGCTCCGAATTTTGAAACAGCATATCGACAAAGAAAATCCCGAGATTGTGGGCTTTGCCATTCCATTCCCCGGATGCCTGTACGGAGCGCTGCGATGTGCCCAGTATCTGAGGCAAGCGAACAAGGCGAAAATCGTTTTCGGTGGTGGTTTTGTCAATACCGAATGGAGGCAGATCTCCGACGCACGCATTTTCGATTTCTGCGACTACATAGTATTCGATGACGGCGAGCTTCCCCTTCTACGCCTTGCTGAGCACCTGGAGGGAAAAATTGGTGAAGCGGAACTTGTACGCACCTTTGTCAGAGGGACAGAGGGCATAAAACGAATCCTCAATAACGACACCGCACCTCAAAGCACCCCCGATTTCGGCGGGCTGCCTTTGCAAAAATACCTTTCGTTGGCCGAGATGACCAACCCAATGCACCGCCTTTGGAGTTGCGGGAGATGGAACAAGATGATGATGGCCCACGGCTGCTACTGGCACCGTTGCGCTTTTTGCGACACCTCGCTCGACTATATTGCCCGCTACGAAGCCCCCACAGCCACTGTGGTAGTAGACCGCATGGAGGCCATTATGCAGCAAACCGGCATCACGGGGTTCCATTTCGTTGACGAAGCATTGCCGCCCAAACTGCTGCAGGAGGTGAGCGAGGAGATTTTACGCCGACATCTGATAGTGAGTTGGTGGGGCAATATACGTTTTGAAAAAGCTTATACCGCAGAACTCTGTGACCTGATGGCCGATGCTGGCTGTGTGGCCGTGAGCGGAGGATTGGAAGTGGCTTCCGACAGATTATTGAAACTGATGGACAAAGGGGTAAGTATTCAACAAACCGTGCAGGCCTGCCGTCATTTCCGCGATGCGGGCATTATGGTGCACACATACCTTATGTATGGTTTCCCCACCGAAACTTTGCAAGAGACCCTCAACGCCCTTGAGATTGTCCGAGGCATGTTTGACGAGGGCATAGTGCAGAGTGCCTTCTGGCACCGCTACGCCATGACCTGCCACAGTCCTTCGGGACAGAACCCCGAGCGTTTCGGAGCCCACCGAACCTCTCTCGATTACCACCCGTTTTGCAACAATGAAGTGGACTGGCGGTGGCGTGTCGCCACGGTCGATAAGGCTGACGCGCGGAGTGTAGAAGCTGACGAGGATGGTGACGGGCAGTTTGACTACGACATCGAAGAGGTTGGCCGAGGCCTCCGCATGGCCACTTTCAACTACATGAACGACTTAGGCCTCGACCAACCTATCAAAATGTGGTTCCCCAGCCTTAAAAACAAGAATAAGAACAAGAGAATCTAATTCTTTACTTTCATAATATTACGCTGCCACTGGGCGTATTTGATACGGTTGAGGGCACTATGTCGGGAGGCTTTCTTGAATGTGGCCTCATTGGATTCGGGCAACGACTCCAAGTGTTGCTTGTGTTCGTCTGTCAACATGTATCTTGTTTTGGCCTTGATGTTATAGGGACAAACCAATTGGCAGCAGTCGCAGCCAAAAGCATAGCCGGCCAAATTCAGTTCTTTGGGCAAGTGTTCCTCGCGATTTTCTATTGTGTTGTAAGCATTGCACTTTTGCGATATTATCGCAGTATGATTCTGTTCCCCTATCCTCGAAATGGCACCATTGGGACAAGCTTCCACACATCTATTGCATTCGCCGCAACCATTGGGCATGGGGGTGTCGTAGCGGTCTGTTTCGTATGTTGTAACCAGTTCTCCGATAAAACAATATGATCCAAACTCCGGAGTGATAAGCAGGGTATTACGCCCTATCCACCCTAATCCAGCCCTCGCGGCCCAGAGTTTGTCGCTGATAGGCGCCGTATCCACAAACGGACGTGCTTCAAAGTCGGGATACTCCTCACGGATAGCGGCAATGAGTTGGTAAAGCATACGTTTCAGCCGTTCGTGATAGTCTTCGCCGTATGCGTATTGTGCTATTTTCACGTCCCCACTTATCGTCTGCGACGACTTGTAGCCCACCAAAACAGAGATAACACTCTTTGCTTCTGGCACAAGCAAGGACGGGTCGTGCCGCATGTCTCGGTGTTCCTCCATAAAGTGCATATTGGCATGGAAACCTTGCAACAACCAGTCGTTGAGGCCGAACTCGACCTCTCCCAAAGACCGCGCCTCGGCAATGCCACAGGCATCAAAACCCACCTTGAGCGCCGCCTGTTTGATATATGTCGATGCAAGGCATCTGTTGTTTATCTCGGTAACTTGCATATATTTTCAAACGCAGAAAATGGCAAATTATTATCTTATCCTTACATTTTATTTCCAAGTCTTTTTTGTTATATGTAAGAAAATGTGTATCTTTGCATCGTCAAAAAGATTGGCCCATCAAGGCCGAAAGTAACAAACAAGATTCATGAGAAAGAACATCATACTGACTCTATTGACACTTGTGTGCTGTCAAGTCGGCGCACAAGAGCTGATCATTCCTGCTGCTGTGCCCGACAGAGAAGCCATCCTCATCAACTATCCTTATTACAGCTGCTGCGTGAATCGCGTGCTACCCATGCTGTGCGACGAGCCCGACGACTGGTCTTACGACATAAAGAGCGACTCGGCACAATCGCGGGAGTGGCAGCAGAAATACGGGAGGCTCAACTCCTGGCGCATCGGCGTTGATGTCACCACCTTCCTGCGCGACGCGGCTTTCTCGCTGCCCTACACACGGGGCTATACCGCCACGGGATTCTTCCTCTCGCCCTACGCCAAGCGGCTGATAGGCCCCGACGCTCAGCTGACCCTCGGCGCGAACCTTGCCGGAGCGGCGGGGAGCGGCGGCTTCCACTCATGGCAGCCGTTGGTGCGCCTGGAATACGAACCCGTGAATAATGTGCGGCTCGTGATGGGCACCCTCTACGGCGGCCTGTCCCACGGCCT
Source organism: Bacteroidales bacterium (assembly GCA_045642445.1). Lineage (GTDB taxonomy): Bacteria > Bacteroidota > Bacteroidia > Bacteroidales > P3 > Colimorpha. The sequence continues at coordinate 7,692 of JAZUIX010000011.1, read as the reverse complement.
CTACGAGCCGATGTTCGACCGTGAGCGCTACATCTACGCCCACAACGAGGAGGGCATCCAGCTGCTGGCTAATGCATGGCTGGGCGGCATGCCCTTCACCTCCGACACATGGCTTCACTGGGAGGAGCTGCTGGAACCGTGGCAGATGACACAGGAGCGCTTCACCCTAGGCAGCAGCAACGTAATGGAGGTGTGGAATAGCGACAAGGCCGTGCTGTCCATCCCCTTCAGCTTCCTCGGCACCCACCGTGGCGGCCAGTTCACGGCGCTCGACACCTGCATTCAGTCGCTCTTCAACGAAAGCGTCGGCCTCCGCTTCGACTGCCGCATCGGTGACCGCACCGCCTTAACCGCCGACCTCCCCGCATTCTTCTATCAGGACATCTCGCCCACCAAGTGCCTTGCCTACGGCAACGGCTGGGGCCTTTGGCCACAAATCGGCCTTGACCATCGGTTCCGACATCGCAACAAAGATTCTCACGGCAACTGGCAGATGCTGGCACAAGCCGGATACTGGCACGGGCATCAGTTCATAGCCCCACGAGGCAGCTACCTCTTCCAAAGCGTCAGCTGGCACCGAGCCGACTTTGCCGAGCCCGACCGCGACATGCTCACCGCCAAACTGGAGCTGCAAAACTGCTACAACCGATACTTCTCTCTGGGCATCGACGCCGAGTTCTACTACGACCTTTCCCACCGAGGCCTCGACTTCGTTTTCGGCCTCTACATGCGCTACGCCTTATGACTACAGCCGCATCGTTGTATCCCAACAGGGGAATAAAAAAAGATACCGATCTCTTGCGAAATCAGCATCCTTTTTATAAGGTGGGTTCTATAAATTGATTTCTTGGGATTTCGGAGTGATTTTCGAGCAGGTTGCTGTGCAGAACGAGGGAGCGTAGCGGGCTACGTGACCGAGTGATAAACAGCAAGATGCCGAAAAGCGCCCGAAATCGCAGAAAAGTATTTTATCTTTCATTATCCTCATACGTTGAATTTATAGAACCCACCTAAATTATCAACAACTCTGATGTCTGCTATCAGAAAGAAATCGAAATACTGAATCACAACGAATAATTAAAGGTGGCCTGCACCGACTGGTGAGTGAGGGCTGCCATCGGCTACCGCATCCACCCTTCAAGCTTGTAAATCTTGGAGGTGAGGAGGCGATTTTGGTGGAGGACTTTGTCGTGGTGCCAAGCTTCGACACGGACGGCATAGGGCTCATCCCAGCTGCCTTCGTAGATGGTGAACTCCCGCCGCGACACTATCTGGCCAAAGGAATCGTGGCCCGCGAAAGGGACTTTTGTGCGCTCAGTGATGCGCTGCTCTGAGAGGCGGAGGTCTTCGGTGACCTCATAGCATTTGAGGAAGACGTAGCCGTCGCTGAGGGCGGGAGCGTAGAGGTCGTACTCGTAGATGCCGGGCTGCGAACCTTCATGAACCTGAAGGTAGGTGAGGCTGTTGAGACTGTCGATGACGGGCGTGACAGCTTTTTTGAAGGTGCCTACCGTGTCGTTCATTCCATAATAGATATGGTCGTAATCGACCAAGGGGAGTTCGCAATGGAGGGTGTCGGGGATAGGATGCTCACGTCCGAAGGTGTCTTCTCCATCAATGTTAGCGACCATCCCGGCCACGGCAGAAATCGCGGAGAGGAAGATCAGCCCTACAAAGAGCACGAACGAGGTCAGCCCGCCGATGACTACGCCTATCAGTTGCTTCCACTTCTTGACCACGATAGCGGCAACAAAGGTGAGGAGCTGCATAAAGAGGAGGCCCACAATGAGCCAGAAGAGCACATTGGGAAATACATCTCTCTGCGGATAAAAGCCCATCCATAGAACCAGGACCACAAAGGTGGCCACGGGCCAAACCCACCAAATGCGGGACAGAAGGTGCCAAAAGGATTTAGTGGATGGTTCCATGATGGCGGGCTATGCTTCCTCGCTTTGCTGCTTAGAGGCTTTTTTGCTGCCCTCGTAGAGCTCGAAGTGGAGGAAACGACAGTCGAGTTGGCCGTTGAGGAGGGGTATTTTCTGTGAAGGCTTGAGGCCGATATGTTTCATGGCATCAAAATCGCTGGTGATAAGCCACACCTCACAATTCTCGCCATATTTCTTCTTAAACGTGTCGCCCAACAGCTCATACATAGCATTGAGATCCTCAATCTTGATACGCTCACCGTAAGGGGGATTGGTGACAATCATCGTGCGGCCCTCGGGTGGATCTTGGTCTTCGAACGAGCCGTTGAAAAGCATCACATCCTTATGCAACTTTGTGTATTCCAAATTCTTCTCAGCCTGCTGAAGCACCTGGAGGTCGATATCGTTGCCCCAAATTTCATAGTCGAAATCGCCCGAACCTATTTTGCGGTCTTCCTGGTCCTTCACACTCTTCCACTCTCCCAAATTAAATTCCTTCCAGCGTTTGAAGGCAAATTTACCTCCACGGTAATATTGTGCAGGGATGTTGTTGGCGAGCATGGCAGCCTCAATCAACAGGGTGCCCGAACCGCACATGGGGTCGTAGAAATTGCTATCGCATTTCCACCCCGAGAGCTTGATCATACCCGCAGCCAACACCTCGTTGATGGGGGCGATACCCACCGCCTGACGATAGCCACGCTTATGGAGCGAGTCGCCACTGGAATTGATAAGCAGCGTCACATGGTTGTCACGGATATGGAGGTTGAATTTAAAGTCGGCATTCTCTGTGTCGATCGAAGGACGCTGGCCGAAATTGCGACGAAAACGGTCCACGATGGCATCCTTGGTCTTCAGAGCGGCATAATATGAATGGGTGAAAATCTCGCCCGACGTGGTGCTGTCAATCATAAAGGTGCAATCCACATCCATAATTTTCTCCCACTTTATCTGGTACACTCTATCATAGAGTTCGTCCTCATTATTGGCCTCAAATTCGGCAAAAGGCTTCAGAATGGCCAAAGCCGTGCGACAGGTATAGTTGGCCCTGTAGAGCACCCGCATATCGCCCTCAAAAGATACCGCACGGGCACCGCACTCTATGTTCTCGGCGCCACATTCCCGCAGTTCTTCGGCAAGAACTTCCTCAAGACCCATCATGGTCTTTGCCACCATCTTGAATTTTTCACGTGCGGCTGATTCCACCGGCACGACTTTTCCATTTTGTTTCTGAATAATCATTTATTATTATGATTGAAGAATTTATGTACTTTTTTATTTTGTAACTGACCATTGAGAATGGCCGTATTGAGTTCGTATCCCAGCATGATGACAAAGCAGTTGAGCATCAGCCAAAGCATCATCACCAGCACCGTGCCTATGGAGCCATACAGCAGGTTGTATTGGTTGAAATGGGCCAAATATATCCTGAACCCCCACGACAGCACAATGAACATAATGGTGGCAAACACCGCCCCCGAGGAGAAGAAACCCACACGTTGTTTCTTCATCGGAATGACATAATACAACACGCTCAGCGTCAGCAACGCCATCATTACCAATATGAACCAACGCCCGACATGGATAAGCATGAATGTGAACGACCCTTTGATCAGAACGCCCTTATCAAGCAGCCAAATCATGATACTCTTATAGCCGATAAGCAGCACCAGCACCAGTATCACCATCAGATACAGCAGAAACACCAGCATAATGCAGATAGGGTATCGTTTCACAAATGTGCGCTTCTCCTTGGTGCGGTCGGAGAAATACATCATAACCCCATGCATGGCATTGGCCGCCAAAATAATGGAGGCGATGAAGCCTATCGACAGCAAGCTCTTGTGCTTGTGTCCCATGACGTCGTTCACCGTGTTGGCTATGGGGGAGAAAATCTTGTCCGGCACAAGTGCCTGAAGCTGCATCAGCAACTCGTCCTGCAACCCGTCCACAGGCAGGAAGGCAATCAGCGTAAACATAAAAATCAACAACGGAGGCAGAGCCATCAACAGCGAGAAAGCCAACCCCTTCGAGGCTCGCCACAAATCGCCATTGGCTATTCCCCGCAGCAGATACGAAGTCACATCATAAATAGGCACCCCTTTGTTGCCCGGCAAAGAGACATTGTGCAAGGCATAATGCGTCAGCCGAACAGGGCGGCTCCTCTTCGCTCTGTTCGCCGTCTCTTTCGTCTTGGCCACCAAGGCTGCTATTTTGGCGTGCTGGGTCATTCAAGTTTTATTTTTTCACCAAAGAAATGTCCAGACTCTTGATATGGTGTGTCAAAGCACCCACCGAGATAAAGTCCACACCCGTTTCGGCATAGCCGCGCAAGGTGGCGTCGGTGATGCCTCCGCTGGCCTCGGTTTCGTACTTGCCTTCGATGCGTTTCACCGCTTCACGCAAAGTGGGCACATCGAAATTGTCCAGCATAATGCGATCCACACCGCCATGCTTCATCACCCGTTCCAACTCGTCCAGGTCGCGCACCTCTATCTCAATCTTCAGCTCCTTGCCCTTCTCCTTCAAATAAGCATGAGTCCTGTCGATGGCCGCCTCTATACCTCCGGCAAAATCAATATGGTTGTCCTTCAGCATCACCATGTCGTACAATCCGATACGGTGATTCGTACCCCCACCGCACTTCACTGCGTATTTCTCCAAAAGACGCATGTTGGGGGTCGTCTTGCGGGTATCCAGCAGGCGGGTGTTGAGACCCTCGAGCATCTGCACCATGCGGTGCGTCTCGGTAGCGATACCGCTCAGACGCTGCATATAGTTCAAGGCTGTACGTTCGGCAGTAAGGATGACACCCGAAGCGCCCTCGACAATCATCAGCACATCGCCTTTCCTCACCTCCTCGCCGTCATTTTTGAGGCATCTCACCTTCAGCGGCACGGAGCTTTTGTAGAAGGAATCGTTGACAAAGTGGAACACTCTTTCGCCCACCTCCATTCCGCAGAGTATGCCGTCTTGTTTCGCCACCATTTTGGCTGTGCCTAAGGCTGTTGGGGGAATACAAGCCAAAGTGCTGTGGTCGCCGTCGCCCACATCTTCCAAGAGGGCCATGCGGATTAATTCGTCCAGATTCGGGATATTTGTCATCATGTCAAGTAACTTTTTTTGAACTTGCAAAGATACATATTTTTTTGCAAACGGCACACTTTAATTCCAACATATTTTCAACAATATCACACCAATATACATCAATCATATCAATATCAACACTTTACTTATTTATAAATCTAATCATCACGTTCCCTCCTCATGCAGAACTGCCCGATCAAAAGCCTCCTGCCCTCTCCTACCCTATAAGATCCTCCCAAGTGACCTAAATCCAACCAAGGATTGACCAAGGTATGACCTATGAGCAACCTTGGTATAATACCTAGGTCATACCTAGGTCATACCTAGGTCAGTCCTAGGTCATACCTAGGTCACACCTAGGTCACTTGGGGGTACCTCATACCCATTTCAAGCCCATCAGGTTCGCCGATTGGGCGATTTTTTGATGCGAATCCGTCTCTTTCCACGAATCACCTCATGTTATTATCGGATAACAAGCACGGCTTCCCCTGCCGCAGAGCCCCTGTTCAAAAACTTTTTTTATCAGTTTTACAAAAAAATCGTATTTTTGCAAAGCAAATTATACACCAACTATGAAAGCAACCATACTCAATATCGGCGACGAACTGCTTATAGGACAGGTCGTAAACACTAATGCGAGCCGCATGGCTCAGATGCTCATAGCCGCAGGCATCGACGTTTGCGGCACCTACGTCATAGGCGACGTGGCTCACGACATCGATTCCTACCTCCGTCTCTGCCTCGACCGCAGCGACGTGGTGCTCATCACCGGAGGCCTCGGTCCCACCAAGGACGACATCACCAAGAAGACCCTCTGCGAGTTTTTCGACAGCGAGCTATACGAGAACGAGGAGGCGCTTGCCAACGTGAAGCGCATCTTCGACGCCCGTGGCTACGAGCTCACCCCCATCAACCGCCAGCAGGCCTGGGTGCCACGCTGCTGCACGATGATCAACAACGTGGTGGGCACGGCCCCCTGCATGTGGTTCGATCTGCCCGACGACGACGAGGACGACTGGGGCGGCAAGGTGGTGGTTTCGATGGCGGGCGTACCCTTCGAGATGGCCAACCTGATGGAGACCGAGATTGTGCCGCGTCTTCAGAAGCATTTCAAAACCGACCAGATTATCAACAAAAACATCCTGGTGCAAGGCATCGGCGAGTCGTTCCTCAGCGACCTCATCGAGCCCTGGGAGCTGGCCCTGCCCAAGACTATCCGCCTGGCTTACCTGCCCCAGTCGGGCATGGTGAAGCTGCGCCTCACCGCCCGTGGCGGACACGACGACCGCAATCTCCTACAAGAGCAAATCGACAAGGCCGTGAAGGAGCTATACCCCCTTGCAGGGCAATACATTGTGGGCGAAGACCTCGAAACGCTGCCCGGACTTGTGGCCTACACTTTCCGCTCCCGCCACCTCACCCTCGCCACCGCCGAGAGTTGCACGGGCGGAGCCATAGCCTCGCAGCTCACCGCTATGGCGGGTGCCTCAGAGTATTTCAAGGGCGGCATTGTGGCTTACAGCAACGAGGTCAAGGAGTGCGCCCTCGGGGTGCGGCACGAGACCCTCGAGGCCCATGGCGCCGTGAGCGAGGAGACGGTTCGCGAGATGGTGACCGGTGTGCGCCAACGACTTGGGGCCGACTATGCTGTGGCCACCACAGGCATTGCAGGTCCTGGAGGCGGAACTCCCGAAAAGCCCGTAGGCACCGTCTGGATAGGCATAGCAGGCCCGCAGGGCGTAGAAGCCAAGCTCCTCAAATTCGGCGACCGCCGTGCCCAAACCATCGAACGCACCTGCAACTCCGTCTGGAGCGAACTCATCAAAGCCGTGAACTGCAACCAGTAAACTAACAATACAAACCGCGTCAGCTTAATTTTCAATTCTCAATTAAAAAAAACATGCCCAAAGGAATTCTCACTGTTCTGCTTTTAATATGCTCCAATGTCTTTATGACTTTTGCCTGGTACGGCAACCTCAAACTCACCGAGCTGAAAATCAACACCGACTGGCCCCTCATCCTCATCATCCTCTGCTCGTGGGGACTGGCTTTTTTTGAGTACTGCTTCATGATTCCCGCCAACCGCGTAGGTGCACAAATCAACGGCGGTCCCTTCTCGCTCATGCAGCTCAAAATCATCCAGGAGGCCGTATCTCTCACCGTGTTCACGGTCATCGTGGCCACAGTGTTCAAAGGCGAGCCCATCCGCTGGAACCACATCGTCTCTTTTGGCTGCATACTCTTGGCCGTCTTTTTCGCTTTTCTGAAGAAGTGAACTGAAAAAAACAACTGCGCCAGCCCAATTTTCAATTCTCAATTGGGGAGTTCTATAAATTAAAAAATTGTTAATCATTTTGTTATATCAATAATTTTTCGTATTTTTGCAAAATAGAACATGAGCCCCATCATTTGCGAAAAAGGATACAGGAATAAACCTTTGACTGAAGACCAGAAGAAGTCGAATCGTGAGAAATCCAAGGTGCGCTGCTTGGTGGAACACACCTTCGGATTTATGGAGCAGACCATGTGCGGGCTGGTGTTTAGAGGTGTTGGGATGGTCAGAGCAAAGGCATGCATAGCGATGACAAATCTTGTGTATAACATGTGCAGACTTGTCCAAATCAAAAGGTATCATGCAGAATGGATAGTAGAAAGCTAGTTTTTAATATGTATTTATTTT
>JAZUIX010000010.1:0-13560 GCA_045642445.1 Bacteroidales bacterium | reverse complement strand
CATTTCCTTACTTTTCTTATATATATTATATATATATATTTATATATTAAATAGTTATATATAGTATAATATAAAAAAGAAGGGGTAGTTGTCATCCTTTTTTTTAACTGTAAGACTGTAAGATTGTAAGATTTGTTAGTTCGATTTCTTCTAAAGGCTTGTCGCGGCAGGCCTCTTTGTAAAAAAATTGTTTATGTCCGTTTTTTTTTGTATTTTTGTAATTCAGTATATATTTAAACATAAGTGTAACTTACATATAAATGAGCATTTTATAATGATGGATAATAAGATGGAAGAAACCAAGTCGCTCAATTTTCTTGAAGAAATTATCGAACAGGGCCTCAACGAGGGTTCGTATAAGTCTATTCTTACCCGTTTCCCGCCCGAGCCTAACGGCTATCTGCACATCGGTCACGCCAAATCTATCTGCCTCAACTTCGGCCTCGCCAAGAAGTATGGCGGCAAGACTAATCTGCGTTTCGACGACACCAATCCCGTGAAGGAGGATACCGAATATGTGGACAGTATTCAGCAGGACATCAAGTGGCTGGGCTTCGAGTGGGCCAGCGTCCACTATGCCAGCGATTATTTCGACCAGCTCTATGCCTGGGCGGTGGAACTGATCAAGCGGGGCCTGGCATACGTCGACGACCAGACGCAGGAGGAAATCCGCCTTGGGCGCGGCACCGTTACCGAACCCGGCAAGAACAGCCCTTACCGCGACCGCAGCGTGGAGGAGAACCTCGACCTGTTTGAGCGTATGAAGAACGGCGAGTTTGAGGACGGCAGCAAGGTGCTGCGCGCCAAGATCGATATGGCCCACCCCAATATGCAGTTCCGCGACCCGATTATGTACCGCATCCTCCATGCCGACCATCACCGCACGGGCACCAAGTGGTGCATCTATCCGATGTACGACTACGCCCACGGCCAGAGCGACAGCATCGAGAATATCACCCACAGCATCTGCACCCTGGAGTTCGACATCCATCGCCCGCTGTACGATTGGTTTATCCAGCAGCTCGGCATTTTCCCCAGCCACCAGTATGAGTTTGCCCGCCTCAACATCAACTATACGGTTATGAGCAAGCGCAAGCTGCTGCAGCTGGTGAAGGAGCATTACGTCAGCGGCTGGGACGACCCCCGTATGCCCACTATCTGCGGTTTCCGCCGCCGTGGCTACACGCCCGAGAGCATCCGCAATTTCTGCGAGGACATCGGAGTGGCAAAACGCGACAATATCATCGATTTCGTCCGCCTGGAGAACAGCCTTCGCGACCACCTCAACAAGGTGGCTCAACGCCGCATGGCTGTGCTGAACCCCGTCAAGGTGGTTATCGACAACTATCCCGAGGGGCAGACGGAGATGCTCAACGCCATCAACAATCCCGAGAACCCCGACGACGGTGTGCGCCAGGTGCCTTTCAGCCGCGAGCTCTATATCGAGCGCGAGGACTTTATGGAGGAGGCTCCCAAGAAGTATTTCCGCCTCACGTTGGGCCGCGAGGTGCGTCTGCGTTATGCCTACTTCGTCACGGCGCAGAGTGTGGAGAAGGATGCCGAAGGCAACATCACCTGCATCCATTGCACCTACGACCCCGCCACCCGTGGCGGCGATGCTCCCGACGGCCGCAAGGTGAAGGGCACGCTGCATTGGGTGAGCGCTCAGCATGCTGTGGACGCCGAGGTGCGGATGTTCGAACGCCTGTTTGCCACCGAGGCTCCCGACGAGGCCCCCGAGGGCAAGACGTTCCTCGACAACCTCAACCCCAACTCGCTGCAGGTGCTGCAGGGCTGCAAGCTCGAGCCCGCTTTGGGCGAGGCACACATGGTGGTGAATGAAAACGGCATCGAGGAACCCCAGCGTTTCCAGTTCGAACGTATGGGCTATTTCTGCACCGACCGCGACAGCACCCCCGACCACCCCGTCTTCAACCGTACCTGCACGCTCAAGGACAGCTGGGCGAAGATTAAGTAATAATATGGGTTATGTTGCAATTGCGGTAGTCTTTCTGCTTCTTTGGGTGTTTAGAATCAGGCATTTCCATTGGCTCACCGGAGAGTGGAAAGGTGACAAGAAGAAGGAAGATACACATTACGAGGATTAATATAAAGCTCGAACAATGCAAATAATTGACCGTCCGACAGACAGAAAGATACTGAACGCCATGATGCCGAACTATTTTGGCGACATGGTGAAGGCTGTGGTGGACATTGCACAAAAGAAGATTGGTGTGGATGCTGAACTGCATGCCGACATAGAGCAGGCGTTGCTGGCACAGGGTTCGTCGCAGTACGACTTGTGGGGCATAAACCTGTATCCCGAGATGGACGGTGAGGACTTCATTGAGTTTGACTCGATGATTAACATACGCCCCGGACAGGGCAACCGCAGTCGCGACGTGCAGGATGCCGACACGCGGCAGAGGATTATAGACACAGTAAACTATCTGCTGCCATGCTGACAATGGAGTTCCAACATAAGGACTTGGCTGCTGGCCGATGGGCGCAGATGTCGCTGGCCGAACAGATGCTGAACATCGGCAGCGAGGTGTCGCGTGCCAACCGCTGGAAGGCCAAAGGCAACGAAGAACAATGCCACCGTGCCGCTGACCGAGCGTTGGAACTTGTGTCGCTGACCATCGATGCCAACAAGAACTGCGCCGGCTTGAAGGAACTGTGCCGCCTCTACGAGGTTATGGCCGATTATTACTACGGCAAGAACATCTATCAAACCGAGCCCAATGCCATGCAGCGGTATTTCGATGTTTTTGCTTTTTGCATGCGGTAAAACAATAGGAAACTAATGACACAGCAGAACGCCATACAACTTTTTGAAGGCTCGCAGGTTAGAATGGCTTGGAACGAGGAGGAGGAGAAGTACTACTTCTCCATAGTGGATGTGGTACAGATTTTGACCGAGCAACCCACGCCCCGCAAAGCTAGCACCTACTGGGCTGTGCTCAAGAAACGCCTGAAAGAGGAAGGAGCCGATGAACTGCTTACAAATTGTAAGCAGTTGAAATTACCTGCTGCGGACGGAAAGAATCGTGCTACGGATGTGGCCGATTTAGAGCAGACGTTGCGCATCATCCAATCCATTCCGTCCAAGAAGGCTGAGCCTATCAAACGGTGGCTCTCCGAGGTGGGTGCGCAGCGTATCGACCAGATGATTGACCCCGAGTTGACGTTCCAGATGGCAGTGGAGGATTATCGTCGGCAGGGTTACAGTGACAAGTGGATTGAGAACCGCCTCAAGTCCATCCGCACTCGCAAGGCACTTACCGACGAATGGGAACGTTCGGGTGTTAAAGAGCAGAAAGACTTTGCCGTCCTTACCAATATCCTCACCAAAGCGTGGAGCGGTATGACCACCGGGGGAATACAAACGGTACAAGAGTTTGACCAAAGAGAACCTAAGAGATAACATGACCAACCTTGAGTTGGCGCTGAACACGCTGGCGGAAGCCGCCACCACCGAGATTTCCCGCAACCGCAACCCCAAGACGATGAAAGAGAACAAACAGGTGGCGCAAAGCGGCGGAAAAGCCGCGAAGGTGGCACGTGAGGAGGTTGAAAAGCAGATAGGCCACAGCGTCATCTCTCGAGAACGAGCCTCCGACTATCTGCTGCCCACAGAAGATGCAGAAGTGAAAAAAATAGAATAATATTAATAAAGATTTGTATCTTTGCAGTCGGAAATAAAAACAAAACAATGAGATAAAGACAGAATAGACAACATAGACATATAATTAAGCGTATTCGCTTTTCTGTGCTAACGGAAATTCTGGTAAAATTTCTTACAAACAATCAGCACCTGAAAGGGGAAACGCTCACGACACCGTGAGCTTTCTTGTTTGCTGATTGGGTTTACCAGAGCCTCCGTTAGAACAAAGAAGATAAAGTTCACGGCTTTTTATTGTCATCTCTGTAAACGACGCTAAACTATATTTCAATATGAAACATCCTGAATTGAACAATTACATCAAACAGTTGCTTGTCAGTTTCGATGAGCAAATTACCGACAGCCTCTTTTGCTACATACAAGAGGATCGGTTGCGAATGAACGAATACCTCGACATTGTAGCCAAGGTTGGTGACCTGCAAGAGGTCAATAAACAGATTGGTCGTGCAGTTACGCGACACTACAATCTCAAGCGATTCGACACCGAAAACAACCCGAAAAACACACTCACTTTGACCTATTCCAAGTTAAGGAAAAATTTAAAAGCAACAAATAAATGAAGAAGGTTCTTTTTACTTTAGCCATTAGTTTATTGTTATCCATTGCCACAAAAGCACAAGACTTTTCTGCCGTGCCTTTCAATGGAAACGGATATGAGATTTATTACTCAATCATTGACGCCAATCATGTGGCAGTGACCCGACCTGCACTGAATCACCCCTATATCCTTAAGGACACGCTCGTTGACGACTGGTGGCGTTTCCTGGATATTATTATTCCCGACAGTGTTGTGCATGATGGACACTCGTATTGCGTTTCAGTCATTGCAGATTCTGCCTTTGCCCATGTAGGATATACATGGTATGACGTTGTTTATGGTTCTGAACCATATCTAAGTATATCCCTGCCTTCAACCATTACCTCAATCGGTAGTTATGCATTTGCAAATGATTCAGCCAATGTATCTATATATATGCGAGGTTCGACTCCACCAATGATAGCCACAACCACCTTCTCCGGTTCTAGTCGCTCGATTATCAATGTCCCATGTGGTTCGGAGACAAACTATACATCAGCGTGGGATATGCCACTCCTTGATATAAACCACGTAACAACAGATAGCAGTCAATATATATCCCCTCTGCACACGCTGTATATTAATGACATATCCACACGCAACAGAGGATACATTACAATTCAATACAATAATAATTATGTCTATTATGTCTATCGTGAGATTTCGCTTACGGCGGTGGATTGTTCAACTTCAAGCATAAAACTGTGGGCTACACCTGACTCTGGTTTCCATTTCAGTCATTGGAGCAACGGAAGCACTCAGGACACCATAACTGTCAATTTGCCATATACTGGTCTGCTTTATGCTTATTTTGAATCAAACGGAGTTTACACTGTAGATGCGGTAAGTGCTGATACAACGAGGGGCTATACAATCGGCGGAGGTCAGTTCCATTACGGCGACACCGCAGTTCTTACTGCTATAGCGTCGGAGCACTATCATTTCAGCCATTGGAATGACGGCAATACTGATAATCCGAGATATTACATAGTACAATTCCAAAACGAAACTATCACTGCATTCTTTGTCCCTGACAGCTATACTGTGACGGCAACGACAAATGATATTACTGCCGGAAATGTGTTTGGCGGTGGTCAATTTGAATACGGAGTACCCTGTACACTCGAAGCAACTGCCTATAGCGGCTATCATTTCGCTCAATGGAGCAATGGAACAACGTATAATCCTTATACATTCGCAGTTGTTGAGGATGTGGATTTAACGGCCATATTCCTCGCCGATGGAGAGGCGGGGATCGCGGATATTGCGAATAATGGGATGCTGTTTGTTGTACGAGACGGAAAAATCATTGTTGAAGGAGCAAATGGCGAGTCGGTTTTTATATACGATACAGAAGGTCGCCTAGTTAGTAACAATATGTTGCAGACTGGCACCTATTTTGTCAAGGTTGGAAACCACCCAGCACGTAAAGTGATTTTGATTAGATAGATTGACAATCTCCGATTTCCGGAGCATATCTTCCCTATAGAGGATATGCTCTTTTTCATACCTAATACCGCAAAACAAAAGAACCCATATATAACCCACCAAGAAGGAGCGAGGAGCCGTCACCGCCGAGAGATCGCCGACGGATTATCGAGAAGTTGTTGTATTTTGGCGGTGGTAAATATATGGTTGTTGCAATAAGAATCGGAGATTTTTCTCGGAAGAATTGAAGATTTTCTGATGGAGATTTGAAGATTTTTGAGAGTAATATAATTCAGATTTTTGCAGTATAATTAAAAATTCTTATAATAATTTTTTATTATAATTAAAAAAGTCTGTATCTTTGCAGCCGGTAAAGTATGGATAATTATGGTTTATAGACTGATTAAAGAGCAGATTGATAAACGATTGTATCGTGGGAAGGTTATTGTTGTTGTCGGTCCAAGACAGGTGGGAAAGACTACGCTGCTGCGGATGCTGACGACAGATTCCGACCGCAGGGTTGTGGTTTGGAACTGTGACGAGCCTGATGTTAGACGCAAGCTTGCTGAACCCACGTCCACACAATTGGGGGCTGAGACTGCAAATGCAGACTTGATACTGATTGACGAAGCTCAGCGTGTGCAAAATATCGGTATTACGTTGAAACTACTGGTGGATAACTATCCCGAGAAGCAGGTTGTCGTCACAGGCTCCTCTGCCATAGAACTCTCCAACTCCATCAATGAGCCGCTCACTGGACGCAAATAAGAGTATGTGATGTTCCCATTTTCGGCCGAAGAGCTTATCAAAGAGTTTGGCACTTTGGAAGAGCGCCGCATGCTTGAGCACAGGCTAATATACGGCTCTTATCCCGAGGTTGTAACCCTCAAGGGTGAGGAGCGTGAGACCTTGACAAATCTCGTGAGCAGTTATCTTTACAAAGACATATTCTCGTTTCAAGATGTACGCAAACCAGAGATAATAGAACAATTGCTGCAAGCACTGGCCTTGCAGGTGGGCAGTGAGGTTTCGTTCAACGAGTTGGGGCGACTGTTGGGCCTGACATCCATTACCGTGCAACGATATATCGACTTGTTGGAGAAGTCGTATGTGGTGTTTCATCTACGTTCGTTCAGCCGCAATGTACGCAATGAGTTGAAGAAAAGCCGCAAGATATATTTTTATGACAATGGCGTGCGCAATGCGTTGATTGGTGACTACAAGCCGTTGGCGTTGCGGAACGATACAGGTGCATTGTGGGAGAATTATGCTATAAGTGAGCGAATGAAGCACAACTCGTATTGCGGTTTTTATGGCAAGAGTTATTTCTGGCGCACCCAGCAGCAACAAGAGGTAGACTATCTTGAGGACTACGATGGTGTATTGCACGCCTACGAGTTCAAATGGAGCCCTTCGAAGCAACCTCGGTTGACGGACACCTTCGCCAAAGGCTATCCAGAGCATACATTCGCGGTGATTACGCCAGAGAACTATCAGGATTTTGTCTGTGGTAAGTAAAAACACTTTGCTGGTTACAGAAAAAGTTGTATCTTTGCAGTTTGAATACTAAAACTATATATTATTGATAATAAACTGATACATATATGAATATTTCTTTTGATTGGCTCAAAGAGTATGTGGATATTGAGGATATGACTCCTCAGGAACTGGACGACCTGCTGACTTTCTCCGGCTTGGAGGTGGACAGCGTGGAGAAGGTTGAGAGTATCAAAGGCGGTTTGGAACATGTGGTTATCGCCCAGGTGATGACCTGCGAACCGCACCCCGATAGCGACCATCTGCACATCACCACCGTCAATGTGGGCGGAGATCGCCCCTTGGACATCGTGTGCGGCGCCCCCAATGTGGCGGCAGGACAAAAGGTTGTCTGCGCCCAGATCGGCACCAAAATATACACTTCCGACACGGAGTTTTACGAAATAAAGAAGGGCAAACTGCGCGGCGCTGTGAGCGAGGGTATGCTGTGTGCTGCCGATGAGCTGCAGCTCGGATCGAGCCACGACGGCATCATGGTGCTCCCCGACGATGCCCCTGTGGGAATGCCCGCCAAGGAATATTTCCATCTCGAAGAGGACTACACCCTCGAGGTGGCCATTACCGCCAACCGCAGCGACGCCACCAGCCATATCGGCGTGGCGCGCGACGTGGTGGCCGTGCTCAATACCCGCCAGGGCTTGGACAAACACATACTGTGGCCCGAGGTGGCAGAACTCTCGTGCAGCCGTCCTTCGGACAAGGCTGTGAAGGTGACCGTGGAAGAGCCTTCGCTCTGTCCGCGCTATACCGGCATCACCTTGGAGAATGTCCATGTGCAGGATTCGCCCGAGTGGTTGCAGAACAAGCTCCGCACCGTGGGTATCCGCCCCATCAACAATGTGGTGGACGTGACCAACTTCGTGCTCATGGAGGTGGGTCAGCCGATGCACGCTTTTGATGCCGACATGATTGCCGGTAACCACGTCGTGGTGAAACGTCTTCCGCAGGACACCCCCTTCGTCACCCTCGACGGAGTGGAACGCAAACTCGATGCCCGCGACCTGATGATCTGCAACGAGCAGGAGGGCATGTGCATAGCAGGTGTGTTCGGCGGCGAAAAGAGCGGCGTGACCCATGCCACCCAGCGCGTGTTTTTGGAGAGCGCCTATTTCGACCCCACCAGCATACGCAAAACCAGCAAGCGCCACACCCTCAAGACCGACGCCTCGTTCCGCTACGAGCGTGGCTGCGACCCCAACATTACCGTGTGGGCCCTCCGTCGTGCCGTGAAGCTGCTGCAAGAAATAGCCGGAGCCACCATTGCCAGCGAGATGGTGGACGTATATCCCGAACCCATAGCCAAGGCCGAGGTGGAAATCAACTTCCAGCGCATCTTCTCGCTCATTGGTCAGCCGCTGCCCCTGGAGGCTGTCAGAACGGCGCTCCTGTCCTTGGACATCGAGATAGTGAAGGAGGACGCCGAAGGTATGACCCTCCGCATCCCCACCTGCAAGGTGGATGTGTATCGCGAGTGCGACGTGGTGGAGGAAATCATGCGCATCTACGGCTACAACAACATCCATTTCGACGAGCGTATCAGCAGCTGCCTCTCCTACGGTCGCAAGCCCAATCCCCGCCGTTTGCAGAACATCGTCAGCGACTTGCTTACCGACAACGGCTTCAGCGAGATTATGAACAATTCGCTCACCAAGGCCGAATATTTTGAGAACAATCCCGATTTCGACCCCAAGCACAGCGTCCAGATTCTCAACCCCCTGAGCAAGGAACTCAACGTGATGCGCCAAACCCTGCTGTATTGCGGTATGGAGTGCGTGGTGCGCAACCTCAACTATAAGATTCACGACCAGAAACTCTATGAGTTTGGCCGCACATACGTCATGAACGATGTGCAGAGCCAGGAGGGCGAGACCCTGCCCGTCACCAAGAAATATACCGAGACCCAGCACCTCGCCATATTCATGACCGGCGCACAGAACCCCGAGAGCTGGAAGATGCCCACCACGCCGACCGATTTCTACATGCTCAAAGCACATGTGATGAACATCCTTCGCAGAATGCGCATCAATATGACCCGTATACAGATAATCCCCGCCACCGAGAAATACTACAGCCAGGGCCTCGCCTTCGTGTTCAAGGACAGCCACAAGCAACTCTGTTCGCTTGGTATTCTCAGCAAGGATACCCTCAAACGCATGGATTGCAAGCAGGAGGTTTATTATGCCGACATCGACTGGACGCTCCTTCTCAAGAGCTATCCCGACAAGGAGGTGCTCTTTGCCGAAGTGCCCAAATATCCCGAGGTTCGCCGCGACCTCGCCCTCGTGCTCGACCGCAAAGTCACTTTTGCCGAGATCGAACAGGTGGCCTTCAACACGGAGAAGAAACTGCTCAAACGGGTCAGCCTCTTCGACGTATATGAGGGCAAAGGCATTGCCGAGGGAATGAAGTCCTACGCCGTGTCCTTCATCCTTCAAGACAAGGAGAAGACCCTCAACGACAAGCAGATTGAGACCGTTATGGCCAAACTTCAAAAGAACCTCGAAAACCAACTTGGTGCCAAGATACGCAGCTGATGACCAAAGGCCTCCTCAAATATGACGTCCGAGTGCTCCTGGCCCTCAAACAGGCCATCGGAGGCAGCAGGCAGTTTTTTGAATGGCTTGCCACGGCGGGGTATCCCGAATTGGCGGCTTTCTCCAATTTCTTGCAGGACGACGTGGAGGCCGAGCAATGGCTTGTGGCCAACAACTACCCGTGGCTCGGGCTTCTCAGCCACGCCATCGACGGCGACGAGCGTTCCCGCCAATGGGTGAGAGCCAATCTTCACGAGGCCAACTTTATGTTTGTCCTCGCCTGTCGCGACGACGACAAGGCCATCTCTTGGCTCAAGTTTATGCGCCTCGACATACTACAGATGTTGGCACAAGAGGTTTCCGACCTTCGCCACAAACAGGAACTTGATGCTGCGTTTCCTTACAAAATGAGAAAGTAATACAATTGAAAATTAAGAATGGCTGCGGCCATCCCTGATATTACCACTGGTAACAAAAAATAGACAACATGGAAAAGAATCAGAACTACCGCCGCGAGGGCGGCAACAACGACCACCGGGCTCCCAGAGACGGACATGACGCTCGTGGTCCTCGCAAATCCAATTATTCCCACTCTGATAGGGACGACGACTCCGCCCCTCGTCATCGCAAACATTTTTCGCGCCCCATAGGATCCAGTAGCGACGACACTCCCCGCCGCGCCTATTCTTCGCGTAGCGACAACAACGATGAGGCCCCTCGTCGACCCCGCAAGTCGGGCTTCTCGAACGATAACCGCAGGTCCGATGATTCGCACGAATACCGCGACAATCGTGGCTCCAAAGGCTCCCGCGATTTTCGTGAGAAACACGGCCACAAGGATTCTCGCGACGGCGAGGCCCCTCGCAAACGACGTGAGGCTCCCAAGCCTCGTGTGAAAACTCCTCCGCCACCACCTCGTGAGGACGACGGCACCACCCGCCTCAACAAATACATCGCCAACGCCGGTATCTGCTCACGCCGTGAGGCCGACAAACTCATTGCCGCAGGTAGTGTCATGGTCAACGGCAAGGTGATTACCGAGATGGGCTTCAAAGTGCACGAAGGCGATGTGGTGAACTACGGCGGCGAGACCCTCCACTCCGAACGCAAGCGCTATTTCCTCCTCAACAAGCCCAAGGGCTTTATCACCACCCTCGACGACCCACAGGAACGTCAGACGGTGATGATGCTCATCGACGGTGCCTGTCCCGAGCGTATATATCCCGTAGGTCGCCTCGACCGCAACACCACGGGGCTGCTCCTCTTTACCAATGACGGCGAGTTGGCACGCCACCTCACCCATCCCTCCACAGGGGTTTACAAAATCTACCACGTGGAGGTCGACAAGCCCGTCACCCGTGAAGATATGAGGCAGATGCTCGAAGGCATCGAACTCGAAGACGGCCCCATCCATGTTGACGATGTGCAGTATGTGCAGGGTGCCGAGGACAAACGTATTGTGGGTGTGGAACTCCATTCCGGCAAGAACCGCATCGTCCGCCGCATCTTCGAGCACCTCGGCTACAATGTCCACAAGCTCGACCGTGTGGTCTTTGCGGGCCTCACCAAGAAGGACCTCCCCCGTGGACGTTATCGTGAACTCACAGGAAAGGAAATCAGCTATCTCAAGATGGTATGACCCAGCCTTCGTTGATACTCTTCCCCGTGCCCATTGGTGCCGACGATGTCGACATCTCCTTGCCCCCCTACAACAAGGCGATGCTCAACACCTGCCACCATTTCATTGTGGAAGAGTTGCGCACAGCCCGACGCAACCTCAAGCGTATGGGTTATGAGTACCCCATCGACGACACCCAGTTCTACGAACTCAACGAACACACCTCCGAGTTGGAGATAGAGCATTATCTCGACCCCATCGCCCAAGGCTGCAACATAGGCCTCATGAGCGAGGCGGGGCTTCCCTGCGTGGCCGACCCTGGCGCCCTCATCACCCGCATGGCGCAGCGTCGAGGCATCTCCATCATTCCCCTCGTGGGGCCTTCCAGCATTATGATGGGGCTCATGGCTTCGGGCTTCAATGGGCAGAATTTCGCCTTCATAGGCTATCTCCCCATCGACAAAACCAAGCGTCAGAGCACCCTCAAAACCTTGGAGCAACGCATCTATCGCGAACACCAGACACAGATACTCATCGAAGCCCCTTATCGCAACAACCAGCTCCTCGCCGAGCTTGCCGCCACACTCCTGCCCACAACGCGCATCTGTGTGGCTTGCGACATCTCGCTCCCCTCGCAGTATATCGTCACCCGCCCTGCGCGTCAGTGGCTCGCCGATGCCCCCAATCTCCACAAACGCAACACCGTATTTTTACTGTATCAATAATAATTAATAACAACCCAATAAAAAACTACAAACATGAAAAATTTTGATCCCGCAACCGCTATTCAGCGTATCGATGGTCGTGATGCCAACCGTGGCGTCAACCCCGCAATCTGCGACAGCGCAACCTTCACCTTCCCTGAGGCTCATCTCATGACCGAGACCTTCCACGGCGAAACCGAGGGCTTCTTCCTCTACAGCCGTCACTGGAACCCCTCCAACCTCGCCCTCTGCCAGGCTCTCGCAGCCATGGAAGGCACCGAGGCCGCTTGGGTCACCGGTTCCGGCCTTGCCGCCATCACCTCCGCCCTTATCCACGAAGTTAAGTCGGGCGACCATATCATCAGCTCCATGACCACCTACGGCGGCACCTTCGCCTTCATGGCCAACTACCTCAAAAAGTTCAACGTCGAGACCACTTTCGTCAACATGCAGGACCTCAAGGCTGTTGAGAAAGCCCTCAACGAGCACCCCAACACCAAAGTTGTCTACACCGAGACCATGAACAACCCCCTGCTCCGCATCGCCAACGTTCCCGAGCTGAGCAAGATGGCTCACGCCCACGGTGCCAAACTCATCGTCGACAACACCTTCACTCCTATGATTTTCAGCCCCTGCAAACTGGGTGCCGACGTTACCGTCTACTCCATGACCAAGTATGTCAACGGTACTAACGACTGTGTGGCTGGTGCTATCTGCGGTTCTGCCGAATACATCAACAGCCTCATCGACGTCAACAACGGTACCTGCATGCTCCTCGGCCCCGTGCTCGACCCCATGCGCAGCGCCTCCATCCTCAAGAACCTCCACACCCTCCATATCCGCATGAAGAAACACGGCGAAAACGCCATGTACCTTGCCAAGCGCTTCAAAGAGGTGGGTTTCAAATACAACTACCCCGGTCTGCCTGAGCATCCCGACTACGACCTCTTCTGCAGCATGTGCAACGAGGGTTACGGCTTCGGCGGCATGATCAGCATCGACATGGGTACCGCTGCCAGCGCCAGCAAGATTATGGAAATCATGCAGGAAAAGGGTGTCGGCTACCTCGCCGTCTCTCTTGGCTACTTCAAGACCCTCTTCAGCAACAGCGGTAAGAGCACCAGCTCCGAAGTTCCCGAGGACATCCAGAAAGAAATGGGCATGAGCGAAGGCCTCATCCGTTTCAGCATGGGTCTCGACAACGACATCGAAGCCACCTTCCAGCTCATCAAAGAGTCCGTCGAAGAAAGCCGCAAATAATACTGCCAACAATAGCAGAATTAAGATGGAGGGTGCTTAGCGGCCCCTCCATCTTCTATAGGTGGGTTCTATAAATTCAACGTATGAAGATAATGAAAAATAAAATACTTTTCTGCGATTTCGGGCGTTTTCCGGCATCTTGCTGTTTATCACTCGGTCACGTAGCCCGCTACGCTTCCTCGTTCTGCACAGCAATC
>JAZUIX010000009.1:0-8914 GCA_045642445.1 Bacteroidales bacterium | reverse complement strand
AACGACACCCTCTCGCAGCGTCGTGCACAAAGCGTGGTGGATTATCTTGCCAACCGCGGTATCGAACGCGACCGCATGGTGGCCAAGGGCTATGCCGAGCGTATGCCCCGTGTGCTTAACCGCGACGTGGTCATCGTGGTGGGCGATGTGCCTTACACCTTCTCGGCTGGCACCCGTCTCGACTGCGACTTTATTGCCGACCTCCCCACACCCGAGCACCAAGAGGCTGCCCACCAGCTCAACCGCCGTATCGAATTCCTGATTCTCCGCTCCGACTATGTGTCCAAACGTTTGGTCAACAACCTGGCTTCCGACAGCGCCTTGGTCAGACATAATGAGGACGGCACCTACATCGACCTCGTCAACGCACCTGTCGACACCTCTGCAGCCACTGCCGAGATTGTCCACGATGAAGGCACCATCAACGTCACCATGATCAACACACAGAAAGGCGAAGTTCAGGCCATCATCAACGGTATGCAGATGCCCATCCTCATCGATGAACGCTACAAAGAGCCTATCGCCATCTCTTGGGAAGAGGCCATGAACATGCTCTACCAGCGTCGTATCAACAAGGAGGACTTCCCCGACCGCGACAACGCTTTCGACCCCGAAGGCAACATTCTCGACAAAGCCACCCTGGTGCTGAAGGAAATCCAGATTGGCCAACATAGAAAATATAATGTAGAAGTCATCGTGGTCAAAGGCATCGACTACAAGTTCATCATCAACCGTGGTGGTTTGGGCGACTTTGGCGAATATGAATTTGACAAACAACGTGGCAAACTCTACTTCTTTGAAGACTAAACTAATCACCATAACAGGTCCTACCGCCTGCGGTAAGACCAGCCTCGCCGCCGAACTGGCCTACCAGCTCGGCGGTGAGATTATTAGTGCCGACTCACGCCAGGTGTTCCGTGGCATGGACATCGGCACGGGCAAAGATTTGGCCGACTACCATATCCATGGCACCGATATTCCCTACCACCTCATCGACATCCACGATGCCGGATATGAATATAATGTATACCAATTTCAAAACGATTTCATCCGAGCCTTCAACGACATCGTCTCACGCAAACGGCAACCCATCCTTTGTGGTGGTACGGGGATGTATATTGAAGCCGTGGTAAAGGGTTACCAATTGGCCGACGCCCCCATCGACGAAGAGTTTCGCAAACGCATGGAGCCCTACAGCGACGAGGAACTCACCGAGCGGCTGGCCAGCTATATCAAACTTCACAACCACACCGACACCGAGACCCGCGACCGACTGCTTCGTGCCCTCGAAATACAGGAATACCACATACAGCATCCCGACGAATACCCCCACATGCCCGACATGGAACACCTGATCATCGGAGTCCTCTATCCTCGCGAAACAGTGGTGGAACGCATCGGTATAAGGCTACGCCAACGTCTTGAAGAAGGAATGATAGAAGAGGTGGCAGCCTTGCTGAAAAGCGGCGTTCCCGAAGAACGTCTGCTGCGTTACGGGCTGGAATACCGCCACGTCACCCGCTATCTACGCAACGAATGCAGCTACGACGACATGTTCCGCGACCTCTACACCGACATACGTCGTTTCTCCAAACGGCAGATGACCTGGTTCCGTCGAATGGAACGGCAAGGAATAGCCATCCATTGGATTAATGGCGAACTACCTTTGGAAGAAAAAGTGGAGCAAATCCGCAATCTAATGTAACATCACAACTATTCAAAAAAAAGTGATTCGACATCGAAGCGGAGAACCAACACCCACAATATAATCCATTATTGATTGTTACCCATATTTTCCTCATCCTCTGCACAATTTTTTTGCCCTCCGACATACTAAAATATAAAAAAATGCGTAGAAAAGTTTGTTATTTGTAAAAAAATATGTACTTTTGCATTTTGAAAACGGAATAAAAAACCAAAATTGAAGATTATCGAAACACAACTATCAGTTCAACCCTTAAAGCGAATACAAATGACGGAACAATCTGTTAGTACGCTCACTGACAACGAGCTGATACAAGGTTACAAGGATGGTAACTATGCTTGTTTTGATGTCTTATTGTCTCGATACCAAACCAAAGTCTACGGGTATATTTTCTCGGTAGTGAGAGACAAAGATGTTGCCGACGACATTTTCCAGGATACTTTTTTCAAAGTAGTGGCCACACTCAACACCGGCATCTACAAAGATGAAAACAAATTTGTCCATTGGGTCATGCGCATTGCCCACAACCTCATCGTCGACTATTTCCGCCACAGCAGCAAACTGCCCATCGTGCCCAATCGTCCCGACTGCGACATTATTGAGACCCTGAAACTGCACGATGAAAATGCCGAGCAAAACATCATGCGCCAGCAAACCAACCGCAATATCCGCAAACTGGTCAAAATGCTGCCTCCCGAACAACGTCGCGTAGTCATCCTCCGCCACTATGGCAAATGCGATTTTAAAGACATCGCCGCCCGCACAGGCGTAAGCATCAACACCGCCCTCGGACGTATGCGCTACGCTATCATCAACCTCCGCCGACTGGCACAAGAAAACAACATGTATATCGAATTGTAATATTCCCCCCTGAACGAGACTAACAATATTCCCAAAGTTTCACATTATTTACTTTTGGACAATATCACAAACTGGCAAATGGACGCATTGCTCTACCTGCCAGTTTTTTTATTAAAAACACCTGTCCTTTAGATCGGTATAGGGGAACTGAAGGCAAATATATTAGCCTCCGTTGGTGGAACTATTAGAAGTTTCGTTGATTATTTATAAACTTATTTGTGATTTTTTGACAAACCTGTTGTCTAATGAGGCAAACCGCGGTAAAGAAATTGGATTATGAACAAAAAAGAAGAACAATTCAATCGATTGGTGAGCGACCATAAAAAGACAATCTATTCCGTCTGCTACATGTTCTCCAACCAGTCCTATGAGGTTGAGGAACTTTTCCAAGAGACCCTCATCCGTTTGTGGACGGGCTTTGAAAGTTTTGCAGGTCGCAGCGAGGAACGCACCTGGGTGTACCGTGTAGCCCTCAACACCGCCATCAATCTCCACAAATCAAAGAAGCGCCGTGTGCACACCATGCCCCTTACCTTCGACATCGAAGCCCTTCCGCCCGACGACGCGAAGTCACGACAAGTGCGCCAGCTTCACGACATCATTGCGCAACTCGACCCTATGGACAAGGCCTTGGTACAGCTGTGGCTCGACGACTTGAGCTATGCCGATATCGGAGCCATCATGGGCATCTCGCCCTCCAATGTTGGATCGCGGCTGATGCGTATCAAAGAGAAGTTAATTGAATTGTCGAAAAAATCAAACTAATTATCATGGAAAAAAATTCAGACAACCCTATGCATGAGTTGGACAAACTCAAGCAGCAATACAAGTTCTTCAACCAGAACCTCGAAGGTCAGCAAATCGTAGATACCGACAAAGTGCAGTACGTGGTCAACAATTGTAGCAGTCATTTCCAACGTCATCGTCGCAACGTGCTCATCTGTTATCCCCTCGCCATGGTGTTGTTTGCCGGCTGCGTGCTCTTGGTTGGCGGACATGTCGCTTATGCCGTGCTTTCCGCTATGTTCCTACTGTTGGGCATGGTGGCCGAACTATGGATCACCAAAAACCTGTCACTCAACAGCAACAAGGTCGGCCTCGTGGAGTGGGCTCAGCAACACTACGCTGCCAAACGGATCTTTCTTCTGTATTATCTGGCGCTCATCTGTTCACTCTACTACATCATTTTCATTGTATGCGCCACCCTTGATGTACCCAACCACATGGTGGGCAAAGTCACAATTGCCATTGCAGTCTTGTTCGGTCTCTCATTGGTGGGATTCCTCATGCTGTACCTCCCCATCTATCGCCAATGCAACGAAGTGCTGCGCAGCGTGAAAACCGAAGTCGACAAGTCTGGAGCCCAAAACCGAGGCTTCCATTTTCTGGGCCTCGTAGTGTTGTTCTTTATAGCAGTCACCGCTGCACTCAAACTACTGCACCTGCCTGGCGCCACACTCGTAATGCTCTTCGCTGCCGTGTTGATTGTAGCCTATGCTATTGTCGGTGCGGTACGCTTACGCCTTCGCAGACACTGCCCCATCATTCTCAGCATCCTTCTCGTGCTGGTTGTTCCTCTGATGACCTATCTGGTGATAGCCCGCATCAACCACTGGCCCCTGGGTGGTCATAACCGATACTCCTATTACGTAGCAGACACTAAGAATGACAGTTTGTCGACCGGCGACATGGCCCTTGTGGAAATATGCACCAACTATCGTCCCGATCTGTCGTCCAAACTCTGTTCTACTCTGCAGCACTCTGGCATCAAAAGTGCCCTATTGTCCGATTCCCCAGCACTGATTGCTGTCCCAGTGGCAGACACCGCACAAGTGAATGCCCTATTGGCTACAAGCTTCTCCCTGAAAGATGGACTCACCACCCGCTGGTCTCTACCCGACATCTATGGCAAGTGCATGCTGTACCTTGTACATTCCTCCCCCATTGTAAGTACCCGTCCCGGCGAGCCCCAAATGATTGATCGTGCATACCTGATGCGCGATTCGCAGAAACCTCTACGTTTGGAGATAAACCTTAGGCCCCAAGCCGAAACAATTTGGCAGGCTGCCATCTTCCAATTCGTTCAGCGACAATCGCCAACCACGATAGCCGTCGTTTTCCACAACGCGGTAATCTGCCAAGGCGTTGTTGATCGAGACCTCATCGGCTACCAGCGACTCTGCTTCAAGCCATCCCTCAATTCCTCTATCTCAGAGTCATTACTGGACGACATGACCAAAGGGAAGTAGTCCTATAACATTAGCTATAGAAAATTCTTGCCATTTATCAATAAAAAAACTATTGCTGTCACAGCAATAGTTTTTTTCTTCAATCCATAAAAAGTTCGTATTTTTGCAAATCTAAATAACAGCACAAAGACTATGAACCAAACCTATCAATCCCCCACTTTGAATGTGGTGGAGTTCAAGGTGGAACGCGGCTATCAGTCGTCGATTAATTCCTCGCCTTCGCACGAAGGCTTCACAGGCGAGCTGTGGGGCAACGAGTGTTTTGAGGACAACACCCCCACCGACATCGACGACAGCAGCATTGATTGGCACATCTTTTAATCAACATCAAGAAAAAATCACCATTATGAAGCATAGAATATTAAGTATAGCCCTACTGGCCGCCGTGTGCGGCACGGCCTTTGTGGGCTGCAAGAAGGACAACCACTTGGAGGGCACCAACTACAACACCATCATCACCGTCAAGAACGGCGATGCCAAGACTTACTACAACCCTGATGATGGCAGCGTGTTGTGGCACGAAGACGACACCATTTCGGTAACCCGCGGCAGCAATGATTTCTCCGACTTCATCCTCTCCGACCTTACCGACGGCGTGGCAACCTTTATCGGCACCATACCCGAGGACATCACTTCGGGCTACTACTATGGCATCTATCCCAACCAAGACAACTTGAGCGTGGATGAAGACCACAACCTCTACTGCGAGGTCATCCGCGCCGAACAGACCCTGACCCCTGGCACTTTCGGCAAGGGCGACAACACCTCGGTGGGGTGCAACGACAACACGAGTATGCAGTTCCGCAACGTGGGCGGCTTGGCGAAGATAGCCGTGAAGGGCGACATAGCCATCAAGAGCATCACTATCACCGACAACGACGGGCAGAAACTCTCTGGCCACGGCGCCATCAACGTCTTCAGCACCAGCAACCTGAATATCTCTTGGGACAACGCCAACAGTTCCAATACCGTGACCGCTAAAACTGTCAATCAAACCTCCGGTGTGGATGTCTCGAATGGCGTGTACTTCTACATCGTGTTGCCCCCATGTGCTTTGAGTAATTACACTGTTACCATCACTGATGTCAACAACAACACCCATACCACACATTTCACCTCCTCCACACCAGTTGTCATCAGTCGTGCCAAAGTATCCATGCTTGGAGGCTTTTCGGTGAATACCTTAGCCTTTACGGTTGATGACACAGGCAAAAAGGTCACCTTTTCCCCTGGCAACCTGTATTGGAATGGTACTTATTTCAAGTTCGAGAATAACCAGTATGATTTTGCAAACAGCTGGAACGCAAATCACGTCCCTTATTTCCACTGGAGCGAGGATGCAGCAGTGGCTTGTGCCGAGTATTACAGCGATGGCGCCCGTTCTGCTTCTGATATGTTCTTCACAAACGCCACGGAAACTACCGCGAAATCGAATTTTACCGTCAATGGTGAGACGGGAGTATGGCGTACACTCAGTAACAGCGAATGGAATTGCCTGCTCAACACAAGGACAATGATAAACGGCAAGCCAAGATACACCTACAAGACAAACGGAATAGAAATTGGAGGTACAACGTACTATGGTCTGTTTATCTATCCTGACTATTACGATGGTTCCGAGGCTGGAACAGATGCTACAGTGGATAGTTGGGAAGAAATCAACGCGGCTGGTATTGTATTCCTGCCTGCTGCGGGCGCCAGTTTCGACCCGACTACCGGGGAGAGCAGGTATTGGTCCTCCACTCCGAACAATATGTACAATGCACACGCCACGTACTTCTACTCAGACGGAATGCTTGTTGTCGGAGAGTTACAATCTCGTTCCGCTGGCCTATCGGTTCGCCTTGTCAAAGACGCAGATTAAAATCTTCAACCACGGCAGGGGGTCCCCGCAGCGGTTGAAACGAAAAACACATAAAAATAGGGAACCCCAATTTTGAGGCTCCCTGTTTTTGTGACGACATTTTGGGTTTTGAGAGGTGATTCCTCGCCCTGTATCGGCTAAAGGGCAAGAAAATATTGGTGCCTCGAAACAAATAATATTTTATTGTTTCATGCAGCATATCAAGCATTTACACACATTTATACCACTAACATTTGTCCTATCAAATGTTAAATAACACATTTCACACAATAAAACATATTTTTTCGGGTTATTATATGCGAAATCATCAAGGGAAACCGATATGATTAGAGTAATAAACAAAATGTTCAACTTATTCAGGCGCGTATGATGCAGGACTACGAACTTATTAGCAGCTCGAATACATCTTCTGAAACTGCAAGCACGAACGTACAACCCTCACCAAAAGTTGTACAAAACATTCTCCAGTACGCACGATGCTTCCAAAACATCTGCATCGGGGATGTAAACATTAAAGTTTATCTCAACTAGTACAAAAAAGCCGGGCTTTGAGCCCGGCTTTTTTTATCCACCACAAGCTATCTGTGTGATTTTTCTCATACGGCGAACGTAGATGGGTCCTTGATCAAACGGGCATGTAGCGGCCTCGTGGCGGGGACTTAACGGGGTTACCCCGTTTAGACCCCGGTTAGACCCCGATAAAACCCCGATAAGCGAACGACCCTTCACTTGAGCGAACCATGACAACTGATATGACCAATTTGATGGACGAGGGTCAATTGTTGCTTTTCTTCATTCGTTCGTTTCATTCGTTTCACACCATGTAACGCACTGATATAAAATCTACTACAGCACAAAAAACGAATATAAAAACGAACGTTTTCGTTAAGCCGAGAGCAGAGGGAAAGCTTGCTTTCACTATGCCGAGGCGAGAAAACGACTGTTGCGAAGAAACGAATATAAAAAACATCCAAAAAAACGCTCATAACGAAATGATTCTGCGATAGATACACCATGCAAAACGAATGAAACGAACGAAACGAATGAAATTGCAGCAGCCGAACTTGATTGAATCAATTTTCTTCAGGTCGTGCTGATGAATTTTCAGTCCGTTTTTTGTCTTCGAAAACTTCGAATTTATAGAAAGTAAACCTAATTCCGTTATATTATCAACAATGAATCAACACCAACCAGTAATAAGATACCAATCAGTCAACCATTTTCAGGAAAACACTGGTCATACGATAAAAATCGAGATGCAAAGTTGAAATGACAAAGGTTAATGACAAGACAGTTAATGACAACAAACAGCATGATTTTTCGTGTCATTAATGTCATTTCAAAAGATGTATTTTTGTAAACGATTGAAATATAATAATAAATGGCAGATTGTCTATTGGAGTTAATGACAATCACCCCAAAGTTAATGACAAATTAATGACACGATAATGACAATACAAAAGTAATTGCTCAATAAGTGTTGATCTGGTTAGATGTGCTTGTCCGCATACGCAAAACCGAATCCGATCTATACCGACCTTGGCATCTGCTGTACACTATGACTTTTTGAGGAACGACTACATAATAGTTTAGAGTGAGGTTTACACCTTGAGTTATATGGGCTGAGTGTTTTATTTATCTATTGTCCTGCAATCTTTTATTCCATTATTTTTGCAATGGTTAATTTTTTCTATAATCCTATTCTTGTAATCTTCACAGATTGATATTGTTTCTTTATCTGTAATTTCGCAATCACATAGAAAGCCTGCTGGTCTTGGATGTCCGTCTCTCATATTCAGGACAAGTACATCTTTTTCGATAATTACATTTAATACAACGTATTCCATATCAAACTCTACACCGACACTCCCCATGTAACTGCTGTCTGCATACAATTGAGTTGTATTATCAATTAAAATAAAATGAACTTTTTTAAACCATCTGGTGTCAATATACCCTCCTACTGCATGCACCATCAGAACGGAATCAATTTTGCAGGGGAAGATGTTATAGGTATACGAAATCGAGTCAAAAATATCAAATTGGGTTATTGAAGAGCAATATTGATTATCCAAAATATGGAAAGAAACTATTGCAGCATCCATAGAACTTAAACGATATTCTTTTTGAGCAATAAGACTGGGTCTTAGGCCTATTAAAAATACTATCGCACTAAATACATATTTTTTTTTGATTTCACTGCAAATAATCATAATGCCCTCCTACTGTTTGACG
>JAZUIX010000008.1:0-3346 GCA_045642445.1 Bacteroidales bacterium | reverse complement strand
GTAGGTGGAGGTCATCACCTCGCCATACGAGTTGACAATCTGCGTGGGGTAGGTGTTCAACACGTTGTCGTAGGTATAGTTGTAGGTCATTCGATCTCCGTGTCTGTTCTCCGGCTGCATGGCGCTGACCAGATTGCCGTATGTCGGTTCATAAACGAAGTCGTACACCGAACTGTCGGAGCCGTTGTATAGCACCTGTCGGGTCATCTTGCCGTGAGCAAGGTCGTACTCGAACCTTGCCCTGCGCATTGCTGTCGTCGAGCCTGAGGGTGTGACGGCGTAGTCCTTTCTCAAACCAATCAGGTTGTTGGCCAGCCCTGTATAATAGTGGAAGTCTACCACAAGGCCGTCGCTTGCGTCGCTGATGTCGCCAAGGTCGGTATATCTCAACACATTGTGGTAGCGGTCGTATTCTGTGCGTTCCCCTGTGGTCAACTGCTGGGTGCTGTGTCCTTCGTAGAAATGGGTAAGCGTAGCCTCCACTGCGGGATAGCATATTTCGGGGCACTCGGTGTCCGCATTCAGTGTGTCGCCACTGGTGTAGTCCACGTATGAGCAGTTGTGCAGTTTCTCAATGTATGGGTTGCGGTTACCGTCGCGGGTCATCTCCCTTTTCATCTTGCCGCGACGCAGCATATTGTTGTTGTAATAGTTGCGTTCCACGGTACGGTACACGCTTGCAGTCGCAGGGTTCACATTGCTTGTAATGACAGTCTCATAACCGTAAGATGTACGCTCGTAGCGGTCATAGTGCGGGTTGGCGTAGGCGTATTTTGTCACCGTTGTTGTGGCTCCGTTGTTGCCGTTCAGTGCATCGTGGGTGGTCACCTTGGTCATCAGCCACGAACGCGAAGGCTGGTTGTAGTCGGCTTCGGAGAGGGCATACTCTATCTGAAAGTCGGCATTGTTGAAGTTTGTCACGCTGCGCAGCAGGTTGGCCTTACCACCCATATTGTAGCGGACAATTATCTCATCCTCTTTTATTGAGTATACCCAGTCTGGCAAGCCATCGGCATTAACATCGGCCAATTGTACATAGTCCTGCGTCACACCGGCGTTGTAGGGGCAGCCGTTGAGTCCTACTGTTATCTTGAACAGTCCCCATACTGTGAAACCGTAGGTGAATCCCAAATTCAAGGATTCGCTGAAAGAAGCCGAAGAGTGAAATCGGCCTATGTTCAACATCTCTGTGTCGCTAAATTTGCCAGCACCGAGATTATACCTTACCATCGTTTTGACGAAATCCCCTCCATTGACAATGCTATCAATATGGTTTAGTTCTCGCCACAGTTTGTCGGGTAAGCCGTCGCCATTGATATCCATCAGCATATGCGTCGTCTGGTTATAGGATC
Source organism: Bacteroidales bacterium (assembly GCA_045642445.1). Taxonomy (GTDB): domain Bacteria; phylum Bacteroidota; class Bacteroidia; order Bacteroidales; family P3; genus Colimorpha. The sequence goes on along the minus strand of JAZUIX010000008.1, from coordinate 1,994 downwards.
CGTCCACACCGACACCGGCCTCAATACTAGCTTGCGAGATGTTTGTAACGCCACTCAAGAAGTCCGTTACAGACTCTTCTTGCATGCCTTGTAAGCCCGCCCCTACAGAGATGGCTCCGCTCACTCCGTCACGAACTTTGGAGAAGTCCCAGTTGGAGTCATCAATGAAATCGTAGCCGATATTCATCTGTACGCGGCCATTTGTCCTTACGAAGTCGGGCAAACCGTCACCATTGATGTCCACCCAACTACCATCAGCTTCGTCTCGGCCGATGTTGCCACCGCCAGACAGACTGCCACTGCCTTCGCTATGCATTGTGAAGAATGCATTCTGCTGAATGCCACATATTGTTCGCTCCTGCGTGACTTGCGAGGCGCTAAAGCTGAATCCACTAGAATTGGTATGCGAAGTGCTACCATGTCTTATGGCATTGTTTTTTAATTCAGTCACGGGTCCCACGCCACCCCACTGCTGACTATATTGTACCATGTCAGTACCGATGATGTCGGGGTAGCGGTCTCCATTGAGGTCCATATAATCCACCTCTATGGTATTGTCGCCTTTGCTGTCAGAATAGCCTGCGCCAAGGAAGCCGACAGACCAACTGTGCGTCTTAGAGCGGTTCACCTTGTTTACCGCCTTGGCAGGAGTACCTTGGTAGGCTGGAGGTACGGGATCGTCATGGACAATAACCTGAGTTGTAATACTTACCATAGAATCATCAGAGTTGTTGTCAGTATAGACATCTTCGCTGGGAATGGAGGAATACCAGTCGGTACGCACGGAGTTGCTTACCGTGTCGCGCCCCACGGTGTTCTGGTGGCCGTATCCCACCCAAGCCCAATGCTCAGCATCGGGGGTCATCTCCACCCAGCTCGAGTTCGAGGAGTAGGGGTTGTAGAAATTAGGATTATTTGCTTGGAAATCATCAAAAGTCTCCGATTGGCCAAAGCTTGCCGTGTCGGGCGCGGCTCCTTCACTCGTCATCTGGTCCATAGCACTGCTATCGGCTGTATTGGTGTTGCCTGCCACCATCATGTCGGGAGGCAACAGATTCTCAACCTGGAGCAGATCAGCATCAGTCCCCTCAGAGCGGTAGGCAAACTGGCCCCAACCCTTGTATAGCGGTCCGAACAGGCGACGGTAAAGTGGTGTACGGTAGACGTTGTAGTAATTGTCAAAATTTACATGCGGAGCCAACCACTCCTTTATAGTGTCAGTATCGGAAAAGATGGTGGTGTCTAAAATGATGCTGTCGGGTGTGATATATACGCTGTCGTAACGTTCCGCGCCATCGGCAGGGACAAATGTAATATTCAAACTGCAACGAACCTGCCCCCACTCAACAGGAGAACCGCCACTATTAATCAATTCGACACGAATCAAATCATCTTTATCGGCATTAACTGTATTAGTTGTGTAAATTGTATTGTCTCCAACATGCCAAGAAGAGACTGGGATGCCATTTTTCTCCAATACAGCAGACACCTGCCCTGTGCTATCTGCCCATTGACCATGCACCTCAAACGAGCCATCCACTGGAGCCTGGAAATAATGGTCGCTCGAGAGTACGAAATCCTCCTGTGAATCAAAATGCCATTTGTATTTTTCTCCAGGATGGTCATTGCTGTCTGTGTAGTCAATTATAAAGTGGGTATAGACATCGTCGAAGTGGTAGTCGGCTTTGGAACGAAGGCGGAAGAATATCATGTCGCCAGAGTCAACATCAACCCGTCGACCACTGTCGACATGCATAGTGTAATCTGTATCTACCATCAAAATGTCGGTAAGATGGGTGTTTGTACTTCCTGTATAAAAACGGTCTTGCCCATGACTGATATTCGACACTTTCTGTATTGACAACACCGCACCGTCGACATGGCGAGCCACACTGCGCGAGGGTGTGGTATCTTCTATCAACTGTATTTTTGAGGTTATATCAACAGAACCATTGCGGGGAGCTATCCACACGCGGACAGCATCGGTGGCTGGC
>JAZUIX010000007.1:0-23250 GCA_045642445.1 Bacteroidales bacterium | reverse complement strand
AATTTCAAAATCACCCGGATTTCGGCGATTTCCGACACGCATTTCTCTTTTTGTTCCGCCTTTTTTGCCAAAATTGGGCATGTTCCGCAGCACGTTTTGCACCATTTTTACACATTTTATTGTATATCTGCAATTTACGCTATTTTTACCGCAATATACCGCTCTTTTCCTATATATAACCTTATGATAAGGGTAGGATTTATTTGAGACAAATATGGAATATCGTACGAAATCTCGGCGATGCAGAAGCGAGAAATGTCACAATATATAATAAAGTAAAAAAATCGGAATTAATCCTGGAGGAGAGTTCCCTCTGAAGTTTCGTGATAATGACGGCCGCACGAACATTTCAAGGTGCCGTCAAGGCGCTTTCCACATTCGCACACCCAGCCGATACGGCGGGCAGGAACTCCGGCCATGAGGGCGTAGTCGGGGACATCCTTGGTGACTACAGCACCAGCGGCTATGAGGGCTGAGCGACCCACGGTGTGACCACATACCACGGTGGAGTTGGCTCCCAGCGAGGCACCCTCTTTAATGAGGGTCTTGGCATAGATGCCATGCACGGGGAAATGGGCTCGAGGGGTGGTAACATTGGTGAAAACACAACTGGGGCCACAGAAGACATTGTCCTCTATCTCAACACCTTCATAAACGGAAACATTGTTCTGGATGCGGACACCATTGCCTATGCGGACATTGTTGCCTACGTTCACATTTTGGCCAAAGGAGCAATTGCCCCCAATATGAGCACCTTTTTGAATATGGCAGAAGTGCCATATCTTGGTTCCTTCACCTATGACGACATCTTCGTCAACGTAACTGCTTTCGTGTACAAAGTATTTATTCATGACGCTTTATATTATTTATACATATTTGGAGGCTCTCCACCCAATAGGGCACATCGATTCCAAAGGTGGTTTTGAACTTGGTTTTGTCGAGTACTGAAAAACTGGGACGCACCACTTTGCTGGGAAATTCATTGCTATGGCAAGGGTGTATCTCGCAAGAGGTGTTTTCTGTCTGACGGGCAATCTCTTTGGTGAAATCGAACCAACTACAAACGCCTTCGTTGCTATAATGATAGATTCCTTCGTTGCCTTGGTACTTACCTTGTTCCAAAATGGTGAAGATGGCTGCAGCAAGGTCTCCTGCATAGGTGGGTGTGCCCACTTGATCGAAAACGACGTTGAGCTGAGGCTTGGTTGAAGTGAGGTTGAGCATGGTTTTTACGAAATTTTTGCCATACTCGCTATACAACCAAGCGGTTCGGAGAATTATGTATCGACACCCTGAGGAAAGTACAGCTTGCTCACCAGACAATTTTGTGCGACCGTAAGCACCTGTAGGATTGACTGTTTCTTGCTCGGTGCAAGGGGTATTGTTTTGATTGCCACCAAAAACATAGTCGGTGGAGATATGTATCAATAACCCATTCACTTGCTTTACAGCTTCGGCCAAATAGCCTACTGCCAAATGGTTGAGGAGGTCGGCCAAGGCTTCGTCATCCTCAGCCTTGTCGACATTTGTATAGGCAGCACAATTGACTATCACATCGATTTTGTTCTGCAAAACATAGCTGTTTACTGCTTCTCGGTTGGTAATATCTAGTTCTTCGACATCAGTAAATATATAATGATGGCAGGACTTGGGTCCGAGGAGACGCATGTGATTGCCTAACTGACCATTAGCACCTGTAACAAGAATATTCATCAGCAACAAAGATTAAAAAGGTGTTACAAAATCGCGGAAGTTGGGATGATGACGGTCTTTTTCGGAGAGGAGGACCTTATCGGTGGGAAGACGCCAATCTATAGCCAGATCAGGGTCATCCCATGCCAAAGCACCCTCGGATTGAGGGGCATAGAACTCGTCACATTTGTATTGAAATATGACCTCATCGCTCAAAACCGAAAAGCCATGTGCAAATCCTTTAGGGACAAAGAATTGCAGATGATTTTCACCTGTTAATTCAATCGAAACGTACTGACCATAGGTGGGAGAATTTTTGCGAATATCTACGGCAACATCAAGCACACTTCCTTTAACCACACGCACGAGTTTCGCCTGGGTGTAAGGAGGTTGCTGAAAATGAAGGCCTCGGAGGACTCCATAGTGCGACATAGATTCGTTGTCTTGTACGAAATTGACATGAACTCCTGTCTTTTCGGCAAATTCACGAGCATTGAAACTCTCGAAAAAATAGCCACGAGCATCACCAAATACGCGAGGCTCAATAATATAGACACCTTCTATGGCTGTTTTTATTACTTCCATTTCTCTCGCTCTTTTATCAAATTCAGCAAATATTGGCCATACTGATTTTTTGCCATGGGTTGGGCAATACGACGGAGGTCGTCATCTGAAATCCAGCCTTTTTCGTATGCAATACTTTCCAAACAGGCAACTTTTAAACCTTGGCGTTTCTCTAACACCTCAATGAATGTTGAGGCTTCAGCCAAAGAATCATGCGTGCCCGTATCCAACCATGCAAAACCACGTCCGAGAAGCTGCACTTTCAACTCCCCATCTTCAAGAAACTGTTGATTGACAGAGGTAATCTCCAATTCGCCACGAGCAGAGGGCTTGATACCTTTGGCCACCTGAACCACTTTGTTGGGATAGAAATAGAGTCCTACAACAGCATAATTTGATTTGGGTTCCTTGGGCTTTTCCTCAATAGAGAGAACATTGCCAGCCTTGTCAAACTCAGCCACACCATATCGCTCGGGGTCGGCCACCCAATAGCCAAAGACGGTAGCCTTCTTGTCTTGCTCAGCCGAAGCAACAGCTTCTCGCAACAATTTCCCGAAGCCATTGCCCTGGAAGATATTGTCGCCCAATACCAAACAGACGGAATCATCGCCGATAAATTCTTCTCCAATAATGAAAGCTTGTGCAAGACCATCGGGGGAAGGCTGCTCAGCATAGCTGAAATTCACGCCATAATCAGACCCATCACCCAAAAGACGTTTAAATCCAGGGAGGTCATAGGGTGTTGAAATAATGAGAATATCGCGTATTCCAGCAAGCATAAGTGCCGAAATAGGATAATACACCATTGGTTTGTCGTAAATAGGCAGCAACTGTTTGCTGACACCCTTAGTTATAGGGTACAGGCGGGTACCAGACCCGCCTGCAAGTACTATTCCCTTCATATTATAATATATGAATTATTTATTGTTCTATTCTATTTTTCTTACGTCCTCCGGCATCGCTCTCGTCACCATAACCATAGCCATAACCATAGCCGTAACCGTAACCATAGCCATAACCGTAGCCGTAACCGTAACCATAGCCATAACCGTAACCATAGCCACCATAACGACGTTTGATCAGAGGCACATCGGTCATAATGATAGCCAGATTTTGGAACTTCTTCTTGTCTTCCAGCTCTTGGATGAACGGGAACGAACTCTTGTTGAGGTAACCCACACGCATCACATACGTGGTCAAATCAGCACAATGGTTGATAATAGCGGAGTCGGCCACAATCTGAGCAGGTGTTGTGTCTAAGATAATATAATCATATCGTTCGCGCAAAGAAGCAATCAAATTGTCAATCTTATTCTCAAGCAACAACTGAGTGGCATTTGGCGGAGTCTTCTCACAAACGATATAGTCGAGATTTTCAGAAGTCTCACTATGCATAATGATCTTCTCAATATCCTCCTCCTGACCCAGCATGTAATGGATAAGGCCCATGCGGTTGTGGCGGTCGATGGTCTTGGAAAGACTGCGTTTACGCAAATCGCAATCCAGCAAGATTGTCTTTTTGCCCAAATAAGCCAACGAAAGTGCCAGGTTCAAAGCCACAAACGACTTACCTTCACCCGGAACTGTGGACACCGTCTGGATAACCTTTTGACCCTCCTTTAAGAAGAATGGGATATTCGAATGCAAAATACGGAAAGCCTCGGTGACGACATCGTTGCCATTTGCCGTAACAATAATCTCGTCATTTTCACGTCCTTCGGGTTTGGAAGGAATTTCTCCCAAAACAGGAATCGTCAAGGCCTTTTCAATATCCGATTTAGAGCGTAATTTCACATTGAAGAAACTGATGCAGAACATAATGAGCGCAGGAATTGCACAACCTGCCACCAAACCGATAAGAGCATACATCGACAAACTCGGGCCGATTTTGGTACGGACAGCAGGCTCAACCACTTTTGCATTGGCAATCGTGACAGCCAAATTCATAGCATTCTCCTCACGTTTGCTCAACAAATAGAGGTACAATTCCTCTTTAATCTTTTGTTGACGAGTAACCTCGGTAACGGCCTTGGTTTGTGTGGGCATAGCGGCAATCTGACCCTGGGCACGAGCCTCCTGGTTCTTAGCATTACGCAAACGGACATTGACCGAGTTGATCAAATTGTTAATCGAAGCCATGATCGCTCCACGGTTGGCCTCCATCTGCTGCAACAACGTGCGCACCTGCGGGTTGTTAGGACCCGCATTATTGACCAATTTACGATACTGAAGCATCTGCGTATTATACTGATTAATCATACCCTGAACACCGGCATCGGAAATGCCCACATTGGCGGGAAGCAACTCATCCTTATTGGCCGGATCAGACATATATGATTTAATATATTTAATAAGCGTAAGCTCGGTTTCCAACGCAACAACCTCTTCGGTATATCTCGTACCCGTTTCCAACAAAGCGCCCGAAGCACTTGCCAAATCGGGCAGACGCGAACTCTTCTTCAACTGCTCAACCTTTGCATCCACATCGTCCAATTCACCAGAAATCAAAGCAATACGGTCGGACACAAACTGTTCGGTCTTTTCTGCAACCTTGTTCTTGTCATTAATACCGTCTTCATTATAAACGTCAACCAAAGTATTGACCACCTCGTTTGCACGGGCCTCATTATCATCCTCATACGTGATGGAAAGAATCGAAGCCATCTTGTCGACACGGGTCACCGAAAGTCTCCTCAACATCTGATAAGCCTTACTTTGTGCAGGGCAGGAAGCCATATCAAAAGTCACACCCGCCAGATTATTCGAGAAACGTGCGGTTTTATCGACGGTGAACGAAACACTACTGCCCACAGAAACAGGTTCGGCATAATAAGCCGTGCCCTTAACATTGCACTTCTCTGCCTCCAAACGGACCACCCTATAATCATAGCGGTTGCCATCTCTTGGCGTAACTTCCACAGCAATACTCACTTCCGGGCGCTCGTCGATTTCGCTGAACACCTTCATCTCAAGAGGCTTATCCTTATAATATGAAATCTTCTTAAAAAGACTATTTCTACTGCAAGTATTGTTCAAATTGAGACGAGTGACCACATTCTTCATCAGCGACGAGGATTGGAGCAGATAGATTTCATTCTCCAACGAATGCATACCGTTGTCCATACCCATGCTGTTGAAAATGGCATCCATGTTTCGGGCCTGATAGCCACCCTTGCTCTGTTCGTCACGAACCATGATCCTAGCGGCCTGTCCGTAAGTCTTAGGCTTGGTCTTGTAAATCACCGCCGAAAGCACCAGGCACACAAACAACGAGATGACAAACCAATACCAATTGTTGAGTACCAAGAAAATGATGTCGCGCAGATTCAAACCATTCTCTGAATCCTGCTGATTGGCACCCTGAGGGTTTTGCTGATTTTTAATTTGTTGGTTTTCCATAAATTAATATTTTGGATAGCGGAAAAGTCTATTGAATAAATTAATTTTTATTTGAGTAGTACTTCGACAAAATATAGTAGTAGAAGCAAGACGAGAGCACCGAGATAACCGACAAACCACTCGAAATATAAGTCATAATCATCGGGTCGCGTTCAGCAGTCTTCTTCTTCCTCATATTGGGCTCCACATACACCACATCGTTCTGATGCAGATAATAATACGGAGAATTGAAAACATCCTTCGACGAAAGGTCCACCTGGCCGATAATGCGCTTGCCGTTCTCCTCACGAATAATCGTAACATTGTGGCGCTGACCGTAAATCGTCAAGTCGCCCACCATACTGAGAGCCTCGAAAATAGTGAGGCGCTCACCCGAAATAACCAACTGGCCGGGGCGGGCAACATCACCCAACACGCAAACCGTGAAGTTCATCAACTTGACAGTCACCACAGGGTCGGTGATATGGCCATCCTTAATCAACTGCTGCTCAATCATCTTGGCCAATTCGTTATGGGTGAGACCCAAAACATGGAGCTTGCCCAAGACAGGGAAGATAATGTCGCCATCATGATTGACCAGGTAACCCGAAACAGCCGAGGTGCCAGGGTTCATCACCGTACCATTGAAAATGGCAATCTTATTGGTTTCCTGATTAAACTGGATAGTCGACTCAGGCGTTTCACTCTCAACATAAATGCCGAGAAGGTCATTAGCCTGAATGCCACCCGAAAACTGACCTTGCAAAGCAAAGGAAGAATCACGCTGAGCATCGGCGATGTAAGCGATCTCCTCCGCCTCTCTACAAGACGAAAACAAAACTGCAAAGGCTGCTACAGCCAACAATACTTTATTAAATTTCATAATTTAATAATTATATATTTCTTTAATATTCAATTAAATAACCGCACAAAGACAAGCAATGGGCATAATTATTTATCATGCAAAGATACTATTTTTTTTCTATATATTGTAAATAAGAATAAAAAAAAACTATAATTTTTAATAATCGCCCCTCGTAACCCCTATCCACGTGATAAATCCAATATTTGTCCCACATCATATTCCGATAAATCACGAATCATTCGTATTTCCGTCCTCGATTCTTCGCTCGTTATGGTATCCTTATGGTATCGTTATGGTATCGTTATGGTATCGTTATCGTATCCGGGATACCATAACGATACCATAACGATACCATAAGGATACGATAACGATACCATAACGATGGGAGAATAGTGGGAGAAGATTATACTTTTCCACTTTCTATGATCGCGAACGAAGGGGGAAGCGAAGGGGAAGAGGGGAAGAAAAAAAGTTCAAAAAAATTTCCTTTTTTAGAAAAAAAGATGTACTTTTGCAAAATCGATATTTGGAAAATCATGCAGGCATTTCTTTTAGCAGCAGGACTCGGGACAAGATTGCGTCCCCTCACCAACAACCGCCCCAAAGCGCTGGTTGAAGTGAATGGTGTCCCCTTGCTCAAAATCAACATAGACAACCTTATCCGGCAGGGCTTTTCGAGAATCGTGGTGAATACGCACCACTTTTCCGAAATGGTAGTGAACTACATCAAGGAACGGTCTTGGGATGCGGAAATCCTCATCTCGAACGAAAGCGACATGCTTTTGGACACAGGAGGAGGTTTGAAACATGCGTCCAAACTTTTCCTCCCCGATGAGCCCATACTCATACATAATGTGGACATTCTTTCACGCATAAATTTTGCGGAATTGCTATCGCAACATTCTCATAACATGAATTTTGCCACCCTTGTGGTAAGTCAGAGAGAGACCTCGCGATACCTTCTTTTCAACCAAGAAAAACAACTCATCGGGTGGCAGAATAGAGCTACGGGTGAAACAAAATGGACCTCAGAACCGACAGAACATTTTGATTGCATGGCTTTTAGCGGTATTGCTATCATAAATCCGCAGCTGCTCGAATTGCTTCCCGAAGCAGATCACCCCTACCCCATCATCCCTTCCTATCTTGAAATCTCCAAACATCATAGAATCAGTTACTTTATTCACAAAAAAGAGGATTGGTTGGATGTAGGAAAACCCGAAACTCTGAAACAGGCACAATTATGGAATCTTTTTTAAAGGAAATAGCAGAAAAACTGCGTAAAAATCACCCTGACGACCTCGACCAAGTGACCGTGGTTTTTAATAATCGCCGCTCGGGTTTGTTTCTTCGTCGCCAATTTGCCCAAATGGGGGAACAGCCTTTCTTTCTCCCTCAAATCATGGGGATGGACGAACTTGTGGCTCAATTGGGAGGGCTTGAGATAGTCCCTAACGAGTTCATTCTATTTGAGTTATTCGATATTCATCGCAATCTCGACATCAAAGGCAGGAGGTTCGACACTTTTGAGCAGTTCATTTCGTTTGGCGACATGATGATGTCGGATTTTTCTGAGATTGATTTGTATCAAGTTGATGCCAAGCAGCTGTTCAGCAATCTGCATGATATCAAAACCTTGCAGGAGTGGGATGTGGAATTGGGAGGGGTTGCCGATTATGCCGATTCGTATCTTGAATTCTACAAATCTTTATACCTTTATTATACGAAACTGCATGAGCGGCTTTCGGAGCAGGGGAAAGCCTACAGCGGCATGGCATACAGACATGTGGCTGAGAATATTTCCACTTTGGGTGAGAAGATTCATACAAAACACATCTATTTTGTTGGTTTTAATGCTCTTTCCGCATGTGAGGAGAACATTATTCTGCACTATGTGAAACGGGGAATGGGCACCCTTTATTCGGATGGGGACGCCTATTATTTTGAGGACAGGAACCAGGAGGCAGGCTTTTTCCTCAACAAACACAAAGCGGATTTCCCCTCGATAGGCAATTACGCGAATCATTTCAGTTGCGGACACAAAAATATCACCATTGTAAGCTGTCCCGAGAGCGTTATTCAAACCAAATATGCAGGGGAATTGCTAGCTCAGAAGATTCAAAAAAGTGAGCAAAATCAGCTGGAAAAAACCGCTTTGGTATTGGCTGACGAGAGTTTGTTACTCCCTGCACTAAACGCTTTGCCCCAGCAGATTACATCTGCAAATGTCACTATGGGGTTTCCTTTTACCAACACATCGGTTCACACCCTCATCCTCAAACTGTTCTCGTTGCACCAACGTCGTAGAGGTGGTGCTTTTTATCATCAGGACATCCTCGACATCCTTTCCGACTACTGCATCACCCGCCTGCTCCAAACCGAGAACATGCACGCCCTGGTATCGGCCCATCTGTCGAAAGGGCATTTTATCTATGTCACTTGCGAAACAATTAAAGAGATATGCCCTCAGGCGAAAGACATCATGTTCCTGTTTTGCGAAGAGGAGCCCTCGCCCCAAGTTTTTTTCGAGCTGACGCAACAACTGATAATCGCATTATATGAAAGCAAGTGCCTTGATACCAACTTGAAAGAGAAGGAAGCTCTGGCATGTCTGCAGCAGATTTTGGATTATTTCCAAGAGATTCAGCAGCGATACAATTATATCGACAATCTCAAGGTGCTGCAGAAAATCTACCTTCGACTGGCACAAAGACGCTCCGTGGCCTTTTATGGCGAGCCTTTGCAGGGGTTGCAGATTCTCGGAATGCTCGAAACACGAAATCTGGATTTCCAAAACATCATCCTCCTCTCCGCTAACGAGGGAACATTGCCCTCGGGAAGAAGCAGCAACTCGCTGATTCCATACTTTTTAAGAGTGGCTTTCAAAATGCCCACATATCACGAGAAGGATGCTGTGTATGCCTACAATTTCTATCGCCTGATACAAAGGGCCGAGAACATACATATTCTCTATACTACTGATACCAACGGTATTGGCAAAGGAGAACCCAGCCGATTCATCCTCCAGCTTCGCAACGAACTTGCCAAACGTTACCCCGAGAACATCACCATCAACGAAGAGGTGCTCTCTGCTTCCAATTCTTCGCCACAGATTCCTATACCCGACATACGGGAGAAGAGCGAGGCTACAGCGAAGCTACAACGAAGCCTCTCCGAGAGAGGTCTCTCACCTTCGGCCCTCAACAACTACCGAAACTGTCCTCTCAAATTTTACTACGAAAACGTCCTCTCCATCCGTGAAAACGATGAGGTGAACGACGAAATGGACCAATCCGAATTGGGCACCTGCATCCACAATGTGTTAGAAAATGCCTACAAGCCTTTTGTGGGGAAAAATCTCACGAAAGAGGCCTTGCAGGAGGTGCTGGATAATCTTGATACATATATTGATGAGGCCTTGAAGGAGCAATTCCAGCACGGACGCAATCACGAGGGAAGAAACCACCTTCTCGAATCGGTGGCCAAAACACAGCTGTCCAATTTCCTCAAAGGAGAAATAAAACAGCTCGAAAAGAGCGAGATAAAGATTGTGGGATTGGAGCAAGACCCTCACTTTTATCTCAATGTGGATGTTGATGGAGAGAATGTAAGAGTCAAAATCTATGGTCGTTACGACCGCATCGATATGAAGGATGGAATTTTGCGGATTGTGGATTACAAGACAGGGCGTGTGGAGGAAAAAGATTTGATTGTGAAGGAGGCCAACCCCGATTTGATGGATGTTTCGGACAAATGGTTCCAGGTGATGACATACGCATGGCTATATCAACGCAACAAGAATGAAAGTCAATCATTTGTTTCTGGAATAATGCCTCTCGGGAGACTTTCGGCCGAGTTGATGGGTGCCTCGTGGGAAGAGCATACCGTTATGGATGCCCAACAGATTGACAAATTTGAGGAACTGTTGAAGAAACTTGTTGCCAATTTGATGAATCCGGAGATACCTTTTGAGGCCAATCATGAGAGCAAAAGTTGCAATTATTGCCCTTTTGCTGAAACTTGCCAACAAAAAATGCTTGCAAATCAAAAATAAAACGTATATTTGCAGATTAATTCATGGGTAGCGTTTTAGATCGAAAAACGACCTAAAATCATGAATGTTATTTTGTTGTGTAAATAAAAATATATAGATAATAAAGATGAGAAAAGTTCTTTTTACCCTCTTTGTAGCATCAATGGTCATGCTGACGGGCTGCAGTGGATTGTCGAAAATGAAATCCAACAGCAAAAAAATCCGCTATCAGGCCAACCCGGATCCCGTTGAGACGCGAGACAACAAAGTTGTTGTCAATTTCACCGCTTCGGTACCCGCCAAATACTTCCGCGATAACGTGGCACTCTTCATCCAGCCCGTTTTCACTTGGGAAGGCGGCTCGACCCCGTTAGACCCCATCACCGTCAAAGGCGAAAAGGTTTCGGGACCTGGCACGACTATCAACTATTCCACTGGTGGCCGTTTCACTTACAACGATGTTTTGGATTACAAACCCGGTATGGAAACCGGCAAGGTCATCCTGGCACCTGTAGGATATAAGACTTCGGTGGTTGATGATGAGGCTCTCTTTGCAGAAGACATTGTAGAGAATGACAAGGGTGTCGTTTTCCCCACGGTCCTTATCTCAAACGGCGTCAACACCACGTCCGAATGGATCGACATCCGCGGCAATATTTCCATTGCCCCTCTTAACTATAATAAGAAGCAGGGCGTTGTTGAAACTGCCGACATTTATTTCCCCAATGGCACTTCGACCCTTGACTGGGGTTGCGACATGAATGTGAAGTTCGATGCCCGCAACACCGTCGAGGATCTCAAGCGAGTGATGCTGGAGAATGGCCTTCCCAAGCAAATCACCATCACTGGCTGGGCTTCTCCCGAGGGTGAAGAGACCCACAATACCGGCGTTTCCAAGAACCGTGCCGATATAGCCACCGTCGAGTTACGCCGTGTTTTGGACGATGTGCTCACCGTTATGGCACGTCGCGCCAAGGTCAAACCTCAGGATTTGGAATACTATAAGCACAATCAGCTGAAGCAGATGATTATCACCACCCGTGCTGCCGGTGAGGACTGGGTGCACTTTGTGGTGATGGTCGAAGAGAGCGGCATCCAGGACAAGCACGCCATTGTCAACGTTGTCGAGACCCAGCAGAACCTCGTGAAACGTGAGCAGATGATTAAGAACTACACCGAGACCTATCCCGAATTGGAACGCGACATCTTCCCCAATCTGCGTCGTGCACAGATTGCCCTCTACTACTCCGAGGCTCGCAAGACCGATGTGGAACTGGCAAAACAGGCCACGCTGAATCCTTCCAAACTCACCTTTGACGAACTGATGTATGCCGCCTATATCAACTATAACTACGACACCAAGATGAAATACTACAAATGGGCTACCGAGAACCACAGTGCCGAATGGGGCGCTTGGAACAATGCCGGAGCCGTGGCTTTCTATCTGGGCGACTATGACGAGGCTGAGCGCTATTTGAAAGTGGCTCGCGACCTTAACCCTCACAACCCCGATGTGTTGAACAACACCGGTCTGCTTTGCTTGGCACAGAAAGACTACACCCTCGCAAAATACTATTTTGAAGAGGCCAAACGCCAAGGCAGCACCGACGCTGATGCCAATATCACCATCCTCAACCTGAAACGCGGCAACTACGAAGAGGCTCAGAAACTGCTCAAAGGCACCACTTGCAGCTACAATCTGGCTTTCTCACAGCTGATGAACGACCAAACCGATGCCTGCATCCGCACCCTCAACTGCTGCCTTGACCAAACTGCCGAGGTCAACTACCTCCGTGCCGTTGCTTACGCTCGTCTCGGCGACCGTGAGAACTGCCTCAAGAGCCTTCAGGCTGCTGTCGACCAAGAGTATGAATACAAGCGCAAAGCCGCTGTCGACACCGAGTTCAAACAGTACTGGAACGACGAAGATTTCAAACTGGTCATCAAACTCTACTAAAACTTATAGAATAATATAAAAAGGATGTAGGAATCTCACCCATTCCTACATTCTTTTTTAATGATAAAGAGAATATGAACATCTTTGCTTCCGCCAAGAGACAGATACCTAACATCATCACCCTCTGCAACCTCACTTGCGGAGTGATAGCCACGAACGCTGCTGTTCAGGGAGCGCTTGCCAGTGCGGCATTCTTCATCTGCCTGGGCATACTCTTCGACTTCTTCGACGGCCTCTCTGCCCGTGCGCTGCATGTGGCCTCGCCCTTGGGCAAGGAGCTTGACTCCCTCGCCGACATCGTTACCTCGGGTGTCGCTCCTGCGTTCATCCTATTCCGTATTCTCAGTTGTGGTGCTTTTGCCGATACGCCCTATCTGGTGGCCTACGCTGCCATACTCATGCCCGCCTTCAGCGCATACAGGTTGGCCAAGTTCAATCTCGACACCCGCCAGTCCCATTCCTTCCTCGGCTTGCCCGTCCCATGCAATGCCTTGATATGGGCCGCTTTCGGCATCCTTGCCGAGAGAGAGCTATCTTGGGCATCTTACGAATTCCTCTGGTACAGCATCGCAAACGCCTCTCTTATTTCCACCGAATGGACCTCAGCAATATTCTATAGCCCTGCCGGCATGATTGGGCTGGCAGTCCTCTCTATCCTTACCGATATCCTCATGATTTCCGAGATGCCCATGTTTGCCCTCAAGTTCAAGAACCTGAGTTGGAGAGACAACAAGCTCCGCTTCCTCTTCCTCATCGCCTGCACGGCCTTGATTGTGCTGTTTGGCGTCTTCGGCATCATCCTCTGCATTCTGCTCTACATCCTCCTCTCCCTCCTCACCCAAAAGAAAGCTGCCAATGAATAGCCCCAAGAATATCCTTATCGAAGACTACGACTACCCTTTGCCCGAGGAACGCATCGCTAAATTCCCCCTCGAGCAACGCGACCATTCCAAACTGCTTGTATACAAAGACTCCCAAATATCCGAAAGCCAATTCTTCCACCTCCCCGAGCTATTGCCAACCAACACTTTGCTGGTATTCAACAATACAAAAGTCATTCATGCGCGTCTCTTTTTTCAAAAGCCGACAGGCTCATTGATTGAAGTGTTCTGCCTTGAGCCATATCAGATGCCCGTGGCTCAAGCATTCGAGCAACGCGAGCACAGCACTTGGACTTGCTTTATCGGTAATAATAAGAAATGGAAAGAGGGTCCTTTGAGTCGCATTGTCAATATCGATGATAACGATATCACCCTTACCGTCAATCGCAAAGAGGCCGTAGGCAACGCATGGATAGTTGATTTTGATTGGACAGGAGGTGTCAGCCTTGCCGAAATATTTGACAAGGCTGGTGTCATTCCCCTGCCCCCCTATCTGCACCGCGAGGCCGTGAGCAGCGACAATGAGCGTTACCAAACGGTCTATGCCAAATTGCAAGGCTCTGTTGCCGCTCCTACTGCCGGATTGCATTTTACCCCAAAGGTGTTTGACGACCTCAAAACAAAAGGCATCAGTACCGACTTCATCACACTGCATGTAGGTGCGGGCACCTTCAAACCTGTCAACACCGCCACTATTGGCGAACACGAGATGCATGTTGAAAAAATTGAGATAGCCCGCCAAAACATCGAGTGCATCCTCAACCATTTCGGGCACCCCATCATTCCTGTGGGAACAACCACTGTACGAACCATAGAATCAGTCTATTGGTTCGGGGTCAAATTGTCACAAAATTCCGACCTCGAAGCCATGCATGTGCTGCAATGGGACCCCTACGAACTGGCCGACAAAGCATTGTCTGCCGCCGAGGCCTACCAGAATGTACTTCAATGGATGGACCTCCATGAACTTGACACTCTTGATGGTGACACCCAACTGATGATTGCCCCAGGCTATAAATATCATGTTATCAATGGTCTCATCACCAATTTCCACCAACCGAAAAGCACCCTGCTACTCCTTGTCTCCGCACTTATCGGCGATACTTGGAAAGAATGCTACGACTATGCTCTTCGCAACGGATTCCGTTTCCTCAGCTATGGCGACAGCTGTTTATTCATGCCATAATAGCCAACCATGAACATCCCCGCATTTCGTCCGCTGCATGAGTTATTTCAAATCATATATCCCTCGCTGTGTTGCCATTGCGAAGAACCTTTGATGGGCAACGAATCCAACCTCTGCACTCATTGCCTATCGCAAATATCCTGGTGTGACGACAATGCATCTCCCAACAACATCACCGAACAACGCTTCTATGGACGTATTCCTTTTGAGGCAGCCACATCCCTGATGTTTTTCCACAAAGGCAATGTTACCCAAGACATTATCCATCAAATCAAATATCATGGCAATATCCCTATGGCCAAACAATACGGACAATTGCTTGCGAACAAACTACAATCCTCTGGCCGTTTCGACAACATCGACGTCATAATACCTGTCCCACTCCATCGTCGCCGAAAAAGACAAAGAGGATACAATCAAAGCGAAATAATCTGCAAAGCCATCTCCTCCACATTACAAAAGCCACTAATGACCAACATCCTGTATCGCAAACAATACACTAATACCCAGACCCATAAAAGCCGACTTGACCGATTGGACAATATGAATGGCGTCTTTGCCATACGTCATTCCGAACAGCTTGAGAACAAGCATATCCTGCTGATTGATGATGTAATCACTACCGGTGCCACAATCATAGGATGCTACGATGCATTGAGACAAATTACCAATTCAAAACTCAGCATAGCCTCTCTTGCATTGACCATGGGATAATTTTTTTTGCACCATTCATTTTTTTTTACTAATTTAGTAAATTGATTTTTACATCAAAAAATTACATAAAAGAATAATATATAATAAAATACACATTTTTATCTATGAAATACAACCGCATCCTTTTGAAATTAAGTGGCGAATCCCTCATGGGAAAGCAGAGCTACGGCATTGCTCCCGAAATGTTGGAACAGTATGCACTCGATATTAAAAACGTTGTCGACAAAGGCGTCGAAGTCGCCATTGTCATAGGAGGAGGCAACATCTTCCGTGGCCTTAGCGGAGCCGCCAAAGGCATGGACCGCGTCCAAGGCGACTATATGGGCATGTTGGCCACCCTTATCAACAGTATGGCTTTGCAAGCCGAGCTGGAGAAACAGGGACTCAAAACCGAACTCCTCAGCGGCCTGGCCATTGAGCCTATCTGCAAAGAGATGTCGCGTCGCCGTGCCATCGAGGCCATGCAGCAAGGCCGTGTAGTCATTATCGGTGGCGGTACAGGCAACCCCTTCTTTACCACCGACACCGCCTCAACCCTCCGTGCCATCGAAATCAAAGCCGATGTCATTCTCAAAGGCACCCGTGTCGACGGTGTCTACACTGCCGACCCCGAGAAAGACCCCACAGCAACAAAATTCAACACCCTCACTTTCCAGGAAGCCCTCGGAAAGAAACTCAAAATCATGGACCTCACCGCTTTTGCCCTCTGCGAAGAAAACAACCTGCCGATCTATGTGTTCGACATGAATCGTCAGGGCAACCTGCTCAAAGTGGTCACCGGTGAACCCATCGGAACAGAAATCATCAAAGGATAATCAACAAATCAATAATACTATGAACGACTTATCAAAAGCCTGTTTGGACGAAGCAAAAAACAGCATGCAGTCCGCCATCAACTTCCTCAACAAGGAACTTGAGAAAATCCGTGCCGGCAAAGCCAACCCTGGAATGCTCGACGGTGTGAAAATCGACTACTATGGCACCCCTACCGAACTCAGCCAGGTGGCCAACATCAACACCCCCGACCCTCGCAGCATCATCATCCAGCCTTGGGAGAAAACCATCATCGGAGCCATCAACAAAGCCATCCTCGACGCCAACCTGGGTTTCACACCCCGTCATGAAGGCGAAATCCTCCGCATCGTGATCCCCCCGCTGACCGAAGAACGCCGCAAAGAACTCTCCAAAGCAGCCAAAGTGGAGGTAGAGAACAGCAAAGTCAACATCCGCAACGCACGTCGTAACGTCATGGACAAAGTCAAAAAACTCAAAGACAAATCTGTGCCCGAAGACGAGGTGAAACAGGTCGAAAAAGACCTTCAGGACATCACCGACAAGTTCATTGCCGAATGCGACAAAATCTATGCTGCCAAAGAAAAAGAAATCATGACAGTGTAACACCCCGTTGATGGATTAGGCAATATGGTCATTCACACTTTCGAAACCTTACCATCCACCAACCAATATTGCGAACTCCTCGACCTCTCACAGATTGAGGAGTTCGCTGTCTATTGGGCCCAGGCACAGACATCAGGCATCGGCCAACGAGGCAACCATTGGGCTTCCGAACCCAACAAAAACCTT
Source organism: Bacteroidales bacterium (assembly GCA_045642445.1). GTDB lineage: Bacteria > Bacteroidota > Bacteroidia > Bacteroidales > P3 > Colimorpha. The sequence continues at coordinate 6,396 of JAZUIX010000007.1, read as the reverse complement.
ACATTCAGCCTTATTCTCAAACCCACCTTTCTGCCTGTTGCCGACCAATTCTTGCTCACCAAAGTAGTGTCCTTAGGCATCACCGACTGTTTGAGAAACATCCTACCCAAACATGCCGACATACGCATCAAATGGCCCAACGACATCTATGTCGGCAACAGCAAAATCTGCGGCATCCTCATCTCCCATTGCATAACAGGCGGCCTTCTCGCCAACACCATCGTCGGCATCGGCTTGAATGTCAACCAAACCAGTTTCCCCGATTGGATACCCAACCCGACATCCGTCAAACTACTCACCCACAGTGAACTGGAACTCTTGCCACTCTTGACCGACTTAATCCTAAACATCCAAAACCGATACACCCAACTACGGGACAACCCCAACAGCCTCGACGCCGAATACCTTTCGCAATTGATGCAGCTTGGCGTCAAAGCCAAATATATCTATCACGAAAAAGAGATCACCGCAACCATCCTCGGAGTCAACCGTTTCGGACATCTGCAACTGATAACCGCTGAAGGCGAAACCCTCTCCTGCCAACTCAAAGAAATCCACCTCCCCCCGAATATTGCCCAATAACACCCAGCTCAAGTTTGCAACCCTAAAAAATTCAAACACCTTACAAGAAAGAATCGCCCTCCCAGACAAACACCCATAAACACCTCATTTGAAATTCCTTTCGCAATCTTCATAAACGAAAATACCCGAGAATATCCGTGAACTAGCGAAGCGTGGTCGCGACCGAATGGGAGTCCCGAAGGGATGCGAAGCACAATGCCCAAAAATGTTTTGTTACGAACAGACAGATTTTAGAGCGTCCCCTCAGGACGCAACTCTCACCCCTTCACATACCCCACACATCAGACATTCGTCTTGATGTATGGGGTTAAAGCACCTGCGGTGAGGATGTCCATGCTGGACATATTATGCCCCAGTTCCCGTGCCGAAGGCACGACCCCACCGATGTCGGTGCTATAAGCCCACACTCGCAGTGTGGGGTACAAGATGCCAAATAGTCTCAGCGTGCAGACAGCACGCTCTAAAAAATTAGTAAACAATGGAATGAGAATATTCCATAATTGTCGCTGCGAGGCACAATTGGAAGTTAGTTCTGCCCTTCAAGTTAGGTATAGGTGTCTCCGTAATGGTCTCGCTCCAAAATCAGCATGGGGTGATGAGTTGGTAACACCTGGATGACATCTGGGTCACTCCTATAAGCGACATAGTAACGACCAAATAATTACACAATAGTGACCAAACATAGTTCAATAGACGGGAGCAATAAGATGTCTTAATAATTCACCTGCAATTGTTTTGCGAAGATGATTGATAGAAAGTCATCTGGTCGACGGTGATGCCGAACGGGGCGGCGGCGGCCACAAGCGAGTCGCGCTCCTGGTCGGTAAAGAAGTCGCCCACGATGAAGAACTCCACCGTCGAATGGCGGGCGGTATGTTCAATCTTCTGGTCGTAAATGCGGTTGTCGCCCTCTGCTTTCCGTGCCTCCACAAAGGCATCCACCGCACGGTCGAAATTGTTCTGCTTGACGAGCCTCACCGCCGTGAGTATGCTGGGCACCATCACTGCCAGAACGACCACAACCATCGTCCACCGCAGACGCCGCTGCCTACGCTGCTGCCCAAGCACATCGCTGCCAGCCTTAGGATACGAAACCACGGGGAAATGGAGGTACTTAACACCGAGGAATGTGGCCAAAGCGATGAAAATGCTGTTGATGGAAAAAAGGTAGAGTGCCCCCAGGGCGTACCTCCAGTTCCACAACGCAATACCATAGCCCACTGTGCAGAGTGGCGGCATCAATGCCGTGGCGATGGCCACGCCCGAGATGACCGTGCCACGCTCCTTGCGGGCCGTCTCGAGTATGCCCGCACTGCCACCTACGAAGGCTATAAGCACGTCATATATTGTAGGTTGGGTACGTGCCAAAAGCTCGGAAGGGTTATTCATGCGGAGCGGGCTGATGGTGAAATAGAGCGACGACGCAACCAAGCTCACCCCCACCATAACAGCCAGATTTTTCAGCGCCTGCCATATCAACCGAGTATCGTGGATGCCCAACCCCATACCGAACCCCAAGATGGGCCCCATCAGCGGCGACACAAGCATCGCACCGATGATGACAGGGATAGAGTTGCAGTTGAGGCCGATAGAGGCGATAATAATGGCACATATCAGAATGAGCACATTCGGGCCACGGAAGGCAATGTTTTTGCGGATCAATGCCTCGGCAGCCCCCACGTCGAGTTCGCCCTCCAAGTGAATCAGCCGTTTGAGATAGGCTCGCAGCAGAGAAAGCAACCGTTTGGTTTTTTGAGCCACCCGAGCCACGAAATTGGGGCGGCTGACATCGTCGATCACGACCGGATCGAGGTCGTAGCGTTCAGAAAGATTGGTTTGGTTCATGGTTGAAACAGTTTTTTCGACTGCAAAAATACAACCTTTTCACCAATCGTTAATATCTAATTTTTCAATACCCCTATTGATGCCCGAAACCGCAGCAACGAAAGAATCCAGACACAATAGGAAATCAACAAAACACAGCAGGGCAAACGTATGAAAGACAGTCAAAATTTGGAGATATCACTCCTGTATCAAAATTTGCAAACATTCGTTTCCAATTGAGACAAAGCAAACAAGGGGCAAATCCTCACATGGCGCACCTCATTATCGGCTTCCTTGTCGATGTAGTCAAACTCACCATAATTCTCTAATGAGCATCGTATGGCAGAATGAATGTTCTTCTCCCTCATAAACAGCCATAGGCTCTTCATACCACCTTGTTTGCCAGCTTTCACCTCTATGGGAAGCACGTTTTGGTTGAATGTATTTATATAATCCACCTCCGAATTGGAGTTTTTAGCCATCCGATGCCAGTAATACAACTCATGACGCAGATTGGGCGTTTTGTTGTGCAGCATCTCCAAACCGGCAACCATCTCTGCCATCGGCCCTTTATTAACCAAATCCACCTCGTTGGAGGTAAGAATATGAGTAGTAAGCTCATTACTACTGCCCGTGGCCATATTCAATAACCGTAAGGCCAAACCCGTATCAAGCAAAAGCATCTTACGATAGTTGGCATCGGCTTCGGAACCTAAAGGAATGCCATTTGCATCCGAATGGGTTACAGGAATTATCAGCCCCGCCATTGTAAGCATTTCCAACGCCTTCTTCACCTCCGAAGCCTTGTAATTCCCTGGGACTTTTGAATATACGAATTTTTCTGTCATCTGTTCGACTACACTCCGCAAAGTCTGTCTCAGCAACATCGGGTCGGTCTTTTTTCTGTATTTTGAGAAATCGTCTTCGTATGACACAACAATATCATCCTGAATTTCCTGACAGGCCACATAGTCGTGCGCCTCAACCCATTTGCTTACCGCCTCGGGCATACCTCCCACAAGAATATAGGTTCTGAAAAGAGCAACGATTTTCTCGTACAGGGGTGTCGGTAGAGGATTGCTTGCCTGTGCCTCATTGCGGGCTTCGATAAGTCGTTTTTCTCCATTGGCCATCAAAAACTCATCAAAAGTCATGGGGAACATAAACATGGAATGGATACGACCAACACCGAAGGTGGGGATTTCCTCAAGAGCGAATTCCAACAGAGACCCTGCCGCAACAACATGAAGATCAGGCAAATCTTCTTTGAAGAAGCGTAGCGACATTATAGCTTCTGCCGACATCTGAATCTCGTCAATAAAGAGTAATGTCCTCCCTGGTTCAATAGACTTACCTGCCATAACAGCCAACTGTGAGACAATTCTTTCCACATCCAAATCCTTCTTAAAGATGTCAATATAGGATGGATTCTTTTCAAGGTTTATCTCAACAAAAATCTCGAATTTTTCACCCAGATGACGCACCGCAGAAGACTTGCCCACTTGACGAGCACCACGCAACAAAAGCGGTTTGCGAACTTTCTTTGATGCCCAATCTTCAAGCCATTTGTCTATTAGTCTATTGTAATACATGCGATTATACTATATATATGATGCAATATTTTCATTGCAAATATACGAAAAAAATACAAAATCCAAGGATATAATCTTCAATTTTTTGACAAAATCCAAGGATATAATTTGCCAAAATCGGACAAAATCCAAGGAAATAATTGAGATTGTCTCAAATTGATGTGACACAATTTCTCAATCATATAAACTACATTAAGTGCCTTGACAAAACGGGCATGAAGCGGCCATAAAGCGGGGTCTAAACGGGGTTACCCCGTTTACACCCCGTTAAGACCCCGATAAAACCCCGATAAGAGAACGACCCTTCACTTGAGCGAACCATGACAACTGATATGACCAATTTGATGGATGAGGGCTAATTGCTGCTTTTCTTCATTCGTTTCGTTCGTTTCACACTATGTAACGCACTGATATAAAATTTTCTACAGCTAAAAAACGAACAAAAAAACGAATAAAAAAAGCATACAAAAATGCTCATAACAAAATGATTCCGCGATAGATACAGCATGCGAAACGAATGAAACGAACGAAATGAGATTGCAGCAGCAGAACTTGATTAGATCAATTTTCTTCAAGTCGTGCTGAAGCATTTGCAATCCATTTTTATGTCCTCGAAAACTTCGAATTTATAGAACTGCCAATTAACTGCCAACTAACTGCCAAAATTGGCAGTTGTTTGGCAAGTTGTGGCAGTTAGAATCATTCTTGGCAGTTGTATTATGGGTTATCTGCCACGGTTGTATTCTTTTCATAAATACCTTTGCAATAGTATTTTGCATTTTATAATTCACAATAGAACCCCAAGTGTCTGGCAGTTGAACGAGGGCAACTGCCAATTTTTTTGGCAGTTTGTATGATTTCTTGTGTGGAGACTTTTTTTGGCAGTTGTTGAAAAAAATCTCACTGAAAGTTGTGCATCAAATCGTCCGAATCCTCATTAATGGAAACATCTTCCTCCATCGGTGGGACAATCCCGTTTGTCACCATCGCCAGTTCGTCGTAATGGATGGTGTTATGTTGCGGATTAAAAATCCTAATAGCATTTTGTGACGGAGTACAAATCCGCCACAACGGGGGAAAAAACTTTAATACTACATCCTACTCTGCCTCTACTTTAAGGTGAAGTTTGTAATGATGATTACAAATATTTGGTTTAAAGAGGACATCACAACAATGATAGAAACATTTTTCTCTCAACTCCAAAATAATGTGTATATTTGCAGCAACAACTAACATTTGAATAATAACACCAAATAATTGACAATTAAAAAAATATGTAAACATTATAATATAGAAATTAAATAAATAAAGCATTTTTGCTTTTCTTTGCAAGATCGAAACCTGGTAAATTTCGTCAAATACTGCAAAAAGAAAGTAGAAATGCTCGCGGTTATCCGCGAGCTTTCTTGTTTGCAGTATAGGTAATACCAGGACCTCGATCTTCAACAAAAAGTTCGCGGTTCTTTTTTTATTCCTTTTAATCAACATGCCATTACTTGTATATAAATTTTCAGATTATGAACATACTGCAGAGAGAGAGCAGTTTAGGAATTTGTGTAAACAATTGAAGGCATGCTATGAGAAACGTGAAGAAATTTGTATTTTTATTGCCAATTATAATATATACGATTGTGAACTTGATGGAATAATCATCAAGCAAGATGCAATCATGGCGGTTGAATTCAAGAATTTTGGAGGTTCCATAACTGCAGTAGAGAATGGACATTGGAAGACAGGCGATGGAACTATCGTAAAAGGAGGTTCTCGAAAAACGGTTTATCAGCAAGCAAATCTCAATCATGTTGCTATCAAGCGTGGATTAGAAGATGGGATGATTCTTCCTGCAAAGACTCTGAAGGATGTGGCTGCATTGGTCGTATTTCATCAGCCAATAACTTTGATCAATCAACTCTCCTCAAAAACCCAAAGTTGGCTACATGTGTGTGACGAAACAACCTTTATAGAAAAGGTTCAGGACCTTACTAGCAAGAACATTGACCTTTCCAAAGAGGACATAATAAAACTCGTTCACAAAATGGCTTTGGATGAGGATTATCTGGAAGATGATTATAGCAACGCAGAGATTCTGCATGAAGAACCACCAAAGGAAGCCTCAACAAACAATCAAATTGACACCGATGGCATCAGTTTAAAAAAGAACTTTGATAGCTTAGCAAATGAACTCTTTACTGGCAATGACTGCGTCATTAATGTATACAAGCGGGATTTTGTTAAGCAATTATTTGAGGATCATAACGTTCCTTTGTTTAAAGATTACCTAGTCACAATTACCTCAAATGATTTAGAACGGGTTAAAGATAAGTTAATCTCTGTTTGTAATTTTTCAATTAATAGGTTAGGCGATTTATTGTTTCTTGAAGCAGATTCGTCAGACATT
>JAZUIX010000006.1:0-4129 GCA_045642445.1 Bacteroidales bacterium | reverse complement strand
GGTGTCTGCTCCGTCCAGGGCGACCTCGCCACCTTCACCCCTGTCGACACGGTCAATGTGACCACCACTCCCACCGTTTTCGACATCGCCTTCGACAGTGTCCCTGGCGCAGGACAGTACATCACCTTCGTATCCACCTACACAGGCGCCTCTACGGGTTACAACTACGCCTTCTTGGACAGCGTTGCGGTCGAACTCATCCCCGACTGTCAGCGTCCCAACAATCTTGTGGCCTCCAACCTTACGCACAATTCGGCCATCCTCTCGTGGAACAGCCGCTCGCTTATTACTAATTCATGGCAACTCGAATATGGCCCTGCCGGCTTCACTCTCGGTAGCGGCACCCGCATCAACGTCAACGACAATCCCCACAGCCTCACCGGTCTCAATGCCGCCACCACCTACGAGTTCTATGTCCGCAACATCTGCGGCCCCAACGACACCTCTGAATGGTCTCGCGTCTGTGGCCGCTTCATCACTCGTCAGATTCCTGCCCAAGTGCCCTATCTTTACGATTTCGAAAATCCCGACGAGTGGGACAACTGGCAGACCTGCACCAACACCCATGTTAACTGGTATCGTGGCATTGCTGCCGGCAACGGCTCCATTGGCGCCTCCACCGGCACTCAGGCCATCTATATCTCTGCCGACACGGGCCGCACCATCAGCACCGACCTTCAAACCGTCGTCAATGCCTCCTGCTATCGCGACATTGACTTCGGCTCCTCCGACAGCAGCTTCATCCTCTCCTTCCGTGCCGGTGCTGGTGGCACCAGTACCAACGCCTACGACGGCCTCATGGCCTTCATTGTCGACCCCGATATAGTGGTCGAACCCACCGACGCCAACCTCACCACTCCGTGGGGCAATGTGAATGATATATCCAATATTGCCTTCGTTCGCATGGCAGGAAACTGGAACACCTATTCCTACATCATCGACTCCATCTCGGGAGTCCACCGCCTGGCCTTCTACTGGTTTAATCAGTCCACCGGCACCGAAGACTTCATCGGACACCCTGCCATGATCGACGATGTCAGCGTCCAGTATATCGGCTGCCCCCGTCCTTCGGGCATCCGTGCCACACGTATCTCTATGGCCTCGGCCGACCTCACCTGGTATGGCGACGAGAATGCCACCTATCTGGTTATCTGCCGCTCCGCCAATGGCAACTCCATCATCTCCGACACCGTCTACACCAACCACATTAGTCTCTCCGGCCTCAACTCCGGCACCCGCTACTCTGTCGTCATTCGCCGCCAGTGCAGCGAAACCGAGACTTCCCAGATGTCCGAGACCTATACTTTCAGCACCCTGATATGCAACGACGGCACCATCGACACCATCGGCACTGCTGCCACCACCTCATACGAGATGCCTGTCAACAATTACTATAAATACTCCTATACTCAGTCTATCATCCAAGCCGACGAAATAAGCAACCAGGGCGACATCACAGCCATCAATTTCTACTATGCCGGCTCCGCTGCCATCACCGCCAAGACCGCCTGCTCAATCTATATGGCTCACACCACCTTGGACAACTTCTCCTCGAATGGCGACTTCGTCCCCATCGACAATATGGAGTTGGTCTATTCCGGATCATTCAATTTCGCCAATGGCTGGAATCGTCTCCTTCTCCGCACACCTTTCTCCTACGATGGTGTCCAAAACCTGGTCATAGCCGTCGACGACAACAGTGGTGCCTACGGCTCCACGGCACAAACCTTCTATGTCGACCAAACCACCGGCTACTCCACAACAACCTTCTATAGCGACAGCCAGAACCCCGATTGCAGCAGCAACGCCGCCCTCACCTCCTACACCGGCTCCAAGATGGTCTACGCCATGCGTCCCAACATTGTGCTCGAACTCTGTGGTCAAAACAGTTGCCCCACACCCATACTTCGCAATCCCGTGGTGCGCAACAGCAGTACAACCATTCGTTGGCGCAACACCAGTTCGGCTTACCAGATAGGTTATCGCCGTGCCGTCTCCACCAGTTGGACCTCCGACTTCGTCACCATTACCGACACCTTCTACACCATGCGCAATCTCTCGCCCAACACCGACTATGTCTACCATGTCCGCCAGTTCTGCGACTCCACAGGCATCTCCAACTGGGTTGAAGGCACCTTCAACACCGCCGATGTCCCCTGTCTGCCCCCCATGGACCTGCAGGTCAAATCTGTAACCAACACCAAAGTCACCTTAAAGTGGACTCCCGAGGAGAACAACAACTCCTACCAGCTCCACGTCTTCAATTCCTACTACGACACCATCCGCACCGCCGCTATTGCCTCGGGCAGTGTTTCAGGTCTTGAAGCCGCCACCACCTACTATGCCGCCGTCCGTGCTCGCTGCACAGGCTTTGATGAGCCTGGCGAGTGGAGCGACACCATCTCCTTCACCACCGATGTCTGCCCCGATGCCACCAACCTTGTGGCCTCCGACATCCAGGGCAACAGCGTGGTGCTTGACTGGACCGAGGGCGGACGTGCCGAAACCTGGGAGATACAGTGGGGCTACCGTGGCTTCAGCCAGGGCGACGGATCCTCCATCATCGTCGACCATCACCCCTACACCCTGACAGGCCTCATCGGCGAGACACCCTACGACATCTATGTCCGTGCCATCTGTGGCGACAACTTCCTCAGCGAGCACTGGTCCAACTGTGCCTCCATCACCACCCTCTACAGCAACATCAGCAGCGTCACCGACGATGCCCGTGTACGACTCTACCCCAACCCCACCAGCAGCGACGTCGAACTCACCATGCCTGCCACCAAGGGCGCTGTGATGGTCGAAGTCATTGATGTGGCTGGTCGTCTCCAACTGCGCAACACCCTCCCCGCCGGCACCGAGCGAGCCACCCTCGCCACCGCCGACCTGCAGCAGGGTGCCTACTTCGTCCGCATCACCGGCGACGATTTCAACGTAGTGAAACGCCTTATCGTAAGATAACATCTGGCTTAAAACACACCAACGGGGCGACATCAACGATGCCGCCCCGTTTTCCCCTTGCTTTGCCACCTTTCGCAACGCACGAATGTTGTTTTTGCAGTATCAAAAAAAATACCTGATAGTTGTAACTATTTTTAACTCCTTAGTGATGATTCAAAAATAATTGGGGACACTCCGTTGTGTTGGATTTGCAATCCAACACGACATACTATCAGGATTTGCAATCCGCCAACATTTTCGTTGCGAACAATTTCCATCTGATGTGGAATGAAAGGCTGGCGAAGACGGATTCGAAATCCTAAAAATAACAAGGTGCGGATTGCAAATCCGCACCAACGAGGGTTTCTCTTTAAAATTTTAACAGGCTTCGCATCTTTACACCCTCTTTTTCAGTAAAAGTTGCATTTGGTCAGGTGCATGGTGACGTCGCCCTGCATGTCGGTGCCGGGTACCACGTTGCCGTTCAGCGAGGCCTCGGTGGCGCTGATGCTGACGATGGTGAAGCTGTACTCGCCGCCGCCGTTGGGGTGGACGGTGAGCACGTTGCCGTTGACGCTCCAGGCGAAGTTGTTGTTTTCGCTCTGGCCGTTCATGAGCACGTCACCGGTGCCGTTGGCGTTCATGACGAGGACCATGTCCTGCGGGGTCATGTCGCGGCCGTCGACGGTCATGTTGTCTACGCGCCAGCTGCCTACGAGGCTGTTACCGCTCGGGTTGTCGGGGGTATTGGGCTCGTTGCCTTCGGGGGTGCAGGCGGCGAAGCACATGGCAAGGGCCGCTGCCAAGGTGAAGAAGATTCCTTTTTTCATGATTTTTTGTTGTTTTATTGGGTTGAGGTAGGCTCTAAAAATTGATTATTTTTGTCATCTGGCTTTGACGGAGAGCCTACTTTTCCCGCTTCGCCAGAGTTGTTATTATCTGCAAAGGTTATAAGAGGTACGATTTTGGGTCACAAACCTCTTTCGGCATTAATATTTCAGACTAATATACATGGCTTTACCTCACTTTCTCTTGTTTGGTTAGTTATTCCGTTATCTTATTCCGTTTCTTACGAACTGCTCGTATCGAAACTTTATTTGATTAAGGTGCGAAAAGTTAACGCACCAGTACTATTTACCAATATATGTTTTCTTAAGATTATGGTGCAACACTTCGTATTGCTGTC
>JAZUIX010000005.1:0-41986 GCA_045642445.1 Bacteroidales bacterium | reverse complement strand
TATGAGAATGCAATTTTGTTGGAAATATTATTATATATAATAGTATTTATTTAATCTTATAAATGTAATCCATTTTTGAATGTGTATTGCAGACACATAGCACTAAACACTAAACAAACTAAACACTTTTTGTTAGTCGGTGTGTTTCACCTTGCGGTAGATACCCTTATCTGTTTTTTTTCAACAAATCCCTTTTGTTGCCAACGGTAAACCACATTCCTTACAGGAGTACTACACTTTGTCCAAAAAAACGCCCCTCGCGAAGCATTTTTGTAAACGAGAATGCTCGTGAATATTTTTCAAACGAGAATACCCGTGAACTAGCGAAGCGTGGTCGCGACCGAATGGGAGTCCCGAAGGGATGCGAAGCACAATGTCCGCAAATTTTCGAAAATTTTTTTATGGTCATTCACGGATATTTATGGTCATTTTCGTTGAAAAGATATATTTTTGGTCATTCACGGATATTTTCGGATATTTTCGTTGAAAGATATATTTTCGGGACATTTTCGTTGAAAAATATAGGTGTTGGTTTTGTGGCGTTTGTGAAGATTTTGTTCTTTATCGTTCTTTATTGTTCCCTTTTCGGGGGTGTGCGGTTTTTTTGTGTATCTTTGCAGCGTCTTTTCGGGAGGACGAGGGGCAGGGCGGATGGATGCGCGCGGCTTGAGGCTCGGCTCGGAGGTTCCCCGACAAAAAGGATGTCCGATTCACTAAAACACACGGAGTAAGGCCCGTGGAATCGGAGCAAAACAAAAACGTATGGCTATTTTAACCGGTATCAACACTAATTTGAAAGGTTCGGCTGGCAGTTGGACTTTCTCCCGCCTCAAGGGACAAACTGTGGCCAAACAGAAAGTAGAGAAGAAGGACACCCCCACCCGCACTATGAAGCAGATGAAACGCAGGATGCAGTGGGGCAACATCATCGCGATGTGGCGCGCCTTCAGTTCCAACCTTCACCCTTCGTTTGAGGGCAAGGGGCAGACGGTGACCGACTACAGCGAGTTTGTGAGCTCGAACATCGGCATCGTGCCTATCTATCTGGACAAGGACGAGATGCGCTCGGGCGGCTGCGTGGTGGCTCCGTACCAGATCACCCGCGGGTCGCTGCCCAGCATCGGCATCACCGACGGCACGGGCGGGGTGAAACGCACCGACATCAGCCTCGGCAGCGGCTTCAGCATCACCGCTTCGACCACGGTCAAGGCTCTGTCTGACGCCATCGTCAGCCACAACGGCGGCTTCCAACACGGCGACCAGATTGCGGTGTTCATCGCCCGACAGCTGGTCAACGCCGCCACGGGCGTGCCATACGTGGTGATCGAGGCCGAGGCTTTCGTCCTCGACCAGGGCGACGACGAGACCACGGTGCGCAGCCTTGTGAACGCGGCTGGCTTCAGCGCCATCGACGACTGCCTGGGAGCCGGCTCTGCCGTGAACGGCGGCATAGCTTGGGTCCACAGCCGCAGCACCCAGAGCGGCACCAAGGTGAGCACCCAGCGGCTGGAGGTGACCAACACGTTGCTGGCCCAGTATCAGTCGGCGGTGCAGCTGAGGAGCGCCATCGAGAGCTACGGCGGCTTGAACGCGGACGATTTCCTCACCCCCAAGGATATTGAGGGCGGCGAGCAGCCGGGACCGGGCCCTGTGCCTCCTTCGGAGTTCACCTTGACCCTGGCACTCGACCCCGAGGACGCGGGCACCTACACCGTGAACGGTGAGCACACCGAGGTGGGCGAATACACCTATCCCGCCGGCACGGAACTGCAGATCCACTTTGACGCTGCCTCCGGCTGGAGCTTCGGCGGCTGGAAGAGCGGACAGACCGACCCCGACATCACGGTGACCATGGACGGGGACAAGGAGGTGGAGGCGATTGTGCTGGAGGATTAAGGGTTATTGGTTATCGAATTTTCCGGATATTCCGGATAATCCGGATGTTCCGGATGTTCCGGATATTCCGGATTGACCGGGACCTTGACTGAAAATGGAGAGCGGCTTGTGCCGGCTCTCCATTTTTTATTTTTCATTCTTAATTTTTTATTTTTCACTCTTAATTCTTAATTCTTCATTTTTCATTCTTTATTGCTATACATTCTTCGTTCAAAAACACGGTTTCGTGGGGTTTGCGGGGAGGGGTGTGAGCCTATTTTTGGTTCGTTTCAACAAAAGTTGAAAACTTTTTGACGATATACGGAAAAATGGTTGTATATTTGCATATTTATATTAGAGCATAACATTATATGAGTTCCATAGATATAATATTGATAATTATAAAGTTCGCGGGTGCCTTGGTGGTGTTCATCTATGGTATGAAACTGATGAGCGAGGGTTTGCAGAAGGTGGCAGGCGGCAAGATGCGCAGCATTATGGGCAAGATGACCAACAGTCCTGTGCGAGGCATCATCACGGGCACAGCGGTGACGGCGGCCATACAGTCGTCGACTGCCACGACGGTGATGGTGGTGAGTTTCGTGAACTCGGGGCTGCTCACGCTGGCGGGAGCCATAGCGGTGGTGATGGGTGCCAATATAGGCACCACGGTAACCTCGTGGATCATTCTCCTCGGCATGGGGGGCTGCATGGAGAGGTTTGTCTTTCCGATGATTATCTTCGCCATAGCTTCGCCGTTTATGCTGATGAAGGGCGACAAGATGAAGTCGATCAGCGAGTTCGTGATAGGTTTCGGCATCTTGATGGTGGGCCTTCAATTCTTGCAGGACGCTATGCCCGACCTGACGCAGTATCCCGCCGTGCTGAACGCGATGCACAGCTGGAGCAACTGGGGGTTCGGATCGATATTGATTTTTATTGTGGTGGGCGCCCTGCTCACGGTGCTGATACAGGCTTCGTCGGCGGTGATGGCCATAACGCTGATTATGACTGCCAACGGCTGGATAGGGTTCGATATTGCCGTGGCGATTATCATGGGTCAGAACATCGGCACCACCCTCACGGCCAATATTGCCGCCATGGTGGCGAACACTTCGGGCAAGAAGGCCGCCAGGGCCCACTTTGTGTTCAATATGGTGGGCACGCTGCTGACGCTGCTGGTGCTGTATCCCGAGTTGAACCTCATTGCCTACCTGGCCGAGAAGTTCAGCGGCACGGAGGCCTCGTTTGACTACGCTTTGCTGCCTGTGGCTCAGATACCGCTGGCCATAACAATATTCCACACGTTCTTCAACGTGATAAACACGTTCATCCTCTCGTTCTTCATACCGCAGTTTATCAAGGTGGTGGATTGGATGGTGAAGCCTTCGAGCGAGGAGAGCGAGGACGAGTTCCGCCTGAGGTTCATCAGCGGAGGCTTTACGAATACCGCCGAGCTCAATATCGAGGCCGCCCAGAAGGAGATTGAGAACTTTTCGAAACGTGTGTTGCGGATGTATACGTTCCTCCCCGTTCTTCGCACGGCAAAAGATGACGAGGAATTTGACAAAACGGTGCAGCGAATAGAGAAGTATGAGGGGATAACCGACCGTATGGAGATGGAGATTTCGAAATACCTGACCAAGACTTCGGAGGGGGATCTTTCGAAGGAGGGTTCGAGGAAGATTTCGTCGATGCTGCGCATAGTGGACAACCTGGAGAGCATAGGCGACACGATATATCAGATTGCCATGACGCGCAAGAACAAACGCGAGACGGCTGTGCATTTCGACCAGGGGCTCAACGACAACCTGAGCCACATGACCGACCTGGTGCAGCAGGCGTTGGATGTGATGGACAAGAACATCAACAGCGAGTACGACAATATCAACCTCGAAGGGGCCTACACCGCCGAGGAGGCCATAAACCATTACCGCGATGTGCTACGCGCACGCCACTTGGACGCGCTGAAACTCGGGGTGTATGATTTTGCCATCGGCAACGCTTACAGCAGCTTGTATGCCCTGTATGAGAAATTGGGCGACTATGTGATCAATGTTTCTGAGGCCATAGACAATAGTGTGAAGGCCGCCGAGACTTTGGGTGAGAATACTAAATAGAAAAAATAACCGTATTATGGATACTTTAAAATACAACCTCCGCGGAGTTTCCGCTTCGAAAGAAGATGTGCACAACGCCATCAAGAATATCGACAAGGGTCTTTTCCCCAAGGCCTTCTGCAAAATCATCCCCGACTTTGTGGGAGGTGATGCAGATTATTGCAACATCATGCACGCCGATGGTGCGGGCACAAAATCGTCGCTGGCATACCTGTACTGGAAAGAGACGGGCGACCTGAGTGTGTGGAAGGGCATAGCCATAGACGCCGTGGTGATGAACCTGGACGACCTGCTGTGTGTGGGTGCCGTGGACAATATACTGCTTTCGTCCACCATCGGAAGGAACAAGAACCTGGTGCCCGGCGAGGTTATCAGCGCCGTTATCAACGGCACGGAAGAGTTTCTGCAGCAGATGCGCGACCTGGGTATAGGCATATACCTCACAGGCGGCGAGACAGCCGATGTGGGAGACTTGGTGCGCACGATTATCGTGGACTCCACCGTTACCGCCCGTATGCGCAGAGCCGATGTGGTGGACAATGGCAACATACACGCCGGAAACGTGATTGTGGGCCTCGCCTCCTACGGCCAAGCCAGCTATGAGACCGAATATAACGGCGGTATGGGCAGCAACGGCCTGACCTCGGCAAGACACGATGTGTTCTCGAAATTCTACGCAGAGAACTATCCTATGAGCTATGACCACAATCTGCCTCAAGAGGTGGTGTATTGCGGCTCGAAGAGGCTCACGGACGCCACAGAGGTGAAGGGCGTGGATGCCGGCAAAATGGTCCTCTCCCCCACCCGTACTTACGCCCCCATCATACGCAAGGTGCTGGACGAATATCGCCCCAAGATCAGCGGTATGATTCATTGCAGCGGCGGTGCTCAGACAAAGGTGCTGCACTTTATCGACAATCTGCATGTGGTGAAGGATAATCTATTCCCTGTGCCCCCGCTGTTCAAAATGATCCACCAGGAAAGCGGCACGGATTGGAAGGAGATGTACAAGGTGTTCAATATGGGTCACCGTATGGAGATATACACCGACGAGGAGACGGCCAAAGGGATTATTGAGATTTCTAAGAGTTTCAATGTGGAGGCTCAGATTATAGGCCATGTGGAGGCTAACCAGGGCCCTCAGGTCACTGTGTCGACCGAGAACGGAACATTTGTCTACAACAATTAATAACCTTATAATATGGCATCTATTTTTTCAAGAATCGTGGCAGGGGAAATACCTTGCTACAAAGTGGCAGAGACAGAGAACTGCTTTGCTTTTTTGGATATCAACCCCGTGGTCAAAGGTCATGTGCTCTGCATTCCTAAGAAAGAGGTGGATTACCTTTTTGACCTTGACGACGAACTCTATGCCGAACTCCAACTCTTTGCCAAAAGGGTGGCCAAAGCTCTCAAAGAGGTGTGCCCTTGCACCAAGGTCGGTGTGGCTGTGTTAGGATTGGATGTCCCACACGCACATATCCACCTTATGCCGCTACAATCGGAAGGCGACTTGGATTTCCATCATCACATCAAAATGGAGCCCGCTGAGATGGAGAAATTGGCCTCGGAGATATATGCCCACTTCAAATAGAAGTGAGGCTATTTAATGGGATATAAAGCGGCTTATGGCCGCTTTTTTTATTGAAGGGCTAAAGGCTCCAACCCGTGTAATAAAACAAGAGTGTCCAACCCAGGAAGCGAAGGAATTTGCCTATAAGCATGAATAAGGCACTTTTGACAGGCGAGAGGCGATAGAAGCCCAAAGCGATGGCAAAGACATCGCCCACGAAAGGAAGCCACGTAAACAAGGCAAGCCATACTCCAAAACGGTCGATACGGCTGCGTTGCTTTTCCAATGTCTCCTTTTTAACATGGAACCACTTTTCTATCCATTCCCATTTGCCCAACCATCCGATACCAAAAGAGGTCAATCCTCCCACCCAGTTGCCTATAGTGCCAACGATGAGACATGAAACAGGATTGCAGCCAGCCAAAAGGATTCCAGCATAGAGGGCATCGGAAGAGAATGGGACAACAGTGGCTGCCAAGAATGAGCCGATGAAAAGTCCCCAGAGGCCGTATGATTGCAAAAAGTTGAGCATGGAAAAGAATACAAGAATAGAGGCCTCTTGCAAAAGAGGTCTCTATTCTTTACGTACCGGGTTTATCTTTCAACAGAAAGAATTTCGAACTGCATAGTACCAGCAGGCACCACGACATCGACTTTATCGCCAGCTTTCTTGCCTAAGAAAGCTTGAGCAAAAGGAGATGTGATTGAAATCTTGGCCTGTTTCAGGTTGGCTTCGCTCTCAGGGACAATTGTATAAACCTGCTTCATTCCATTCTTGATGTTACGAATGGTGATTTTAGAAAGTAAAAGCACTTTCGAGGTATCAATTTTGGATTCGTCGAGCAAGCGTGCGTTAGCAACCAACAATTGCAGTTTGGTAATACGTGCTTCCAAATGGCCTTGAGCTTCTTTAGCCGCATCGTATTCAGCGTTCTCTGAGAGGTCGCCTTTATCGCGAGCCTCGGCTATTGCAGCGGCTGCGGCTGGGCGTTCGATAGCTATAAGATGATGCAACTCATCCTTCAGCTTTTGAAGTCCCTCTTCACTATAATATTTGATTTCTGCCATAATTTAAATGATTTTTTCAGAGTATCTAAAAATTAGGAAAGGCTTTTGAAAGCCTTTCCTAATCTTTCATTAAAATCTACCTGCCCTTAGAATCTGAAAGTAGCTCCGATAGAATGGGATCCTTTCAAATTTGCAGAAGAGCGATAGGAGTAGTCGATCGAAAGACCTGTTTTGCTGTCGCTACCCTTCTTGGCAATAGGAATATCGAAGGAGGCACCTGCACAGAGACCAGTGTTGGCAGTAGTGCGATCGCTCTCGCTGAAGATATCAGTTTGCCAAACATAACCACAACGCATGGTGAAAATGTTGAACATGCTATACTCTAAACCAAGAGTAAAGTTGTCTTTCAAGAATGCGTTAGAGTTGAAAGCAGCAGCAAGGGTGAGTCGCTGACTCCAAGTTTCGAAAAGGAAGTCATAAGCCAAACCAATGTTTAAGCAAGTGGGCAATTCCATTTCGGCAGAACGATATTCGGCAGTCATATTATTGGAGGCTGCATTGATGAAGGTAAAGGACATACCAGTACCGCCAAAGCTCATAGCAGGACCCCAGTTTTTCAAACTAATACCGAATTTCAATTCATCGTCAGCACCAGTAACATACTGGATACCGGCATCAACAGCAAAACCGGAACCGGAGATGTTGTCAGTAGACTCACTGATGATCTTGACATTAACACCACCATGAATGGTGTTGGTGAAAGAGTGGGCGTAAGCAATATTAATGTTCATGAGCGTGGGAGAGAATGTACCATTGATAGGTTCAGGACTTTCCACAGTTGTGACATCAATATCGCCAAAACCAACAGCCATCAAACTGACACCCATGACACCCTGGTCGAAAATACGAATACCAAGGCCGAAGGCATTGATACTACCGCCACTATTCAGACCATTCTTACCACCATAGAGGAAAGTGTTGGAATAGGAGAACTCAATGTTGTTAATAAAAGAGAGACCAGCAATATTGGAATAGAAGGCATCGAGGCCGCGCACATTGGCAACGCTGACGCTTCCCCAACCAGTACTGCGAGCCCATGGGTTAATGAGCAACTCTGTTGCACCAGCAGTACCTCTACGGTTGTCGTTACCAGCCATAAGAGACTCAGTAGACAACAGCATCATGATGGCTACTACAGCTATTATTCTAAATATATTTTTCATTTCTGACATATTTTAATGTTAACAATCAATGCTTAGAACTGGTAGGAGTTCAGGTCGACAGGACGCATGGTACCAAACCATTTGATAACACGTTCACCGATACCAGGAGCATTGACATGGATCAGATAGACACCACCCGCAATAGGAATACCATTGTGGTTGTGAAGATCCCAGTCAAGTGTGGTAGCAGTTCCGGAAGTAGGTCCAAGTCGACGAACCAAAGTACCATCAACTGTATAAATAGAAATTGTAGAACCAACAGGGATGTTGACAAAGCGAACTTTGGTTTCCAACTGACTGGTGGTCTCGTAGGTAGAATAGCTGTAGTACGGATTCGGCACAACATTGATAGCACTCAAGACAGAATCACGATAGGATTGACGAGCGTTTTCGTTAGATGCCTGACCGGTGAGAGTAGCGATATCGCTGGTGAGTTCAAACTCATACATAGGATAGTCGTTGTTCTGCTTAGAGGCAGAGGGGAACAAACTGACAGAAGATCTGTTGGGAGACAGGTAACGACCATAAGTGTTGTTCACGTCGATGTCTATAGTAACATCGCAAGGAATATCCATAGGATTGTCGAACTGATAACGTTCGAAGACATAAGGCATGTTGACCCAAGCGGCAGAAGCGAAGAAGAAGGAGATGGAGTCACGAGTGGAGTTGAAGGTAGTGCTTTCACCATCCAAAACGCCATGGTTGATACGAAGTTTTTCAACATCAGTTCTGGGGACATAATTAAGCAAGCGGTCCAAAGAAGACAACATCTTAACAGCCCAACGACCTGCATCGTAAGAAGGCGTTCTGAAAGAAGTGACGGTTGAATTGTCGTTGTTCTTGAGATCATAGAATATCTGGTCGGTTGCATTCATCACATAGATGAAGTGGCGGCCACCCATGATGTAGTTCTGGGTACCATCCATAACCTCTGCAACGGGATTCCACATCATATCACGTCCATTGTATTGGATGTAACGAGAGTCTTCACCGAACATGACATTCAAACGCTCACCGGTAACAGTATTGATAGCATAGCCGGGGAACCAACCCATACCTGTTTCGCTAATGTAACAAGGATTGTTGGGATCATTGACATCGGGCGATGCATTGACTTGATCAATGGTCTTACCAGTCTTGTCAACAGAAGCATGTTTACGCATCTGGAATCTACGGACATTGCCTTCAGATTGAGTGTGGTCATCACACATTTCAAGAACCGGGCAACGGGTCCATTTAGAAGTATCATTAGTCAATACAATGCGAACACTCGGCAACATGGACATATCGTTAAAGTTAAGAGACTTGTTACGGAAGTTGTCCATAGTCTTACGGATGATAGTATTCTTATTGTAGTTATTAGCATACTGAGAACTGACAGAGCAAATGCTATCAATCAACTCATCAGGAGCGACATAATAACGATAGCAGAAACCCGGGTGGAACGGCAAAGTGGAGCAGAGACCATAAGGAGCCCAAAGACCACCTACAACAGACTCAAAAACTTGGAATTTGTCGATACCTGTGGACTGAACTGCAGATTGTGCGCTATATTGATAGCTTCTGAAGTAGTCTTCGTCAAGATAAGCTTCTGCGAGGTTGATTTCACCAGGAGTTGTGGTGAAAGTGTTACGAGTGCCTTCTGCAAATTGGGTACCAGAACGAATCCAGTTGTACATCTGGTAGTTATCGTTATCGGGGAAACCAGTCAACCACTGCTTGGAATTGTCAGAGAAGGTCATCTTAGAGTTCAGAAGAACATTCTCATTGACGAAACCGCCGTAATAACGAGAAACAAAGTTCTGGTTATTGTTGGTTGTGACAATAAGTTCAGAAGCAATAGGTGTGGGATTTTCAAGAGAAACAGCAACACCTAAATCAAGGAAGAGCTGTTCGTTGTGACGACCAATGACGAAATCAGAAGTATCGGCCAAAACATTATCATAGAGATAAGGATTTTCAGCATAGGTAGGATCGTCAGAAGCTTTGCTAATAATCCATCTTGCCTCATCGATATTGGCTTTCTGTTCAAATTTGATCAAATATTTACCAGCCTTGACATTCAAGGGGTCAATGACTTTGACAGAAATAGGACCGTAGTTCTGCTCATAGCGAGGATTGAGAATCTGGCAAGGATTGTTGTCCATCTTGGTGCCTGTGAAAACACCAGCGGGTTTACCAGGAACGCCAGGAGCACCCATCAACTCTTGGATAGAAGCATCGGTGAGACGGAGGATGGAACCACCATTACCATAACCTTCTATACGAGTGATGTTGGGGCACAAGCCAAACTCGGCCTGAACAATGGTACCACCATTCTCAGAGGTAGGATCGTGAGGAATAGCGGTGATAGCGGTGATAGTACGTCCAAACTCATCTTTACGACCAGCCAAATAAGGCTCTTTCTGACCGTCAAGATAAGCAGCTTCAGTCTGAGAATATTCTTTGAAACGGTTCTGAGAATAAGCAATACAAATATAATAGTATTCCTTATTATTGACCAAAGAAGTATTACGACCTGTGGCGAAAGCATCAGTAGTGATGCGGAAGACGTGCTGAATACCCTTATTAGCACCTTCAACCATGATATTAGGTTCAATCAAACCAGTGGTAGAGTTGATGGTGTAGTTAACGAGAGTTCCAATACCAATGCTGGGATTTTCATTACGGAAGGTATCATTCTGCATGGTAGTGGTATTGTAAGAAATGGAGTCGATGGTGTCATAGTAGTTCTGGATATCGCACTGAGCAACAAGTTTAGCTTTGGTGACATCGCGAATATCAGCAATAGACACATTAGCATCTCTCAACTGATAAATCTGATAACCTTCGAACTTGTAGCTACGGTCGTCGTCAGAATAAACAATGGTCTTGCCACTGGCATCATTATAAGAACGGACAATAGAAGGATCAATTTCAGAATACTTCTCACCATAGTTGTTACTGCTGGGGTTATCGTATTTAATGTAAAGGATAACCTCATTCTCCATTTCCTGAGCAATCAGCGTAGGAGCATCAGGACCATCAAGAACCTTGAAGCAGTTTTCAAACAAAGCTTGGCAAACATCATCGATAGAGCGAAGCAATTCGACAGATGCGTATGCATTACCAGAAGCTGCCTGAGCGAAAGGAATACCAACAGTAACATAGTTAAGTGCACCAGGTTTCAGGGTGAAAGGACCTGCAGACTGCATGAAACGACGGTCGTTAGGGCTGTTACCAGCGGTAACCTCAGTCCAATCATCAACAGCATTACCATCAGTGCCCCAATGCAAGGGGTCGGAATCGCCAGGGAACATGAAATCGCAGTCAAACTCGGTGACATCGGTGTTGATACCATTTCCACCATATTTCATACGTTGACCGTTTTTCCAGTAACCACGCAAGTAGTTGTAATAGTCGGTAGCCTTATCAGGCTCACCACTGATAGCATCAGAACTATTATTGTAATACACGAAACGACGCATACCGAAACGTTCATCGTCAACAATGTTGTTACCAAAGTTAACACCATTGATAGCACAGTTTCCAATAGCATCACCAGGGGTGAAGTACCAAGCTTCAGGATAATAAAGGTCTGCATCATCAGTCAGAGAAATAGTATCGTAAGTACCATCGGGAAGGAGGTAGCGTTTCAATTCATCTGGGTGATGTGCTCTCATTTTAGCAATATCAATCTTAGGATTGTCTTTACCATCGGGATCCATATAGGGGCCCTGGAAGAAGTCGATACCGACTGCGGGAGGAATGCCAGAATAAGAACCAGAACCAGGACCATCCTGTTCGTCACCATTGTAGCAATAACCCAAACCACGCTTGACATCGCAACCGACAAAGTCGTCATAAGCATAACCCAAGTCGGCATCAATCCACTGGCTGAAATAGGTGTCTTTTAATTCGTATGTAGAACGGTTGATGATCTCATACGAATAGAAAGTCATATTGTTGATTTCATCATTAGTGGAGAAAGCGAAAGCCTGAGCGCGGATTTCCATACCAATAGGCTGACCTTTAGATTCGGTGTGGACGTTACCCATATCATTGAACACCCACCAAATTGTCTGGTCACCCTTCAGAACCTGGTCGGAAAGAAGACCACCCGTAACAATACCAGCCTCGGTTTCAGCAGTAGGAGAAACATGAGATGTATACTCTCTACCCCATTGTGCTTTCAAAGTACGAGGACAAAGGTCATTGTTGAAATCGTAGTAAGGATAGTCACCCTCTTCCCACTCATAGACTCCATTATGATTTGCATCATAGAAAGGAGCGAGGAAGTTGGACTGATTGGGATTAGTAGTATTACCAGGCCAATCTTTAATAGTGGCAGAGATATTGTCAGGAGAATAACTCTCATTCGGAGTAGCGCCATTGTCATCATAGTCAAACATGGCCATGAAAGCCTGAACCTCGGTCTTAGTTATGATATAGTGTTTATCATACTGGTTACAGACAGGGAGGTCAACAGCAGCGGTTCTCAGTTCAAGGGGACCAGGATAGTAATCATCACCATCTTGACCAAAACGAAGAGCGGCAATACGGAGCTGTTCATTGACGTCAGTGCCGCCAATCCACAATGCTGCACAATAAAGAGGGCAGGTATTGCTATTCTTCGGCAGATGGTATTGAGCGATACTTCCATCGTACCACATGTTGCCATAGCCATTGATAAGAGCTCTGACATTGTTGACATTCAGCTCTGCGGTACTCTGTGCTCTCTTGCACACAGCGGCTTTAGTCTGAACAGCTGCTTTCTTAGCACTCGACTTTTTGCAAGTCGTGCATTCGCGAGCAATTGCCGTCCCCGACAATGCGGAGAAGAGGAAAGCCACCAATACTAATTTGCTAAATATATTCTTCATATTTTATATTATTTTTACTCGTTGAAATTAGAAAGCGTAAGACAGCGTAAGTTTGAAGGTGCGAGGATTGCAGTAGTTCCAGTTGTTATTACGCAGAGCGATAGTGTAGAGGTCTCTATACGAATCGGGGTCAAGATAAGTGTTGATAACAGACTGCGTCTCGGGGTCGGTAAGATAACCATTATCCTCGGGGTTACCAGTTACACTATAAACTTGCGTTACATTACGAATGTTGAACAGGTTGTTAACAGTCAAAGCAACGGTAAGCATGGTCTGACGTTTTCCGACCTTGATGGGGAACGACTTGTCAACAATAACGTTGAAATAGAAGCCCCAGGGCAAACGAGCACCGCGATAGCTACCGACAATAGTACTCTGAGTATTACTGAAAGCTTTGGTATAAGGACGACCGGACTGAGCAACAGCCATGAAGTTCACACCAAAATTCTCAAGTAACTTGACGGTCTTTTGACGAGCCTCACCAGTGCTGTCTTTGACAACACGAGTGATGGTAGGACCATTATACTTGGCACCACTAAAATAGCGGAAGTCCACATTAGCCTTGAACTCATGACGACGGTCATCATTGATAGGATTGAGCATCTTCAAAGTGGTGTAACCTTCCTTGATAAGTTCGGTCATAGTGGTCTGAGACAAACCAGTACCTTCTGCATACTGCAAAGTATAGTTAGCATTGATACGGACATTCTTGGTCTGGCGGAGGTCATAACCGAAGGTGAGACCTTTAATGGTTTTGAAGTCAAGATTGTCGTAAGAATAGTAGTTCTGGTTAGGATCAGCACCAGCATACTGCACCAACTGAATCAGGTCACGAGTCTCCTTATAATAAGCAGAAATGCTGATGGCGGAAGACTCGGTGAGAGCCTGCTGGAAACCAAGTTCGTAGTTAGTAATACGTTCGGGTTTCAGATTGGGGTTGTTTGTCGGAGAAGTAAGCTGCGACATATACAAATAGTCGTAATAATCAGCCTGCCAACCGCTCGACGGACGACGGGCAATAATGTCGTAACTGGCTTTGAACTGAGAGTTGTCACCCACAGGGAAGGAGAAAGCGATACGAGGCATAACAACAACCTGAGGAGTGTAGTCTTCAAAAGCCTCAGTTCCAACAGAGTTATTGGCCAAAGCCTTCTGACCAGCGGGAGTACGATAAGGAGTCGGTTTACCTGATTTACCAACAATATCATTAGGAGTAGAAATTTCAACACCATTGGCATTGTACCAGATAGAACCATGACGATAACCATAAATAACGGGGTTGTCGGCATCAGCGGCATCAACATAAACCACCCAATCATCGCCAGCACCAGAATAGATGTCACCCTGATAAGCAGCAGTACCATTCTTCAGGTCTTTAACGGTGTAGGATTCGTACAGCAGATAGGGGTCTTTCAGCACAAACTGGTTGCCATCAAAATAGTCAACACGGACACCCACATTGAAGATAAGGTCTTGGAAATAGAACTGGTCCTGAATATAACCAGCCATATAGGTGGGGCTGAAAGAAGGAAGGTAACGATATTTGGCGTCACTGGGGTTAAAGAAATCTTCAAGACTCCAGTTGCTTCTATTGTACTTCTTACCAGTATGGTCGTAACCATAGTAAGAAATTAAAGTATTGTTACCACCGCCGTTGAAAAGTTCATCGGTGGAGAACATATTCATACCGCCAGCTTCAACATACTGTTCGGGAGTATAGCGGTCAATATCCAAATAGGTGCGTTCGCCTTCATAGTTGCCAGACCAACCCAAATAGTCACGCATTGCCTTGTCAAAATAGGACTGCTGATCGGGATTGTACAAACGGTCATAGTCAACATAGAGTTCAGTACCAACCCAACGATAATGAGGATTACTGACATCCATCTGAGAAATATGACGGTTTGCATTCTGACGCATAATAGTCCAGAGCTTATAAGCATTCAAGCCATAATAAGACTGGTCAACACGGTCATACTGGAAACCAATTTCGAGAGCATGGCCTTTGATTTCAGCCGAAGCTTTAGCCTGCAAATAGATGTAGTCGTATTGAGCTTTGCTGAAACTGCTACTCTGAATACCAATATTATTCAACAGACCATAGATATTATCAGGAGAGTCACCATTGGACAAACCTTTATAATAACGCAAATTGTCGAAGTTGGTCAGGAAACCCTGAAGGTCTTCTATACCGAGCAGCTGCAAGTTGTAGTTGGCCAAAATCTGATTGCCTTCATAAGGTTTGAAAGCATCCCAATTGATTTGGTCGTACCAGTTGTTCTGAACATAGGCAGCCTGAGAGATACCATTATAATTGAAATTGGAGACATATTCGTAAGTAGGAATCTGGTTGACTTCAAATTGACCGATATAGCCATATTTAAAGACATCATCCATCGAGCCACCAAATTTCTCATTATAATTATCACTCTTATAACGGTTGAACATACCAGTGATGTTGTACATCACATTCTTAATGGCTTTACCGGATTTGGATTCACCCTCAGTGTTGTCAGCAGAAGTTTCTGCATCGGGGAAACGCTGAGTAAAGTCAACTGTGATAACAGCATTGGTAACAGTGTTGACACCATTGGCCGAACGGCTCATATTCAAAGGCATCAACGAAGTGGAGGCACCATGACTATAGTCGTATTCACCAGTAACGGTCAAAGTAGCATAGTCAGAGAAGCGGATATCGAAAGCGGCTTCTGCATTGATAGACCAAGAACGCATATTGGGAACACGGCTGGCATCACCGCTGAAATCCTTTTTCGTCGGGCGAGTAATTTCGACAAAAGCGTCTCTATACAAGCCTGATTCAGCAGCATAGTCAACTGCATGAGTAACGGGGTCGTAATGAATAGGATTTTGTTCATATTGCTGAACTAATTCGTCATTCACAACCAAATAGCGATAACCCTTGGGGCGATAAAGAGGATTATTCTGATAACTACCCTGAGCTGTCAAACGGAATCCGACAAGTGTACGATCACCTGTAATGTTACCATTTTCATCTTTAATCTTTTTCTTAAAGATAGGACCAGTAAGATAAAGCATCAAAGTATTCGACAGACGATAGTCAAGAAGGGTCTCATATTTGGCAATACCCTTAAACTGACTTGATGGCGGTTTCAAGGTGATAATCTGTGTACCACCAATTGCCTCACCAATACTTGCAGGAGTACCACCCAAGATAACCTGGATTTCTGCGATAGCTTCTTTCGGGACATTAACACCGGTGCGTTTACGAACACCGCCCTGCATGGTGACCATATTGTCTTCACCACGGGCAGTACCAGAACCACCATCACTATATCCCACACCACCCACGGCTGCGACGATACCACCGATATCAGTGGCAGGCATACGGGCAATGTCATCTGTGGAAAGGCGCTGACCAGATTCAGCTGCACCGATGTCGAGCACCGGAACCTTTTCCTCTGTGATAACAACCTCTTCCAATGTAGTGGAAGCGCTTGTTAAATCAATGTTACAAACAGTAAAGCCGGAAGCTTTCACATCCAAAGCCTGACGCACGTACTTATTGTAACCTACGCAGGATACCTCAATATCGTATTTACCAACATTGAGGGGTTTGATTGTGAAGTTACCGTCAAAGTCTGTTTGGGTACCACGGATTTGCTTTCCGTCTTGCTTTGCTACGACGTTGGCAAAAGG
The DNA here is from genome assembly GCA_045642445.1 of Bacteroidales bacterium. Lineage (GTDB taxonomy): Bacteria > Bacteroidota > Bacteroidia > Bacteroidales > P3 > Colimorpha. The sequence continues at coordinate 25,647 of JAZUIX010000005.1, read as the reverse complement.
CACAGGCTCTTTTGTCTTCGGATCGACAACGGTACCTTTAATAGTACCCTGCGCGAGGACGATATTCGCCGTCAGCAGCAGAACGATTGTCATTAGTACTTTTCTAAACATACTCATTTAGGTTTATTACTATAAAGAATTAATTAATTATCCTAATTACTACACTTCTGAAAGATATTTATTGCTCAATATTGTTTGATATATCACAGCCTGACGCAAATCAAAGTTAATTTCATTGCCAGAATCTTTCATTTCAGAAGCGTCGACCGACATTACATTATTCTGTTGGGAAAAAATATCATCAACCATAGAATTCTGGTCTGCATTTATGTCCTCAACAGTTTCATAACTATAATAGCCAGCAGAACATTCTTCCTCAGCAAATGTGACAGAAGCCGATGCAGGCTCCTTCACCTCAGCAGAATTCTCCGGATCGGCCATCTGCTGACGTACCGATTTGTACGACTTTAAGCCGACCCAGAGAACAAGTGCTATTATGATGAGGAATGTATTCATCGAGATTTAACCAAATTCCTTTTTAGAAATTATTCAATATATTTTTATGCCTCTATCTGTTTTTGTTCACGCTTGGAGATTGCATACACAATCGGACAGGCCAAGCATACCGACGAGAACACACCACAGACAACACCTACCAAGATGGCGAAGATGAAACCTCTGATAACCTCACCACCAAAGATGAACATCATCAACAGGGTGAAGAAAGTAGTGCCACTGGTATTGATGGTACGAGCCAATGTGGAATTGATGGCATCATTCATTTGGACAGCAAGGGTGCGCTTCGGATAGAGTTTGCGATACTCACGCACACGGTCAAAAATAACCACAGTGGCATTGATAGAGTAACCGATAACGGTCAACACTGCAGCAATGAACGACTGGTCAACATCCAAATTGAAAGGCAACAGACCATGCAACAACGCAAAGACACCAATAACCAAGATGGTATCGTGAGCAAGAGCGGCCACACTTCCGACACCGAAACGCCAGCTACGGAAACGAATGCCAATATAGACAAACATCACAAGCAGACCACCAATCACAGCCAAGAAAGCATTACGCACCAAGTCATTGGCAATGGTAGCACCCACCTGTTCGGACTGGATAATACCCAACGGATTGGTTTCGGTAGAACGGAATTCGTCGTAAGTAACCTCATCTGCAAAGAAGCCCTTGGCACCTTCATAGAGTTTGGTCATGATTTCAGTATTCACGGCTTCGCCCTCTTCATCAACTTTATACTTGGTAGTAATCTTCAACTGAGAAGAAGGACCGTATGTCTTCACTTCAGGTGCTTCACCAAACTGACTTTCCATAGCAGAACGGACATCGACAGCATTGACAGGCTGGTCAAAACGGACTACGTATGTACGGCCGCCAGTGAAATCGATACCACGGCTCAAACCACGAGCAAAGATACCAATAAGGCAGATTGCAATAGCGATAACTGCGATAGTATAGAAAACTTTGCGTTTGCCAATGAAATCAACATGAGCATTGCGCATGAAGTTTTCAGAGAATGGGAAGGAGAAATTCATCTTTTTCTTGTGATTCAACATCCAGTCGATGCACAAGCGGGTAATAAAGATAGATGTGAACAATGAAGTGGCGATACCGATACAGAGGGTGACGGCGAAACCTTGGACAGGACCCGAACCAAACATGATCAGCACCAAACCCAACAAGAAGGTTGTCACCTGGCCATCGATGATGGCAGAGTAAGCATTGCTGAAACCAGCAGACACCGCATTCTGCATACTGGAACCCGCACGAAGTTCTTCCTTGATACGTTCATAAATAATAACGTTTCCATCAACAGCCATAGCCAATGTCAACACGATACCAGCAATACCAGGCATTGTCAACACAGCACCCACAGAGGCAAGAATACCCATCAGCAAGAAGATGTTGGTGATAAGTGCAATAGCTGATACCCAACCACCACGATTGTAGAACACAATCATATAGATAAGGACAACGATGAAAGCCAAAATGAAGGAGAGGAGACCATTATGAATGGATTCCTGACCCAAAGAAGGTCCGACAACAGCTTCCTGTACGATAACGGCAGGAGCAGGAAGTTTACCTGACTTCAAAATGTTGGCAAGGTCCTTTGCCTCTTCAAGGGTAAAGTCACCAGTGATAGAAGAATGGCCACCTGCAATCTCACCATGCACAACAGGAGCAGAATAGACCAAGTCGTCCAAAACGATGGCGATGCAGTTTCCCACATTCTCGCCAGTGATACGCTTCCACTCGCGCGCGCCATCATTATTCATAGTCATGGAAATTTCATTACCGCCAGCCTGGCTGAAATCCTGACGAGCATCAGTGATAACGCCACCATCAAGCAGAGCAGAACCATCACGAGTAGCAATCTTGATTGCATACAACTCATAGTAATCAGAACCATCCTTCAAAGGTTTGGCTGCCCACAAGAATTTAATGGTACGGGCATCAAGAACTCTCTTTTCAAAAGCGGTAGCAATCATTCTGCTGATGGCATCACGATTCTTACCAGCAGCAATACCCACAACAGGGCCTCTCACCAAATTACGGTTTTGGTCAACGCGGGGCAGCAACATATTTTCATTAAACAGGGGATGGTCGTTGATAGCCGCTTCGACTTCGGAGGTCTCATTGTTGGTAGCGAGAGCATCAACATCGAGCGTAGCGCTGTCACCAGTCTGGACTGCGGTGTCCTGAACAGTTTCTTCAATTTCGCTCTTGGCACCGATAGAGGCAAGATATTTGTCAGCCTTCTCCAACATGGCGTAGGCCTCAAGGTTGTCGTAAGTCGACCAGAACTCCAACTGGGCAGTTCCCTGGAGGAGCTTTCTGACACGCTGGGGATCTTTGACACCGGGAAGTTCGACAAGGATACGCTCGGAAGCACTCAGTTTCTGAATTGTGGGCTGAGCGACACCAAATTTGTCGATACGTTTGCGGAGAATTTCATAAGTGCGGTCGTATGCGCTTGCAGCTTCTTCCTGAACAACCTTGATGACAGCATCATTATCATCGTTCAGTTTGATACGCTCACGCAACTGCGCATTGAAATAAGATGCTAACTGAACATTCGGGTCAATTTGTTTGATTGACTCGTAAAACAGCGAAACAAAATCACGGTTGGTGGTTTTCTTCTGAGCATCCAAAGCCATATCGATAGCCTTGTTGAAGGTAGTATCTTCGGTGTGGCCAGCGAGTGCGCGAACGACATCAACGGTCGAAACCTCGAGCATAACGTTCATACCGCCTTTCAGGTCCAGACCGAGATTGATCTCACGAGCCTGACACTGACGATAGGTGTAACCGAGGTAAACCTTCTCAGTTGCCATGGAATCAGTATACTGAGCCTCGCGATCCACCAAAAGTGAATCGGTCAAAGCCTGAGCATACAGCTTATCTCCTTTGGCTTGAGTGTTGATAAAAGTTTGTGTTTCGTTACTTGCAACATAGGCTTCCGCTGCTGCTTTCGCGTTCTTCTCAACGATGCTTGTAACAATCGTAAACGATAATTGATACAAACACACTAACACGAAAGCCCATGTGAGAAATCTAATAAGTCCTTTATTCTGCATATCTTACGTATTAAAGTTTTTTTAGTTAGTACACTTTTTGAACATGCAAAGATAAGAAATTTTATCGACACAACAAGGTTTTTTCTAAAAAAATATGTATTTTTGCAAAAAAATATATTGCAATGGAGAAAGAAGACAATCCTAACGAATTGAAAAGTCTACCTATATCACAATGGGCGGAAGAAGATAAGCCTCGTGAGAAAATGATCATGAAAGGCAAAAAGAATCTGACAAATCGAGAGCTCCTCGCCATACTGCTTCGGACAGGTATTCCAGGCATGAGTGCGATAGATTTGGCCCAATCAATTCTTCAACTCACCCAAGGCAGTTTGACCGACTTGGCAAGACTGGAAGTGAGCGAATTACAAAGAAATTTCAAAGGCATTGGCCAGGCAAAAGCTGTTACAATTTTAGCCGCCCTGGAATTAGGGAACCGGATGTTGAGCGAACACAAAGACAAAAAAGAAGAGATCATCACCGACAGCCAAGAACTATTCAAGTGCATAGCTCCGAGCCTTATCGATTTACCCCATGAAGAATTTTGGGCCGTATACCTGAACCAACGCAACAAAGTATCATGGAAACAGCGTATTAGCTCTGGAGGATTCACTAATACAGCTGTCGATTTACGAATAATTTTTGGGGCAGCATTAGAGCATAGGGCTGTAGCGATAGCCGTCGCACACAATCACCCGTCAGGCGCGCTGCGTCCCAGCACTCAAGACAAAGAACTGACACGGCATATTGCCGATGCCGGCAAAATACTCAATATCAAATTAATTGAACACATTATCGTCGGAGTCACTCCCGAGGGAAAATCCGACTACTTTAGTTTCGCCGAGAACGGTCTTTTGTAACTGCAACAGAAACTGATTCCAACTGTCCTCCCAAAGGAGGATTGAGTTTGTACACCTTTGTTGTAACCGTTTCAACATTAGGATATTCTTGCAGAATAGCCTCCCCTATTCTATCCGCCACATGTTCCAAAAGATGCGATGGCTTCATCATTTCGCGTTTCACCGTATGGTAAACATCCAAATAACTGACCGTATCATCTATGGAATCAGATTGTTGTGCAATCAAAGTATCAGTTTCAAAGGCCACATCCACTCGGAAATGGGTACCTATTGCCTGTTCCTCGGCAAAACAGCCATGGAATGCATAAAAATCCATTCCATTCAACTCTATACAACTCATGGAATCAAATCATTATACAAAAACAAGAACATCCATCAACAATTAGACTATGGCATCAAATTGCTTCAAGAAACGCAGGTCGTTCTCGAAATAGAGTCGCAAATCACGAATTTGGTACTTCAACATAGCCATACGTTCCACTCCCATACCTAACGCGAAACCAGTATACTCTTTGGGGTCTATACCACATGCTTGCAGCACATTAGGATCAACCATACCGCATCCCAATATCTCCAACCAGCCTGTACCCTTGCAGATGTTACAACCCTTACCCCCACAAATGCCACATGAGATATCCATCTCGGCAGAAGGTTCTGTGAAGGGGAAATAGGAAGGACGCAGACGAATCTGTGTCTGTTCTCCAAACATCTCCTTTGCAAAATAAAGAAGTGTCTGTTTCAAATCCGAGAACGAAACATTCTTGTCGACATACAATGCTTCCACCTGATGGAAGATGCAATGGGCACGAGCACTAATGGCCTCATTTCGGAACACACGTCCTGGAGCAATAATGCGGATAGGCGGTTTGCTGTTCTCCATTACGCGCACCTGCACCGACGAAGTATGGGTACGCAAAGCGACCTCCTGGCGGCCTTCCTCTTTCTCAACGAAGAACGTATCCTGCATATCACGAGCAGGGTGGTCCGGCGGAAAATTCAAAGCCGAAAACAGATGCCAGTCATCTTCAATCTCAACAGACTCGGCAACTGTAAAACCTATGCGGGCAAAGATATCGGTAATCTCGTTCATCACAACCGACAACACATGTCGGCTGCCCAAAGTGGCAAAGTCGGTCGGCATAGTGAGATCCTGCACCTTGCCCGACTCCTCATTTTCTTCGACAAACGATTTGAATTCCTCGATTTTGTCCATTGCGGCAACTTTCAGCTGATTGAGAGCCTTGCCCAATTCCTTCTTCTCTTCATTTGGAACTGATTTAAACTGCTCAAAAAGGTCGCTGATAATGCCTTTTTTGCCTAAATACTTGACACGGAACATTTCTACTTCCGCGGCTTTGTCTTGGAACTTTTCAATCGAAGTAGCTTGGATGTCTTCGATATAAGCCTGAATTTTATCTATTAACGAGTTCATTTCTCAAATATTGACATCTTCATTTTAACATCAGAAACAGGACGGTCCATCGGTCCACAGGTCACACTGGCAATCTTATCAATCACCTCCAGTCCTTCAACAACCTCGCCAAACACAGTGTATTCACCATCCAAGAAGGGGGTTCCTCCAATGGTGGCATACGCTTCTGCCTGCTCTTTGGTGAAACTTTTACCCATGCGTTGCTCGACCATACGCAATCTGGCGGCATCCCAAACATTGCCTTGCACTATATAGAATTGGCATGAAGAGGATTCCTTTCGAGGATTCACCTGGTCTCCCTGACGGGCTGCAGCCAAAGCACCTTTTTTGTGGAACAACTCTGGATTGAATTCGGCCGGAATGGTATAGCCCAATGTGCCATCACCCAGCATCTGACCCGGCTTTGCATTACGCGAATTGGGGTCGCCTCCTTGAATCATAAAATCTTTTATGACTCGGTGGAAAAGTAAATCGTCATAAAAGCCCTCTTTCACCAATTTTAAAAAATTATCACGGTGTTTTGGGGTTTCATTGTACAATTTGACGACAATATCGCCATAGGTTGTCTCTATCTTAACATACGAGACCTTCTCAACATTTTCAGACTGATTCATAGTATTTTGTGAAAAACTGTAACCAAAAACTGATAAAAAAAATAATAAAAAAGAAATTTTTTTTGTTTTCATACCACGAAATTTTACTATCTTTGCATTTGCAAAATTAGACAAAAAAATTCATATAAACACAAAAAATAAAATTTTTTTTATGAAGAAAAAGAATTGGTCATTAATCGGAATTCTGTTAATCAGTATATTATCCACTCTCGTTTTTACCGCTTGCGATAAAGACACATGGTGCTACCTTGACGTCACTGTTGTGGATGCGAAGTACAAGAACGCCCCTGCTGCCGGAGCATGGGTAAAAGTCCAATATGTCAATCCTCAAAATGCTGAAGATTGCGGCACTATTGCCGACACCGGCCAGTGCGACATGAACGGCGTGTTCCACACCAAATTTGCCGCTCCTGCCATCTTCACCATCGCCGGTCGTGTGGATGAGCCCGACACCATCAACCAAATTCCCCACTATCGCGAAGGTCTGAAAACCACCCGTCTGAAAGAAGGCGAAAACGTCGAGATCACCGTCAAGGTTTCTGCCGATAGTGTAAAACGTGGTAACGCCAATTTCCAACCACTCTTCTAATTTAGTGATTTTATGTCCACAATCTTTTCCGATAGCGACCTGAAACAAATGGCCGCATTGGGATTGACGGAAGACATCGTTGAAGCCCAAATCAATAATTTCCGTCAAGGATTTCCCAAAACCGAATTACTAGATGCCGCCACTGTTGACAATGGCGGTATCTTGCGTTTAACCGACGAGCAGATTTCCCACTTCGCCTCCTATTATAGCCAGGCGTCTAAGGGCAAAAAACTCCTTAAATTCGTTCCCGCATCGGGTGCGGCAACACGCATGTTCAAAGACCTCTACGCGTTTTCTGCCACCTATTTCGGCATCGATTACAATATTGCCAAAGAATATCCCTCCGTCAAAGAATTTATTGAGCATATCCGCACATTCGCCTTTTTTGACGACCTTATCGCCTGCATGGAGCATTATAAAGCCGACTTTGGCGACTATATGGACCGAGGCGATTTTGCCACAGTCATCAACTTCCTCCTCAAGGAGCAATATATGGGTTACGGCAATCTGCCTAAAGGTCTGCTCAAATTTCACCGTTATGGGCGCATACAACGCACCCCGCTGGAAGAGCACATCGTCGAAGGTGCTGAATACGCTCGCATGAATGACGGAACCGTAAACATCCATTTCACCGTCTCGCCCGAACATCGCAGCCTCTTCCGCAAAAAAGTCAACGAAGTAAAGCGCTATTACGAAGAAGCCCTGGGTGTCAAATTACACATCACCTTCTCCGAGCAGAAACATTATACCGATATCATCGCTGTCGACGAACAAAACAATCCCGTCCGCGACGAAGAGGGCAGACTCGTATTCCGTCCTGGCGGACATGGAGCTCTCATTGAGAACCTCAACGAACAGCGTGCCGACATCATCTTCGTCAAAAACATCGACAACGTGGTGCCCGACTGGATGAAGCATACTACTATTATCTATAAGAAAGTACTTGCCGGACTCTTGCTCGAACTTCAAAAGCAAACGTTCGAATACCTCCATACCCTTGACAAAGGCGCCACCTCGGCACAATTGAAAAAGATAGCCACCTTCGCTACCACAAAACTCAACATCACCCTGCCCGAAGGCTACGACGACATGGACCTCTCCCAACGCAGCCAAGCCCTACACGACTTACTGAACAGGCCCATGCGTATCTGCGGTATGGTCAAAAACCAAGGCGAGCCTGGCGGTGGCCCCTTCTTCACCCGTGACACTCATGGAATCAAGAGTTTGCAAGTAGTCGAAACGGCACAAATCAATCGTAAAGACTCCTCTCAAGAGGCTATTCTTTCCTCTGCCACCCACTTTAATCCTGTCGACCTCGTATGCGCCACCAAAGACTACCGCGGTCACTATTTCGACTTACGCAAGTTCGTTGACCCTGCCACAGGATTCATCAGCAAGAAAACCAAGGGTGCCACAACCCTCAAATCACAGGAACTACCCGGTTTGTGGAACGGAGCCATGGCCCACTGGACAACCCTTTTCGTCGAAGTGCCCTTGGCCACCTTCAATCCAGTCAAAACAGTCAACGACCTGCTCCGCAAAGAGCATCTGGAAGGTTAGCACCATACACAGCCCCACCCTCGGCATAGGAGCAACCACGGGGAAGCGACGTAGCGCCCTCGTTGCTCGGACTATGTACGGTCGCTAAAGGGTCGCTGTAACGTCGCTATAGGGTCGCTCCACGGAGTGATGCAGGAGCGACCCACGCATCACCGAGACGGCACCTTTCGCTGACCTACAAACGAGGGCACCTCCTTGCCACATATACCCCACTACAAGGCCTCCCTTATTCTTTCAGAAAGAATGGGGCAAAAGACGTGGGACTAACATCCCACTCAAACAAAACATTTAGAAACGCCCATGGGCTCCGCCCCCACCGAAACTGCCTCCTCCGAAGCCGCCAAAGCCTCCAAAACCGCCTGTACGGCCTCCACTGAAACCTCCAAAACCACCATAACCGCCCAAACCTCCTCCTGGAAATCCGCCGAAATAGGTGTGGTCATCATTATTGGAGTCATTATTGTCATAATCGTGCGGATGTTTTCGGTTATATCTGTCAGCCAGAATGAATACCACAACCACTATCAACACCAGCGCACCCATAGTGCCCAGCAACGAACGACGTTCAGCCTGTCGATACTGCTCAAAATTGTATTCTCCTCGGCACACAGGCTCAATAACATCCAAAGCATCATTCAAAGCCCTGTAATAGTCGCCTTCGCCCAAAGGACCTATCATCTGATCGTCTATGATATGGCGGCAGAAAGCATCAGGCAAAGCCCCCTCCAGACCGTAGCCAGGCAGAATGGCCACATCGCCATAATCCTCCTCCTCAGTCTTCGACTTGATCAAAATCACCAGACCATTCTTCAAGTCCTTCTGTCCCACACCCCATTGTGTGCCGATACGGGTGCCCACATCCATAATCTCCTCCCCATTCAACGTGGGAGTGATGATGACCAGAATCTGGTTCGAGGTACTATCGTCGAAAGCCACAAGTCTGCTCTCCAATGCCTCACGGTCGGCATCAGAGAGCATACCTGAATAATCGTTCACAAGCCTGTTGGTAGGCTCGGGGCACCAACGCTCCTGCGCCGTCAGCGAAAGCAGCGGCCACAACAGCAACAGCGAAAGCAAAAACCTACGCATCGGCTAATACTGAAAATAATCAAAAATCAAAATTGACCTGCACAGGCTCCTCACTACCCTCGGGAGCAGTGAAATAGCCCTTCTTATCAAAACCGCAAATACTGGCAATCAAACTATTGGGGAATTTGCGGAGCAAAGTATTGTACTTCTGCACGGTCTCATTGAAGCGGCCACGCTCCGTAGCAATACGGTTCTCGGTTCCCTCCAACTGGGTCTGCAAATCGCGGAAACCCTGAGTGGCTGTCAGCTCGGGATAGCGTTCCACGATGACATTCAACCCACGGGACAACGCACCCGAAAGATTATCCTGGGCTTTCTGGAAATTGGCCACACTCTCCTCGGTAAGATTGCTCGGATCCACCTGCACAGAAGTAGCCTTGGCGCGAGCCTCGACCACCTCGGTCAGCGTGCCCTTCTCGTAATTGGCTGCACCCTGCACTGTGGCCACCAACTGCGGAATCAAATCTGCACGACGTTTGTACACATTCTCCACCTGCGACCAAGCCGAGGAAACAGACTCCTCTTCAGCAACAAGTTTGTTGTTCACACCGACACCCCACAGGAAGCCGATAACAACAACAGCAACAATAACAACAATCGGAACAAGTTTCTTTTTCATAATATCAATCATTAATAGTTTTAAAATGCAAAGATATGAAAAATTTGCGACTCCACAAAAAAAAAGTGAAAAGTGAATCAAGACGTATGCCACCCTACATTTGTCAATTCTCAAAAATCGCTATTCACCTTGGGTCTCATTCGTTTCGTTCGTTTCATTCGTTTCGAATGCTGTACTTACCGCAAAATCAGTTTGTTATAAGCAATTTTTCATACTTTGTTATTTACCTGCTTCATACGCTATAACAAACTATAAATCATTATATTATATAATCCGAAACGAATGAAACGAACGAAACGAATGAGAATGGGCTTAATCCATCAAAATGGTCAAATCTGTTGATGTCAGCCAGTACACCTTGGTTCGCTCTCTTAGCGGGGTCTTAACGGGGTCTAAACGGGGTTTTATCGGGGTTACCCCGTTAAGACCCCGCTTTGTGGCCGCTACAAACCCGTTTTATCAAGGACTCTACTATGGAAAATATAGTACAGATGGTCGGCCGAATTGAGATTTCACAAAAAAAATTTGTGTATGTCAGATAAATATTGTAACTTTGCAAAACGTTTTCGAAACATATATTTTAATTTATATTCAATAAATCAGTAAGTTAAATAATAAAAATCATATCACCATGGGTATTAATGCCAACAAAAAAGTAAAGAGAAGCAAGGTCAGAATCAATGGCAACAAGAACTCCACCAACAACTGGGGTCTCAACGCTGCTGGCTGGAACGCCGTCCACAAAGCTGTCATCAACGCTGAATAATACGACGGTCTTTGCTGCTGCCCTCGGGCAGTGATGAAGCAAACTAAAAACAAGGATTATATTTTGTAATCCTTGTTTTTTCGTCTCCTACCCACTAATGGTCGAGATAATCTTTTTCTTATATTACCCTATACAGCATAGGATAGCAATAGGAAAACATGCCATAACCCTACCCTACCCAACGAGGGATCTGTAACCGCTCGAGGTTGTATTTTTACTCATTCTTTACGACAAAGACACTTTCATCACCACAGATATTGCGCACTTTCAGCCGCAATGGTCGCATATCCGAGCAGATAGTCCCATCCCAAAAGTTGTTCGTCTTCTTTCCGTTTTCTATAACATAACCGTTTCGATCAATCTTGATCTCGCTGTCGCTTTTCCAAGGAGCTTCCTTATCGACATTGGTACAGTCAAGTGAAATCCATTCAATGGTTTCCAACCCCTCCTCGCTGATAACGATTGGCTTAGACAACTTGCCTTTTACCGAAGCCTGTGTCTGACTTCGGATGTTGTATTCTGTTATTTTCTGGCAAACACGGTCGCTGTGAAACCTGTCTATACTGAGCTCCCAACCAGGAATCAAAGTGTCGTGCGTTTCATTCAGAGAAAATTCGGCTTCATCTTCTACCACCACATTGTCCAACACCTGCTTGAGGTCGCGCAATTCTATATCAGCCAACAGCACATCGTTGCTATCCTTGATAAAATCCTCAATATCCTGTTTGTCTGTAATATCAATATAATACACAATCACCCGTTTCGTATCTTCCGGCAAATCGGGCATAGCCTCATGAATGATGCGGTTCATCAGCGGACGGTCGAGCAGCCGTGTGGTGCCGTCCATCAAATTGGGCAGATAGACGGGCATCATGCCATATTGGCTGTCGTGAATGCTGCCTTCCCAAAACTTGTCCAATTTGTCCTCGTTGCGGAGGCCAGGGATGAGACTCTTCAGTTTATCCATGGTCTGAACAGGATTGCGATAGAGCGACACGCCATCCTTCACTTCCATGATGTCGAAACTTGCACCAATAGACAAAAGCCTGTCGCGGGTGGTATGAATGCTGTTGATGCCAATATCGTTGTGGATAAACTTTCGTCCCAACTTGTGAGCTACGGCAGCCGTAACACCGCTACCGCCAAAGAAGTCAGCCACTACCATACCCTCATCGCTACTGGCTTTGATAATGCGTTCCAACAATGCCTCGGGTTTTTGGGTGGCGTAGTCAATGCGTTCTGTGGCCTGTGAATTAACAGGGGCAATATCATCCCACAAAGCGCCTATAACGCTGCCTTCCAAAGTGTCCAAATATCTTTTGTATCGAGGTCTATTATTGCCCGTCATTACTATTAGACCTTCTTCACATAACCGATCAATATTTTCTTGGGAAAATCGCCAATGGGTACCAGCTGGTGGATCTATCGTTTTACCAAAGAACGTTCTTGTGGGACCTGACCCTGTTGCTGTTAAATTATCCAACGCATATCTTCTCCCATCTTCATCTTTATTAGAATAGTATTTGTTTATATGTTCTTCGGAATGTGGTTGGAATTGTGGTGTCCACGAATATTCATCTGGGTCTTTTCTGTAGTACAAAATTGTGTCGTGAACAATACCAAAACTTTGTTTTTGGGCATGAGATGTTGTTCTCTTCCAAATAATCTCACTTGAGTAACAATCCTCACCAAAAATCTCATCCATCAGTATTTTTACATAATGAACAATATGGTAATCTAGATGTACATAGATGCTGGCATTATCGTTCATTACGCTCTTGATGGCCATAAGGTTTTCGTACATCCAGTTGAGGTAGCGTTCCTTGTCCCACACATCGCCGTACATCTTCTCCTCAAAGGCTTTCATCTCCTCCACATCCAACTCCGACTCGGCTTGAGTGATAGCCTCGGCCACCTTAGGGTTGCGGCGCACATACACCTTCTTGGCATAGTCAGCTCCCGAAGCAAAAGGCGGATCGATATACACCAAATCCACCGTGATTCCCTTCTCCTTCAGATAGGCACAAGCCGAGAGGCATTCACCCCGCAACAGGAGGTTTTCATCGCGATTCTCTCCCACACGCTCCACAGTCTCCACCTCGTATAGCGGCATTCCTCTCAGCACATGCTCCACCACCATATTATTATCTCTATAAGACAGCATCCTGCGAGTCCGCACAAAATTGTCCAGTATCGCCTGCCCCTCCAAAGTATTCGGAAAATAAGGTATGTATTTTATTGCCATAAGTGAGTATTATTTTAAGTGATGAACTACAAATCTTCTCCGTTATGTCCAAAGAAATAGTTGAGTTTGGCAGCCATGGTTTCCGCATCGGGGAGCAACTTTTGGTAGTCGGCTGGAAGCGTGGGGGTAAGGCTGTAGGTAGCTACGCCAATAGGCATCGTCGAACAACGCAACGCATAGTCCACGGTGGTTCTGTCCTTCGACTTGCAGATGATGATACCAATGGCTGGGTTCTCGTGTGGCAACCGGACAGTATCGTTCAGCACGTTAAGGTAGAACTCCATCTTGCCTTTGTATTCCGGCTTGAATTCTCCAATCTTTAACTCGATTGCCACAAGTGCTTGCAAGCGTCGATGGTAAAGCAGTAGGTCAATGAAGTATTCTGTTCCAGATATTTCGATGCGGTATTGGTTTCCTATAAACGAGAAATCGGAGCCGAAGTCGAGGAGGAAAGCACGGATGTTTTTGATGATGGCAGCTTCCAATTCGGCTTCGGAGTGTTCTTCATCGAGTTGGGTGTAGCCTAAATAATAGTCGTCCTGCAAAGCCAGCACGGCTTGACTCTTGACCGATTCGGGCAGGGTGGTATCGAAATTGCTTTGCCCCAAAAGATATTTCTCATAGCTCTTCAGCTCTATCTTATTGATAAGAACATCTTTCGTCCAGCCGTATCTCTTGGTTGCGAGGATGTAGAACTTACGTTCCAACGACTCCTTGCATTTGGTCATAATGGCAAGGTGCTTGGCCCAGCTAATTTCTGCAACTAATGGTTGCAGATTTGTATCCGCATGATATTCAACATAAAATTGCACCATATACCATATATTTCGGCTTCCAAATCCTTTGATGCCAGGGAACTCTTGCTGGATGTCTTTTGAAAGAGTCTCTATCACAGACTTTCCCCAGCCGTCAGCCTGTTTTTGGGAGATGGAGCGTCCCACCTCCCAATAGAGGTGAATCATGGCTGTGTTGACAGCTTTTAAGGATTCGTATTGCGCTGTTCGTATCTGAGATTTTATTTCAGATAAGAACTGAATGTATTCTGTATGCTCATTCATAGTTACTAATCGTTATTCCCTTTCAAATATTTCTCCATCTCCTTGTCGAACTCGGAGACATATTCTTGGTCTTGTCTTACTCTGAAAATTTCGTATTCCTGGGTGGCTTTGGCGACGGCTTGATCGTGGGAGACGGTGCCTTTGTCGGCAAGGACTTCACGGCGGTTGTTGTTCAGGAACACATCTGTCTGTTTCAGCCAGTCCTGCATACTCATCAGCACATTGTCCTCGGCCATGAGTTCGGCATAGTCGATAAACATCGTCACCAAGCGGTTGAGCCGGGACAGTTCGAATAAATTCAGTCGTTTTCTCGCCTCGGCATAGTGAAAGCAAGCTTTCCCTCTGCTCTCGGCTTGACGAAAACGTTCCTTTTCGTTCAAGTAGTTCTTTGCCACCGTGACATCCCGCTTGAGAATCTTGCCATCTGGCGAGGCTCCCCATGTGGTCAGTCCCATGGTAGGTTGGGTAGCATCGGCACGGCTGTAGATGAGTTCGGCGGCAGTCTGCCCCGTCACGGCATAGTGAAGTTTGTTCTGCACAAAAGAGTAGAAAGCCTTGGTGGTCTCGCTGTTTTTGTCGTAGTCGTAGCTGCACTGCTCAAAGACATCGGCAATCTTTTGGTAAGCACGACGCTCGCTGGCACGAATTTCACGGATACGTTCAAGCAATTCATCAAAATAGTCCTTTCCAAAAGGCCTACCATTTTTAAGCATATCGTCATTAAGCACAAAACCTTTAGTAATATACTCTCTCAACGTCTTGGTAGCCCAAATACGGAAGGCGGTAGCCTGCTTGGAGTTGACACGGTATCCCACAGCTATGATGGCATCGAGGTTATAAAAGTCGACCATCCTTTTCACGGTTCGGGCACCTTCTTGTTGAACTTGTTCCATTTTGGAACAAGTTGCCTCTTTCTCTAATTCATTATCTTCATAAATATTACCCAAATGCTTTGTTATTGCTTGAGGATTCACACCAAACAATTCTGCTATAGCTTTCTGTGTCAACCAAAATGTCTCATTACAATAATAAACATTGACACATACATTGGCCTCAGACGATTGATAAAGAACAATGCTATGCTGTTTATTTGAATTATCCTTGTCTTCCATAATCATCAATCCTTTCTTGTCAAAGCGTCTCTATCATCAAAAAAACTTTTTAATTTGTCCATTGTCAGGCGGTCACGTTCCTCAGGTTTCATGGTGTCTTCAATATACAGGAAATCGAAACGGCGATAGCCGAACTTGTCGTTGTTTTGTTTGACGAACTGAGTCTCCATGAAATGGCGACGGTCAGCGAACTTGGCCGCATAGCCTTCACCTTTGGTTTCAACAATGATAACTTTGTGCAATCCTCCCGCAGCGTTGCGGCTCAAGATAAGAAAATCGGGGACATACTTGCCAATATAAACCCAATGGCCCTTATGCTGCTTGTAGCAATCTATTTTGAATTCAGTCAAAGCATCATCTCCGTTGAAATAAATCTCCAACGGCTGCTCACGGATGCACGCCAAAGCCTTTTGAAGGTAGGATTTCTCAAAAGCGCTATCGAAATGATAGGGCAGATAATGATAGGTATGGCGGCGTTCAGGACAATGTTCTTTGCCCTGCATGTAATCGGGAATAGCCATACCTCCCGATTTGAGCGTATTGATGGCCTGCTGCATCTCAGGGGTAATAGTCGAAAGTTGTTTGTCGTCATCAAGGATTTTGTGTACAACATCTTGAGAAGGATAATAACGAGTATCACCCTCGACAATCGGGATGGGGGAAGTCAATTTTTTATCCTGAAGCAGACTTACTTCAGTAGAAATCACCTCCTCGCGTGTCTCAAAATCGCGACGAGGAGCAAACGCCTGACGCACCAATGAGCGGATGCGTGGATGGTCATAATGTTCGTCAGTCAGAATGGCCGAATCGGTTTTTACTGTAATCTTATCGAAAAGTGAACGCAATTCGCTATCAAACATCAGCAACTGCGAGATTGTCAATGTTCCAAAACTCTCTTTGGCTATGGAATATAGCCAGTCACGATAGGTGATGAGAGATCCGGGGCGGTCTTGAACATAATAGACACCTGTTTCTCTACCCGAAATATCTTGTTCATGAATTAGTACTTGTTCCTGCAAGGCCACACAATCCTTCTGCAAGCGCTGACGAGTGTGGGGATTATCCTCCACAATGAGGGTATTGTATTCAACTTTAAGCTGGTAATAATCAATTGGCGGTACTTTTTGGTCATTCATACGAGAATGCCGCTCAATATAGACTGGTTCGACAATGCGTTTAGCATTGATTTCTTTAACCGAAGTGTTTTGAGTTTTACTTAGCTGTTTATTGAGCGTATCGGCATTAAACTTGTTTAGCCAGATGACAGCATCCTCACGTTTACCACGTTCCACCTGCCTCAAGCAACGGCAACTGGTCTGCAGCACCATATTTGTTGGGCAATCGCCTTTCTGTGAAAGAATGACCCCTGTTAGACTGCGGCAATCCCAACCCTCCTTACCTATTTGCACCAACAACACCACCCGCACTTTTGACATCGGTTTGTCAAGTACAGCAAAAGCGGCTTCTGCCCCTTCGGGAGCATGGTATTGTTTATTGCCATCATGATATTTCAACACAGCCTCTGTCGGGTTGATGCCATATTGTTCCAAAACCTCAGCAACAATTGGGTACACCACTTCTTCCAACGTCTCAATCTTACCACAATAGACGGCAAGTTTGGAGCATATTCCACTCGCATATACTTTATCTTTATAACCCTCCATGAAATCTATCACTCCTTGCCGAATGATTGAAGCAGGGTCATTGTCTGCGAAACGAATAATCGGATACTTAAGGAAATTGCCTATACCATCAATCAATGGATAGTGATAGACAACATTGGCAAGATCACTATTTTTTATAGCAATTGTATCTGAAATAATAACATTCTCAGCCGAATCCAAATAAGGGGTACCAGAAAAGCCGAGCATACAGTTAAAGTTGCTCTGTTGAGCCCATTGAGTGACAACTTGACGCAACTTTATCTCACTATCTGCCGCATGATGTACCTCATCAATGAATACTGCCAATTGCGGAATACTGCCAATTATACTGCGGAGTTCATTGGCCAAAGTCTGTTTGTCCAATTCGTCTTGCGAAAGCCAATTTGCATCAATATCCGTATTGATATGATTCAAGATAACCTTCTCTGCATTTGTTACAGCCACTAAACCCAATAAATCTTCCCCTTCTTGTGCTAAATGCATATTGATTTTTTGAGCATTTGGATTCTTAAGTTTATTGCTTTTTTTCGCACTCTTTTGTTCGTCCAAAATCTCAAACTTGATAAGTTTCCTTATTTGGCTGGCTGCAGGTTCGGGCAACACCCAGGATGGATCAAAGTTCTGTATTTTCTTTAAAGATGGAATAATAGATGATTTCAAACCCGAAGGAGCCATTACCATAAAATTATGGGCAAAGATTGGATTGGCAGGCTCTTGTTGGGCAAAATATAAGTCAAGATAGATAAACGCAGCCATCAAATAGGTTTTCCCCGCACCCATAGGCAGACTAAACAGATAATCAGGATAGTCCACATTGTAGAATATCTCATGAAACGCCTTATTATAGTCAATGTCATTGGGGTGGGATTTGACGTATGCAGCCAAATCGGGAGCAAGAGGTTTCTTGTTTTTTGTCTCCAATAGGGCATACTCCATCAATGAGAGGGCGGGAATATTACTCCCCATAATATCTCGTTCTGCCAATGTAAGCGCTATGTTTTGTGGCGAAGTAATTATTCCACTATAAAACAATCTCCACAACGGCAGATTCTTACACCCGATTTTCAAAAACAGATAAGTTTTGACCGCTTCAATTTGAGCATCACGCAACATCCCCCGACTTTCGATGTACTCGATGAGAGAACGCACAGGACAGGCATCCGATTTTATCCACTCATCTCGTTTCCTATCTATCAACTTATAAAACATATATCTATACGTTTTCTTTTCGGACTAATTCATCCAAGGTCACCTCTAAAAGAGCAGCTATCTGAACCAATGTTTCCAAATTGGGCTGAGTGGTATTGGTACACCACTTGGATATAGTGGCGGGATCTTTGCCTATTTGTTCTGCCAACCATTTGCTCGTACGTTTTTTCTCAACAAGAACTACTTTTAATCGATTAAGGTCTCTTGTACACATACTATCAAATTTTACTTCCTTAAACTAACGTAGGAAGTTCTTTTTTATTGTTAATCATCTATATTAATTTGCGATTTTCTCAATTTTTTGACAAATTGAGAAAATCACTTAAATAGTTGTCTGAATTGGTTTGCCGTTCAATTTGGCGGCATAGAGGTCGTCACCATGGTATTCGAGTTTGAGCGAGAAAAAGGGCTGTTCGGGATCGAGCAACAGGCGCAGAAAGATGCGGTCACCCTCCCAGAGATTCAAGTCGAAAAGGTGGGATTTTTCAATCCAGGCCAAATCGCCCTCGTCGCAAACACCCTCTTCACCACTCCATTGCGAAGCGGTGAAGAGGTGCATGTACTCGCACGGCCACACATCGCTGATGAAAGTCACGATGCCACGATAGCGCCATTCAAGAACCTCAAGGCCCGTTTCCTCCTTCACCTCGCGGAGCATACACTCGTCGGGGCTTTCGTCGGCCTCGCATTTGCCTCCGACACCAATCCACTTATCGTGACTGGCATCGTTTTGTTTCTTCACACGGTGAAGCATGAGGTACTGGTCACCGCGGTCGAGGTAGCATAGTGTGGTTTGTTTCATAATGTATTACGAATTAATGGTTGTTGTTTTATTCTTTCGCGAAGCGTAACGCTGGTAAACGATGGGGACAACAAAGATGTTGAGCAGCGTGGAGGTGATAAGTCCCCCAAGGACTACCACGGCCATAGGTGCCTGAATTTCGTTGCCTGGGTGGTCAGCCGCCAATACCATGGGAATGAGCGACAAAGCCGTTGTGAGGGCAGTCATGATGATGGGGTTGAAACGATCAACAGAACCCGCAATGATGGTTTCGCGAAGTGAAAGATTATTACTCAGGCTCTGATACTTAGCCACCAAGAGGATGCCGTTGCGGGTAGCTATTCCGAAGAGAGTGATGAAGCCGATAATGGCGGGGATACTCAGCAGATTGGAGGAGAACTTGACCGCTAAAACGCCCCCGATGAGAGCCAAGGGGAGGTTGAGCAGCACGATGAGCGAGAGGGAGAGGTTTTTGAACTCGGTGTAGAGCAGGAGATAGATGATGGCCAAAGCCAAAAGGAAAACAAGCACGAGGGTGCGTGTAGCAGCCTTGGCACTTTCAAACTGTCCCCCATACTCGATACGGTAGCCTTCGGGAAGTTGTATCTGACTATCAACTGTTTTCTGTATCTCTTCCACCACACCCACGGCATCACGGCCACTCACATTGGCCGAAACAACGAGTTTGCGCTGCACATTCTCACGCGAAATGGTGTTGGGGCCTCCCACCGAGGCAATCTCAGCCACAACTCCCAGCGGGACTTTGCCTCCATCGTAGGTGTCTATTAAAGCATCTCGGACATCATCAATAGTGAGTGTATCGTCTGCAAAACGCTGTTTTAGAACCAAATCAAAACTACGCTGACCCTCATAAATATCGCCGATTTTCTCACCATTGAAGGCACTCTCGACAAAATGGTTGAACTGCTCCATCGTGATACCGTATCGTGCCAACATATCGCGGTCGGCCCGCACCTGTAATTGAGGCGTCTCCACCTGCTGCTCCACACTTACATCAACAAGGCCGTCGATGTGGCTTGTGGCCGATTTAATCTTGTTGCCAATCATATATAGTTGGCTCAAATCGGGGCCAAAGACTTTGATGGCGATAGCGGCCTGTGTACCACTAACCATGTGGTCGATGCGATGTCCCAGAGGCTGTCCCACGCTGAAAGAGATGCCTGGAATGACACTCAAACACTTACGCACATCGGCCATAAATTCCTCTTTCGAGCGATTGTTGAGGTTGAAATTGACATCAATTTCTGCCCCATTGGTGGCTTGCGAATGTTCGTCCAGTTCACCTCGTCCCGTGCGGCGAGAGGTGGAGGTTACTTCGGGAATTGCAAGCAGTTCCCGCTCCATCAGATTGCCCAACTTGTTGCTTTCCTCAAGCGAGATGCCAGGCTTGGCCACCGCAGCTATGGTCAACGAACCTTCGTTGAAATCGGGCAAGAAGCCGCGTCCCATCGTGAAGAGGAGTCCCACAGCCACCAAAAGTGCCACCACGGTGACGGCTATCACAGGACGACCATGGTCAAGCGCCCACCCGAGGATTTTTCGATAGCCCTTGACGAGCCACGAGGCAAGCCAGCTGTCTTTTTGTCGGCGATTGAGATAAGCCTCATCCGAGAGCAATAATTTGCAAAGAAGCGGCGTAAGTGTCATAGCTACAATCAATGACATAAAGAGGGAGATGAGATAGGATATACCCAGTGGTTTGAGCATACGACCTTCGAGGCCACTAAGGAAGAACAGAGGCACGAAAGTTATCATGATGATGAACGTGGCATGGATAATAGAACTGCGGATCTCGGAGGATCCTCTGAAAACCACATTGTAAGCCGTATCGCGCTGATCTGGAGGAAGCTGATGATTTTGTCGCAAACGTTTGTATACATTTTCCACATCAATGATGGCATCATCGACCAGAGAGCCTATGGCAATACACATACCGCCAAGTGTCATGGTGTTGATTTCAAGTCCCATAAGATAGAGGCACAGCACTGTTCCCAGCAGCGATAAGGGTATGGAAATAATAGAGATAAGCGTGGTTCGGAAACTGCCTAAGAAGAGGAAAAGGATGATGATGACAAACAAGGCACCTTCGAGCAAAGCCTCACCCACATTGCCCACCGACGACTCAATGAAATCGGCCTGGCGGAAGATATGGGTGTTCATCTTCACATCAGGTGGCAAGGTTTTCTGAATGTTCTCAAGATTGGCCTCGATATTTTCAGTAACTCGGAGAGTATTGATATTCGGTTGTTTAGAAATAGAGAGAATGACCGAGGACTGGGCATTGCAGGAAGCATAACCTTGTTTCGGAGCATTACCAATACGCACCTCAGCCACATCGGAAAGACGCACAGGGTGACCGTTAAACATCGCCACAAACGTGTTGCCGAGTTCGTCAACATCACTTGTGCGGCCCATACCTCGAAGGGCATACTCGTTGCCAAAGTCCCGAATAACCCCACCCGTAGAGTTGTTGCTGATGTTGGCACCCACAGCCTCAAGGTCGGCCATGGTGATGCCGTAAGCCTGCATCCTTACTGGGTCGGCAAGAACTTGATACTGTTTATAATCGCCACCGATGATAGTGACTTGCGAAACCCCTCCCGTGCCAAGAATGGCAGGTTTCACCACCCACTCGGCAAGTGTGCGAAGGTCTTGCTGCGAGGTGCAGTGCTGCCCCATCGTGTCGACCGTTTGAAGGCTTACAAAGAGTATTTCACCCATAACGCTGCTTTGGGGAGCCAGCACAGGGGTGATGTCTTCGGGCAATTGTTCGGCAAGGGTGGTCATCTTCTCGCTGACGATTTGGCGGGCTCGGAAAAGGTCCATACCCCAGTCAAATTCTACAAATACAAAGCTGCATCCCTGCAACGAGGTGGAACGCACACGGCGCACATTTGTGGCCCCATTGACAGCCGTTTCTATGGGAAAACTGACAAGCCTCTCCACCTCCTCCGAGGCCATACCGTGGGCATCAGTCATCACCACCACCTGTGGGGCAGTGAGGTCGGGAAAGACATCGATGTCCGTCCTATTTGCCGACCACAAACCCGCCACCATCAACAATATGGCGGCAAGAATAATGAAAAGTTTGTGGTCCAAACTGAATTTTATTATCTTGTTTAGCATTGTTTATCCATTTTTAAAGCGTTATGCTGTTGAGTTGTAGATAAGCCTGCTCCAATTGGCGGGCCAGCTGCCATATCTGCAACTGAATATCCACATAGTAATCGGCCTGCACCAGATACTGCTCCAAATTGATTTCACCAGCCTCAAGCGCCTTGTCGAGCAGCGCGAGGCTGTTGCATTTGTCGTACACGGAACGGAGATTGTCCAAATTGCTTTGCAGGGTGCGTATGTGTTGCAGCAGACACAGCAGGTCGCGAGCGAGTTTATCCCGTTGAGCTACAAGCTCCTGCTTAGCTGCCTGCTGTTCAAGGAGGGCCTGTCGTGCGGCTCGTTGCTGACTCCATATCGGCAGCGAAAGTCCTACCTTTACACCCCGAAATGTCTCTCCCACAATATTCTCCGATGCATACCCCACCGAAATACTGGGCAGCCATTGGGCACGGCTGAGTTTCGAACGCAGTTCCCCTTCCGACACCTGATTATTGAGCAGAAGCAAAGAGGGATTGTTCATCTCAAACTGCTGATACCAAGTATCAAAATCAAGGGGAAGCACAATATTGTCATACTCTTTTTGTCCAAAAGCAAAGGCCGCATCACCCGCAAGGGTGAACAACGAGGAACGAGTTTGCTGCACATCGAAACGGGCTTCCGACACCTCCCTTTGCGCCTGTGCCAGATACATCTGTGCACGGTTATATTCCAGTATGGAACAATCGCCCGCATCAAAACGTTTCTGATACAGTTGTGCCAAACGTGCCGCCGTGGTAGTACGGTTGTCCAATATCTCCGCCACTGCGGAATAGTAAATATAGTCGGCACAAGTCTGCTGTGCCTCATAGAATATCTTGTTGCGTGCCACCTGATAATCAATGTTGGCAGCCTGCTGCTCAAGGTCGCGCAGACGGGCACGACGCACCAGCACCGAAGGCATTTCAAAGGTCTGCGACACACTGAGGTCCCAGCGGATACCAATCTCGGCAGGGTCGCCCCAAAAGTAGGCCGCCTCCACCTCGGGGTCCTGCAACAACACCCCCACTTTGGCCGCAGCTTGCCGTGCCTCGGCATGTTTCTGTGCCGCCAAAAGCATCGGATTGTTGGCCTCAACAGCCTTGAGAATCTCGGCATAATGCGGTTGTTGGGCACACACATCTAAGGCAACCGCAAGCATTATGATGATAAATACTTTTTTCATAATCAGAGCATATTATAATTAATGAACATGCCCCGCATGAGGGTCGAGGGCTCCGCTGTTCTGTGCCAACTTGACCATAGTGGCTCCACGACCCACTACAATGTCGCCAGCCTGAACACCCGCCACAACCTCTGTGCGGCGTCCATCGGTGGCACCCAAGGTCACAAGTCGCTTCTCATACTCACCGTCACAAACTTTGACAAAGACAAAATAGTTCCCCATCTCCTCAACCACCGATTCGTTGGGCACCGTGATCACCTCCTGCTCCGCCTGGGTGGAGATATACAGCGTGACAAAACTGCCACTGAGCAGATTGCCATTGTTGCGCACTCTGAACGTTACTGGCACCAGCGGACAATCAGCATCGGTGGCACGACCATACGAAACCAAGCTGCCGCCCAATTCTTCAAGCGTATAGACATGTTCATCGGAGGGGATGCGGATATTCACGCCGGCAATGTTCTTCAGGCAGGTATAATATCTCGGCTGCACCTCGGCACGAATAAGCAGGTCGCGGTTCTGCGACACCGTGACCACCGATCTACCCGCCTCCACGAAACCGCCATTGCTGACGTTGATGCGCTGGATATAACCGCTGATAGGGGCACGCACCACTGCTCCGCGCTGCGAAAAGTTGCCCTTGAGATTATCGTAAGCCGCCTTGGCCGAAGCATACTCGGCACGAGCCGTCTCCAAGTCCGACTGTGACACTATCTTATCCTCCGCCAACTGTTGCTTGCGCTCAAACGCAGCCTTGGCGGCGTTGTAACGTGCCGATGCTTCTTGAAATTTGACATTCATATTGTTATCGGCCATACCGCTGCTCTCGATCTCAAAAAGTTGCTGACCCGCTTTCACGGCGGCACCCTCCACCAAATTGGCATTCGTGAAGACCACCACGCCCGAAGCCGAGGCCGTAGCCTCACGCTCGTCACCCTGCGAAGGCAACACTTGCGCCGAAGTCTTAATCACCTGCCCGAAAGTCCGTGGAGCCACCTTTTCGAGTGTCAGGCCCACCTTGAGACCTTGTGCATTAGAGAATTGGACAACATTCGGACCATGGTCGTGGTGATGTTCGTGCTCATGTTCGTGGGCCTCATTGTGCCCATGCTCGTGAGCCTCGTCATGGTCGTGGCCGCTTTGGCACGAAGGCAAAGTGCCGAAAACAAGTGCGGCGGCTATAATAAAAGCTATTTTTTTCATATCAAACGTATTGGTGTTTCAAAAAACAAATATATGCAAGGAAACTCTTGTCCTGAAAAGACAATCCTGCACCCTACCGATTCACGCCGAGCCGCCAAGGCCCAGCCATGCCTACACCAATACTGGAGGGGCCCGCAGCGAAGTGGCACCCGACACAGGCGCCGAAGGAATTGCCGCCGTAAATGGCAGCCCCCATGGAATTATCGCCGCCCTTTCTGGAGCGGTCATCACAAACAACTGTGCCGGCATAGCCAACACAAACAACTCGTGCGCCTCGGCCCTGATCAATGCCGCGAAGTAAGTCTCATCGTCCTTCGAAGTGAGCACAAGGTGCGAGAGCATATCCTGCAACTTGCAGAGGTCGAAAGGCCCACCATGTCCGTGATCATCGTCATGCCCATGGTGATGATGTTCGCAAAAAAAGCACTCCACCTCGCCACAACCATCATGATGATGATGCGGCACCACGGCATGTAACATAATAATGACGCACGCGAGAGTGATAAATATTTTTGCCAACAATTTCATAGTATGACTCTTACACATTATAAAGGAGAAAAACACATTCCCCTTTTCATCCGCAAAGTTACAAATAATTTTTGAATCCTACTGCATAAAAATCAATAAATCGTATCGCCAGTATTACGAAAACATTGGGGAAAAACGGCTCCCGCCCAATTTTCAATTCTCAATTAAAGAAGAGAGGGGTGTAAGATGGGTTGAAGGTTGTACCTCGTGACCTAGGTATGACCTAGGTATGACCTAGGTATGACCTAGGTATGACCTAGGTATAATACCAAGGTTAGTCCTAGGTCATACCTTGGTCATCCCCATTAATACACTTGTACGCACAGCGGCGGCACCTGGATGCGCACTTCACCGGATGTGCTGGAAGAGGGCGTGTAGTA
>JAZUIX010000004.1:0-5948 GCA_045642445.1 Bacteroidales bacterium | reverse complement strand
AGGAGGCATAGCGGAGAATTGGGAGTGTAGCGGGCTACATGACCGAGTGACAAACAGCAAGATGACCAAAAACGGCCAAAATCACAGAAAAGTATATTTTCAAAATATTTCATGTTTACGTTGAATTTATAGAACCCACCTTTAATAGGTGTAATAGCTTTGATTGTCGAGGTAGGTCTGGCGTTTTTCGTATTTGACGTCTTTGAGGCTGTTGGCCTTGATGTTGATCTGGAAGTTCCAGCTTTTGTAGTAGCCGAAGGGTACCCAGTTGAAGCGCATTTCCCAGCAGTGGAGGTCGCGGTAGATGTCGATGGAGGTGTAGGACATGCCTTTGTTGACAAAGTCGTAGCCGGTGGAGACGGCGATGCGCCAGTTGGGGGTGAGGTTGACGTTGCCGGAGACGCTGAGGGTTTGGATGACGTCGTGTTTGAAGTTGTATTGTGCGGCTATGTAGCGGCTGACGTAGCTGAGGGTGTAGCTTAAGGATACGTTCCAGGGCATGGAGAAGTCGGCGTAGGTGCCCATGAGCAGGGCGGGGTTGTAGTTGTAGGGCGACTGCATGATGGGGGCCACAATCTGTTCGCCTGCGGGTTTGGTGTCGGCTTTCTTGTTTTTGGAGAAGAGGCTGTTGTTGAGGTTGAAGGACACCTGGGCGCTCCAGGTGGAGTTGTTTTTCTGTAAGAATTTGTCACCCACCTCCCACACAAATTGGTTGTGTTTGTTGCCGAGGCTGTCGATGTAGTAGGGACTGAAGGATCCTGCGTAGTTGAGGATGAGGTTTTTGAAGAGGGTGGTTCGGCCTGTGATGCTGAAGTCGGACCATTGCAGGGAGTCTTGAGCGAGGTCGTAGCTGAGGGAGCCGTTGAGGCTTTCGAGGAGGGTGATTTTCTTGGTGTCGTTGACGGTGTCGCGGGGTGTGGCGACTTTCATTTCGAGGTTGTTGCCGAGGTTGAGCGAGATACGTCCGGAGCGACCGTCGGAGGGACCGCCATAGAGGCTTTGTTCGAAGATGGAGTAACGGTGGACATAGCCGGTGTTGTCGGTGTAGGACTTCCACCACCCGAGGTTGGGGTTGCCGAAGTCGGGGCGGAAATTGAACGATATGGAGGGGTTGAAGACATGTCGCAAAGCTTTGACAGGGCCGTATTTGAAGTTGAACATGCCGTAGATGCGTGTGGAGAGGGATGAGGTGATGCTGAAATCGCGGTTGGCTCGAAAACCTCGGACGGTGTCGATGGTGAGGGTGCCGCTGAGGGTGTCGTAAGATTTGCTGATGGTGGACCAGTGCCAGCGCTCATTGTAGCTGATGGAGTTGGTCCAGTTGAAGTATTTGAGTACTTTGAGAGTGCTGCTGAGGGGTATGGAGTGTTGTACGCCGTACTGCATACGGTCGAGGGTGGTTTGTTTGAAGAGGTCGGAGTCTTGGGCGGTGATGTTGTTGTCGGCAGAGAGAGAGTAGGAGAGGGAGATGTTCTCGTACCAGCGATAGGAGCCTGTAGGCTGTTTGCGGCGGAAGGGGTAGAAGGTGGTGGAACTGAGGGAGAGCGAGGGGAGTTTGAGGTTCATGATGCCTGTTTGGACATTGTAGGATTCGCGCAGCGAGGCGGCGAAATTGAACGAACTGCCGAGTTGTCCGGAGTAGGAGATACTGGAGGTAGTTGTGCTGTTGAAATAGTCGTTGCGGTTGGTGGTGTTCTTGTTGTAGTTGCGGCTTTGGAGGTTGACATCGGCCGAGAAACGGCTGTGGGGGTTGGCCTTGGAATCCTGCTCGTGACGCCAGGTGACTTTGAAGTCGCTGAAACGGTTGTAGGTGGTGCTGTCGCCTCGGATGCCCTCTTTAGTGATGCCGTAACGAATATCGAAGTTGCCCTTGTATTTGTAGCGCACATAGTAGTTGCTGCGGGCTTCGGCGGCCCAGCTGAGGTTGGTGTAGATCTCGCCGAGGAGGGAGAGGTCGATATTGTCGTTGAGGGCAAAGTAGTAGCCGCCGTCCTTGAGATAGTAGCCGCGGTTGTTCATCCAGCCGTAGGAGGGCACGAGAATGCCTGAGGCGCGGCCGTGGGTGATGGGGAAAAAGGCAAAAGGCAGGGCGATAGGGGTGGGGACGTCCTCGATGGTGACGTAGGCGGGGCCTGTGATGAGTTTGTCGCCCGCTATGACTTTGGATTTGGTGAAGTTGATGGCGAAATGGGGATGGGAGTAGTTGCAGGTGGTGTAGAGACCGCTGTTGAGATACATCACCGAGTCGTTCATCTTCTTGACACGGGAGCCGTGGAGGAATCCGTCGCCCTCCTGGGTGATGACGCCCGAGATAAGGCCCTTCTGGGTGTTGTAGTTGAAGACGATGGTGTCGGCTATATATTCGGCCTCATCCTGTTTGAAGAAGGGGTGGCCGTTGGCTTTGCCGTTGGAGTCCGACACAGGTTGGGCATAGAGCATCTGTTTGTCGAAATCGACGCGAACATCGTCGGCTTTGAGCACCATGCCGTCGTATTCGATGTTGCCGTTGTTGAAAAGTTGCGCGTGGCGTTTGTTGACGTTTAAAACAATGGAGTCGTCGGCTTGATAGTGTACGATGCTGGTGAGGGCGTCTTTGGAAACAGGAATAACGGGCAGGGGTGAAGAAAAAGTTGTGTCGGGGAATTTTTTTGTGTCAGAAAGGACCGAATCGGGCTCAGAAATGGCAGAATCGGGCACAGAAATAGGATTTTTTTGGACAGAATCCGTCTGTGCGGATACGACTGTCTGCAGCGTTACGAAAACGACTAACAGGCAGATGTTCAAAAATTTCCTCATTCTATTTTTCACTTTCCAATTTTACTCGTATCTTTGCATTTTGAAATTGCAAAGATACCAATAATTTGTGCAATTTCGAAAAAATAAAAATACACAATTGAAAATGAAACGTTTATTTGCCCTTTTTATTGTGCTAATTTGCTTCAGCGGAGTAGCTTTTTCACAGAAAAAAAGTGTCGGACAAGTGAAAACTGTGGTCATTGATGCAGGTCATGGTGGTGCAAAACCGGGTGCAATTGGCAAACATTGTCAAGAAAAAGCCCTCACTTTGCAGATGTCGATGAAACTTGGAAAGCTGATTGAGGACAACTATCCCGATGTGAAAGTCATTTATACTCGAACCAAGGATGTGGATATCGACTTGGCCGAGCGAGCCCGTATAGCCAACAAGGCCAAGGCCGACCTTTTCATCTCCATCCACTGCAACTCGTGGAACAATCCCACCCCCACAGGTGTGGAGACATACGTCATGGGTCTTTCGCAAAGTCGTGCCAACATGGAGGTGGCTAAGAAAGAGAATGCCGATATTCTTTTGGAGGACGATTACCAGAACAACAGCGACTATCATGGCTTCGACCCCAATTCGCCGGAGAGTTATGTGATGTTTGCCATGTATCAGAATGCCTATCTGGACAAGAGCCTCGATTTTGCCGAATATATCCAGAACGAATACAAGCAAGCGATAAAAACCATCAACCGTGGTGTGAAGCAGGCCGAGATATATGTCCTCTACAAAACCTCCATGCCTGCGGTGCTCACCGAGGTGGGTTTCATCAGCAACCCCGAGGAAGAGCGCTATATGATGTCCGACGAAGGACAGGCAAACATTGTGGTGAGTATTTTCAACGCCTTTGTGGCTTACAAAAGTTCGACCGAAGGGGGAAAGAAACCTGCTGATTTGAAAATCGACCTTGAGGGATACAAGAAGAAAGTTTCGAAATACGATGCCCCGATAGTGGCCCAAAAGCAAAATGCCGAGACCGAAGTCACCACCGGACAGGTGGAGCCGGAGGAAGAGGCATCTGTTGCCCCCAAGGCCGAGGTGCAGAAAAAAGCGGCCACCAAAGCCGAGGCTCCTTCGTCGTGGGTGCCCTCTACGGCAGAGACCCATGTGGAGCCTCCGCTGCCTAAGGAAGAACCCAAGGTGGAAGAACCCAGAGTGGAGCAGCCCGCTCAGGAAACCGCTGTGGAAGAACCTGCGAAGAAAGCTCCAGCCGCACAATCTTCGAACGATGAGAGCGGCGTGGTGTACAAGGTTCAGTTCATGACCAGCGGCAGAGTGGTGAAGGCAGGAGCGAGCGAGTTCAAGGGCATCAAGGATTACGAATACTACAAAACCTCGAAATACTATTGCTATACTACGGGCCACCTCCGCACCGTCAAAGAGGCCTCAGCTTTGCAAGCCAAGGTGCGCGACATGGGCCATAAGGATGCTTTCGTGATAGCTTTCTATAACGGTGAACGTATCTCGATGCAGCGAGCAAAAGAACTTGAAGGAAAATAATTCAGACATGATAGAAGTAAAAAATATAACCAAAATTTACGACGGACAACGAGCATTGGACGATGTGAGTTTCACCGTCAAAGAGGGCGAAGTGGTAGGCCTTTTGGGTCCCAATGGGGCAGGAAAATCAACGTTGATGAAGATCCTCACCTGCTATATACCCCCAACCGAAGGCGAGGCCACCGTTTTTGGCCACAGCATCTACGACGACCCCCTCGAAGTGCGCCGCCTCATAGGCTACCTGCCTGAGCATAATCCCCTTTATTTGGAGATGTATGTCCGTGAGTTCCTGAGCTTTTCCGCCGGCCTCTATGGCATGAAGGATGTGAAAGACAGGGTGGAGGAAATGATAACGCTCGTGGGTCTGACCCCCGAAAGCAACAAACGCATAGGCCAGCTCTCCAAGGGCTACCGCCAGCGTGTGGGTTTGGCACAAGCCATGATACACGACCCCAAAGTGCTGATTTTGGACGAACCCACCACGGGTCTCGACCCTAACCAGCTCGAGGAAATCCGCACCGTCATCAAAAATGCCGGCAAGGACAAGGTGGTGCTCCTCTCCACCCACATCATGCAGGAGGTGGAAGCCATGTGCTCCCGCGCCATCATCATCAACCGTGGCCGCCTCGTCTCCGACGACCACCTCGGCAGCATCACCTCGCAACAACTTACAGAAAAATTCCATAAAGTCACAGAATAATGAACAGAAAAGAACTTATTGATTTGATATACGCCCGCCGCTCGTTCCTGTGCGTGGGTTTGGATGTGGACAAAAAGAAGATGCCCGAGCATCTGCGCGATGCCGAGGACGGAGTCTTCAAGTTTAACAAGGCCATCATCGACGCCACCATCGACTACGCCGTGGCCTACAAGCCCAACTTGGCATTCTACGAGGCTATGGGTATCGAAGGCCTCGTGCAGTTGAAAAAGACCATGGATTACCTCCACGGCTTGGGCAAGCCCGCCTTCACCATAGCCGATGCAAAACGTGGCGACATAGGCAACACCTCGCAGCAGTACGCCAAAGCCTTCCTCGACCCCGAGGGCGACTTCAACTTCGATGCCCTGACCATAGCCCCCTACATGGGTGCCGACTCGGTGCAGCCCTTCACCGTTTATGATGGCAAATGGGTCATCCTCCTCGCCCTCACCTCCAACAAAGGCGCCTTCGATTTCCAGTTCCTCCCCGTGGGTGAAAAGAAACTTTTCGAGCAGGTGCTTGAAACCTCGAAACAGTGGGGCGGCGAAGAAAACATGATGTACGTTGTGGGAGCCACCAAGGCCGATATGCTCACCCAGGTGCGCGCCATAGTGCCCAACAGTTTCCTTCTGGTGCCAGGCGTGGGAGCCCAGGGCGGCAGTTTGGAAGAGGTGTGCAAATACGGTCTCACCAAGGAGTGCGGCCTTCTGGTCAACTCTTCGCGCGGAATCATCTATGCCGGCAACGGCCCTGATTTTGCCGAAAAGGCAGCCGAGGAGGCCCGCAAACTGCAGCAGCAGATGGCCGCCTGCCTCTGATGCGAGGGGGAATCTTCGCTCATCGTTCGTTCCTTGTTCGCTCGTTATGGTATCGTTATCCTATCCTTATGGTATCGTTATGGTATCGTTATGGTATGCTGGATACGATAACGATACCATAACGATACAA
>JAZUIX010000003.1:0-9268 GCA_045642445.1 Bacteroidales bacterium | reverse complement strand
TGTTTTTGAACGCAGGTACTCCGATCTGACCGCCCCTTTGTCACTTTTCAAATGAATTTTAGACGATTTTTGTCCCTTTTCCAATGAAATTTATACGATTTTTGTCACTTTTCCAATAGAATTTAGACGATTTTTGTCACTTTTCCAATGGATTTTAGGCGATTTTTGTCACTTTTCCAATGGGATTTAGACGATTTCTGTCACTTTTCCAATGAAATTATGGAGACTTTGATAGAAGTTTTTTTAAGTTCCCAGAGATTGCGTTTTCGATTCGTCCCCGATTTTTCTTACGTAAAAGATGATGGTTTGAGGTTGTTTGAAACATGTGAATATCTTTTTTTCGGTAATTGAAAAAAATATTGTATCTTTGCAGATTATTTATTGCAATAAAGTATTTATATGAAACACAAACTATCCAATTTAATTAATTCTGGAGAAAGTGGTTACGAGTGGCATTACAGTTCGGTTGGAGGCGTGATGCGCGTGAATATCGAATCGGGAGAAGACATCCGTCACCTCGGCGAACTTGACCAAAAATTGTGGACGGTGCTCAGTTGCCCCACCCAGGGTCTCGAATTTAGCGAGAAAACCCTCAAGTTGATGGACACCGACAACGATGATAAAATCCGCGTTGGCGAGGTGGTGGCCATGGCCAATTGGCTGTGCGACATCCTCGCCGACCCTCAGGACCTCATCATGGGTGGCGACACTTTGAAATTCTCTGCTTTTGCAGAAACCGAGAACGGACAACGTCTGCGTAAGATTGCTGAGCAAATTGTTGAAACTTTGGGCACTCCCAAGGACGAGATATCTATCGAGGACACCAGCGACAGCCTTGCCATCTTCTCGAAGACCCGCTTCAATGGTGACGGCGTGATCACCTTGGCCACAGCCGAGGATGAGAAACTCAAAGAGCTCATCACCAAGATAATGGAACGCTGCGGCGATGTGGATGACCGCTCGGGCGAAAAGGGTATCAATCAGGAAATCCTTGAAAATTTCTATAAGGCTTGTGCCGACTATGCCGCATGGTGTCACGCTGCCAACAGCGAGAACCAGCCCTACGGCGACGATACAGAGGCGGTGCTTGAGGCCTGCAACGCCATCAAGGCCAAGATGGCCGACTATTTTATGCGTTGCAAACTTGTCCGCTTTGACGAAGACACAGCTGCCGCTCTTGATGTGCAGGTGGCCAAGGTGGAGGCTATCAGCGGCAACGACCTCTCGGCTTGCGGCGACGAGATTGCGAGCTATCCTTTGGCACGTCCTCGCAAAGACTGCCTCTTGATGATCAACGAGCCGGTGAACCCCCAGTGGGCAGCCGCTTTCGGCACCCTCAAGACTTTGGTGTTCGACAAGGATTTTGCCGGCAAGGATAGCATTACCGAAGATGACTGGAACGGCATTTTGGCCAAATTCGACGCCTACGTGGCATGGAAAGACGCCAAGGCGGGCACCGAGGTGGAAGAACTCGGCATCGAGGTCGTGGATCAGATACTGGCAGATAATCATCAGGCCGATCTCCAGGCACTCATCGACCAGGATGTTGCCGTGGCCGACGAAGTGAACGCCATTGGCGAGGTGGACAAGCTCCTTTACATGAAGCGCGATTTCTACCTGCTGCTGCGCAACTATGTCACCTTCTCCGACTTCTACAGCCGCCGTCCTGGCAGCGAAGCTGTGTTCCAGTGCGGCAAACTCTATATCGACCAGCGTTGCCTCGACCTCTGCGTGCGAGTGGAGGATATGGTGAAGCACACCGAGATGGCAGGCTTGAGCGGCATGTTCCTTATCTACTGCACCTGCACCAGCAAGGTGAAGAATGCGACGATGAACATCGTGGCTGTGCTCACCGACGGCGAGGTGGACAACCTCCGTGTGGGCAAGAACGCCATCTTCTACGACCGTCAGGGTCAGGATTGGGATGCCGTGGTGACCAAGATTGTGGACAACCCCATCTCTATCCGCCAGGCTTTCTTCAGTCCTTATAGAAAACTCTCCAACTTCATCACCGAGAAAGTCAACAAGTCAGCTGCCGAGAAAGAGGCCAAGACGATGCAGAACCTTACCGCCAAGACCGATTCTGCCATCACCGTCACTCAGGCAAATATGAATGCGGCACAAAAGGACCGCAATGCGGCACCCCAACAACCCGCACCCAAGCAATTCGACATAGCCAAGTTTGCCGGTATCTTTGCCGCCATCGGTATGGCTTTAGGTATGATTGGTAGTGCTGTGATGGCCATCATCGACCCCTGGTACAATGTGTTTATCCTGCTGGCTGTGCTCGCTCTCTGCACCTCGGGTCCTTCTATGTTTATTGCTTGGTCGAAACTGCGTAAGCGCAACCTCGGCCCCATCCTCAACGCCAATGGTTGGGCCATCAACAGCAAGGTGATTGTGAACATCATCTTCGGTCAAACCCTCACCAGCCTTGCCAAATATCCCAAGATCGACCTCAAGGGCAGCAACGACCCCTTCATGTATAAGACTCCTTGGTGGAAGAAAGCCCTGCGTTGGGTTGTCACCTTCCTCGTGATTATCGGAGCCGCTTGGGCAATCATGGTGGCTCTGCACCTTGGTCCTTATGCCAAGCATTACAACATCAACCTCACCTCGTCCGAAACCGAATGTTCCGTTAGGGGTGGTGGCGAGAACTTGAAAGATTTTAAGTACTACGACATCAAACCTGTCTATAGCTCGGTTGAATACGAGTTCTTGGGTTGGAGCGATATGACCAACAAGAGTGCCGACGGTCAGCGCGACTCTGTTGTTGCTGAGCGTCGTATCTACCTCACGCAGGATACCAACATCACCGCCTACTTCAAGAAGAAACCCGTTGAAACTCCTGACGCCGAGGCACCTGCAGAAACTCCCGCCGAATAATAACTAATAACAATTCACATTTCACAATTCACTAACATGTACAGAACACACACTTGTGGAGAATTAAATATCAAGCATGTCGGCCAGGAGGTAACCCTCTGTGGATGGCTTCAGCGCTCGCGCGATTTGGGCGGCATGACTTTTATCGACCTTCGCGACCGTTATGGCATCACCCAGTTGGCTTTCAACATGGAAACCAATGCCGACCTTTGTGAGAAGGCTCGCAAACTGGGTCGTGAATACGTCATTCAGGCCAAAGGATTGGTCATCGAACGTTCCAGCAAAAACACCAAGATCCCTACTGGTGAGATTGAAATCGAGGTCAAGGAACTCAACATCTTGAACGAATCCAAGACTCCTCCTTTCACCATTGAGGACAACAGCGATGGCGGCGATGATTTGCGCATGAAATACCGCTATCTCGACATCCGTCGCAACCCTGTGCGTCGCAACCTCGAGCTGCGTCACCGCATGGCTATGTTGGTGCGCAATTATTTGAGCGACCGCGATTTCTTGGAGATTGAGACCCCCATGCTCATCAAATCCACCCCCGAGCGCGCCCGCGACTTCGTGGTGCCTTCGCGCATGAACCCCGGCGAGTTCTACGCTTTGCCGCAGAGCCCTCAGCAGTACAAGCAGCTGCTCATGGTGGCAGGCATGGATCGTTATTTCCAAATCGTGCGTTGCTTCCGCGACGAGGACCTTCGTGCCGACCGTCAACCCGAATTTACCCAAATCGACTGCGAGATGTCTTTTGTCGAGCAGGAGGATGTGCTCAACATGTTCGAGGGGTTGGCCAAACACCTCTTCAAAGAGATGAAGGGTCTTGAGTTTGGCGCTTTCCCCCGCATGACGTGGCACGAGGCCATGCGCCTCTATGGTAGCGACAAACCCGATATCCGCTTCGGTATGCAGTTTGTCGAACTCAACGATGTGGTCAAAGGTCACGGCTTCGGTCTTTTCGACAACGCCGAATTGGTGGTGGGTATCAACGCCGAAGGTTGCGCCGAATATACCCGCAAGCAGCTC
This sequence comes from Bacteroidales bacterium, assembly GCA_045642445.1. GTDB lineage: Bacteria > Bacteroidota > Bacteroidia > Bacteroidales > P3 > Colimorpha. Next base: position 5,353 of record JAZUIX010000003.1, on the reverse strand, counting down.
GACGCCCTCACCGATTTCGTCAAACGTCCCCAGGTGGGTGCTGGCGGTATGGTGTACGTCAAATACAACGCTGATGGCAGTTTCAAATCGAGTGTCGACAAATTCTACGACCAGGATGCCCTCAAGGCCATAGCCGACAAGTTCGGTGCCAAACCTGGCGATTTGATGCTCATCCTTTGCGGCCCTGCCATGAAGACCCGTGTGCAGCTTTGCGCTCTGCGTCTTGAGATGGGCAACCAGCTGGGTCTCCGCAACCCCGATGTCTATGCCCCTCTGTGGGTGATAGATTTTCCGTTGCTGGAGTGGGACGACGAGACACAGCGTTTCTACGCCATGCATCATCCCTTCACCGCCCCCAAGCCCGAAGACGAGGCACTCCTCGACGATGAAAGCCGTTGGGGCGACATCCGTGCCAATGCTTACGACATCGTCATGAACGGTGTCGAGGTGGGTGGTGGCTCTATCCGTATCCACGACCGTGTGTTGCAAAACAAGATGTTCCACACCCTCGGCTTCACCGATGCCAAAGCCTACGAGCAGTTCGGCTTCCTCATGGATGCCTTCACATACGGTGCTCCTCCTCATGCCGGTTTGGCCTTCGGTTTCGACCGTTTGTGCTCCCTCTTCGGTGGTGCCGACAGCATCCGCGACTTCATCGCCTTCCCCAAGAACAATAGTGGTCGCGATGTCATGAGCGGCAGTCCTTCACCTATTTCGCAGGAACAACTCGACGAACTTTTGATTGATGTCCGTCCTATGCAGAAATAACCGATGAACATAAAATCTACCGTACATTCGATGCGGCTCCGCACACTGCCCCTGTCTCTTGCAGGGGTGGTGTGTGGTTTTTTTATGGCTTGGGCCGACCAAAGACTTTACTTTATTCCCACTATCAATTGGCTTGCTTTGCCCTTTTTGCTGCTCACCACGGCGAGCCTTCAGGTGCTCTCCAACCTGAGCAACGAACTCGGCGACTATCTCAGCGGTACCGATGGAGCCGATAGAGAGGGGCCTCTCTACAGTCTTGGTCAAGGCAACATATCCCTTAGCTCTTTCAAGCGGCTCATAGCCATTTTCGTGGTCCTTTGCTGCCTCTTTGGCGCCATCATGACATGGGCGGTTTTCGGCACCCTGTGGTGCATCCCTGCGGTCGTCATGCTTGCCTTGGGTCTTTGCGCCATTTGGGCAGCCATGCACTACACCCTCGGCAAGCACCCCTACGGTTACCGTGGCTTGGGCGACCTCTTTGTGTTCATCTTCTTCGGCTTGGTTTCCGTGTTGGGAGGATATTGGGTCATGGCGGGGCAATGGGTGTATAGCCTTTGGGAGATACTTCCCGCCGTGGGTATAGGCCTTTTCAGCGTTGGAGTGCTGAATGTGAACAACATCCGCGACATGGCTTCGGATGCCGACACTCGTGTCACCATTCCCCTCAAAATAGGGGAGAGGCGAGCCAAAATCTACCATACCGTGCTCATAGTGGGTGGATGGATCTGCTTTTTGGTGCTCCCCTTTGTGACTATCGAGCGACAGGGCTATTTCGGCTGGCTGTTCATTATTCCTATGATTGGCTTCATAACCCATCTCCGTGGGGTGAGGAAACGCACAGGCAAAGCCCTCGACCCCATGCTGCCACTCCTGGTCATAAGCACCTTCCTCCTTGCCATTTTCTTCGGCCTCGGCCTTGTTATCTGAACCATGGATTTCGACCCTATAGCCAAGACTTACGACAAGATGAACCGTCTTATGACCCTCGGCATCGACCGCTTGTGGCGTCGTAGGGCGGTGAAACAGGTAGTGGACAATCATCGTTGCCAACGCTTCCTCGACGAAGCTGTGGGCACAGGCGATATGGCTGCCGATATCCTACGCTTGGCGCACCCCCAGAGCCGTCTCACGGGCATCGATATCTCAACCAAGATGATGTCTGTGGCGGAACAAAAACTCGACCTCACTCGTTGTACTCTTCTTCAAGCCGATGCCGAGCAACTTCCCTTTGATGATGGCTCTTTTGATGTGGTAACCATAGCCTTCGGCATACGCAACTATCAGCACCGCGATGTCGCATTGCGAGAGATCTACCGTGTGCTCAAGCCCCAGGGCCGTCTCCTCATCCTCGAACTTTCTTACCCCGACAATCCGTTTCTTCTTTGGTGCTATAAAATTTATGCCTGCCGCATCATCCCTTGGTTAGGGGGCTTGGTGTCGGGCAGCCGTGAGGCTTACGAGTATCTCCCTGCCTCCATCCTGCGGTTTCCCAAGCCCGATCAGTTTGTGCCCATCCTTGCCCAGGCGGGTTTTGACCATATTGAGCACCGTGCCTACACCTTCGGTGTCTGCCGCCAGTATATCGCCTCAAAGAGTTAGATCAGCCACAATACCTTTGGCTGCATCGATAATGTCCTTGGGGGCAATCTTGAATTGAAGTCCCCTCACTCCCGCACTTACATAGATGTGGTCGAATGTGATGGCGCTCTCGTGGAAAAACGTGGGCAGCGGCTTTTTCATCCCTATGGGGCTGCAACCACCACGCACATAACCCGTCAGCGGCAGCAGCTCTTTCATCGCTATCAGGTCGCATTTTTTGTTGCCCGTTGCCTTGGCTGCTTTTTTGAGATCAATCTCGTCACAACCCGGTATCACGCACACAAAATGGCCGTTTTTGTCGCCTTGCAGCACGATGGTTTTGAAAACTTGATTCAAATCCTCGCCCAACTGTTCCGCGATGTGTTCGGCACCCAGATTGTTTTCATCCACCTCGTAAGGTATTAGCTCATAGCTTATTTTCTGCATATCCAAAAGCCTTGCGGCATTTGTTTTGTTGATTTTCGGCATATTCTTTTTCGGTATATTTTTGTGCAAAAATACAAAAATACTCTTAAATAGAATTAATTTGTTTTCGTATGTCATAATTTATTAGTAATTTTGCAAACTTTTTGAAGCATAATAATGGAACTCGTCTATGGCATAATCTGCGGTATCGCGCTGTCTCTGTTCTTCAGTTTCGGCCCTGCCTTCTTTTCTCAGTTGCGCACCAGCATCGAATACGGCTTCCACAAGTCCTATCCCTTTGCTTTCGGCGTTAGCGCGGGCGATATCATCATTGTCTTCCTTATGCTCACCGTCTTCCGCAACGTCGACCTTTTTGAGCTGCTTCACAATCCCTACGTTGCCACCATCGGCGGTGCTGTCATAGCGTTTATGGGTATATGCTATTTCCGCAAAAACGTCACCACGCTCGAAGGCAAAGAGTCGCGCATCAAATTTGAGAGCCGCGAAAACGAACCTCGCCGCCGCACCATTTTCATCCAGGGCTTTATCATCAACTTCGTCAATCCCCTCATCTGGATTTATTGGGTATCTGTGCTCGCCCTCATGACCGGCGAACTCAACCTCACCGTCTCCGAGCGCTACATCTTCTTCATAGGTGTGCTGGGCACCACCCTCGGCCTCGACGTGCTCAAATGTAAGGCCGCTTCGTTGCTTCAGCGCATCATCACCGCCAAACTCCTCAACATCACCAACAAATGCTGCGGTATCCTGATGTTTGCTTTTGCCGCCTACCTCATCATCTCCATGATCAACTACCAGGTCAACCCCAAAGCCCGCGAACGTGAGCAGCAGCAGGGCCCTGCCTCCACCGAGATGATCAAAAAAATACACAATCTCCAAAAAATCGACTCCCTGTCACCCACCCGCAACAACGCCGATACCGTCAGTTTTGGCGATACGGTCATCTGATTTACCCCTGCTATGATTCGTGAAGAAACTGTTTTCGGTCCTATTTTCAGCCGTCGTCTCGGCACCTCCCTTGGCATCAACCTCATGCCCGAAAAAGGCAAAATATGCAACTTCGACTGCATCTATTGTGAATGTGGCTGGAACAAGGATGGCCGCAACGACACCGTGATACCTTCCGCACTCAAAGTGCGCACCGACCTCGAGCGTATGCTCCTCCGCCTCCAGCACGAAGGCACCAAGGTCGACTCCCTCACCTTCTCGGGTGATGGCGAATCCACCCTCAACCCCGAATTTCCGCAAATCATCGACGACACCCTTGCCCTGCGCGACCTTTACGCCCCCACGGCCAAAGTGTCCGTCCTCTCCAACGCCACCCGTGTCCACATCCCCGCCGTCTTCCAGGCCCTTACCAAGGTCGACAACCCCATCATGAAAATCGACGCCCCCACCAACGACCTCGCCGAGCGCATCAACAAGCCCGCCCCGGGTTACGACGTCGATCGCACCGTCGAAGCCCTCAAACAGTTCCACGGCAACTTCGTCCTCCAAACCATGATGCTCCGCAGCGCAGAGTACGGCTTCGACTCCGCAAGCCCCGAAGTCCTCGACGGCTGGATGCGTATAGTGCGCCTCCTCCGTCCCCGCGAAATAATGGTTTACACCATCGACCGACCCACACCCGCGCAAGGTCTCGAGAAATTCTCCGTCGACGAGATGACCCGCCTCGTCCAACCCCTCCTCGACGAAGGTTTCCGCATCCAAATCAAAGGCTGACCCCTTTGAAAGGATAATAAAATGATTATCCGCAACGAGGTGTTAATGTCAGCAAAATATTTCCTCAACCCTATTTCCCCCGAAGGGGCAGACTATTTCCCCTCGATAGTGGGCTTTATTTCTTGCCGTAAGGCAACTTTTTCAGACAATCACCTATATGCGGATAAGCGTAACGCAAATGCCTGTGAAAGATTTAGTAAACGCGAATTTCCGAGAATATTTTTATAAACGCGAATGCCCGCAAATGCCCGTGAATTTTCGAAAAAAATTTTTATGGTCGTTCACGGATATTCCCGGTCATTTTCGTTGAAAAGTTATTTATGGGTATTGCTTTGGCAGCGAGAGCAAAATGCAGAATTGAGAATCAAGAATGAATAAAGAGTATAGCGGCAGCCAATTCTCAATTTTCAATTCTCAATTCTCAATTCAGGAGTGCCTTAGTTTTCGTTTCGAGCCACAGGTCATTCGTTTCATACAGGAATGTCGTTCTTAACTCTTAACTCTTAACTCTTAACTAAGCGAGCGCTCAGTCTTCGAGCACGACGGCCTCAACCTCCTTGTCGCTGTCCATGACGACCGTGATGTCGGGGTCGGTTTCACCACTCTTCCAGCCGCCGAAGCTCCAGCCGGAAGCGGCATCAAAGTGGATCTGCAGTTCCGTACCGGCGGGATAGGTGTATTCGCCCACCTCGGCATGTTCACCGTTCACGGTGTAGGTGCCGGCATCCTCGGGGTCGAGGGCGAGGGTCAGCGTGTACTCCTCGGCGGGAGGCACAGGGCCGGGACCCGGGGCCTCTTCGTCCTCCATATCGGGGGTGAGGAAATCCATGGAATCCTC
>JAZUIX010000002.1:0-7196 GCA_045642445.1 Bacteroidales bacterium | reverse complement strand
AAGTCAGCATTCCCGTGCCATATCTGTTTTTAATTCAAAACTTTGAAATGTAATATTATTTTAAAAACTTGACTCAAAAGAAGAAAAAAAACGAAAAAACAACAATAAAAAACGGAAAAGAGAGTTATTAATATACGTTTGGGTGTGAACACCCAAGCCAATGACTAAGAGAAAGTCGTCATCCTTTCGCTGTACAGACGTAGGAAATCAATAGGCTTAGGAGATGATGTATCGACCGTCTCGTTGTGAAAAAGAGAATTTAATCACAGCGTGGGCGACTTATTGCATTATCTAAGCAGGCTTTCCTACGGCCCGTACAGCATTTTTGCATTAGCCCCCACGCTTATTGAAGAAATAAGCATGGCTTCAACAAAAAAAGACATATCTGAAGAAACTGACAAAATCAAAGCGGTAAAAAGCATAGTCAAAAAAAGAGCCAGTGAAATCCAGTTTAGACACCTGGAGCAAGCTCCTGTTTCTCAAGGACCATGTTGGAGAGATTTGTCTTTTTCAAACCCCGATTCAACCATCCGTCTTGGTACTTTATTCAGCGGTATTGGTGCGATTGAACATGCTTTTCAAAGACTAAAGATAAACCACCAAATTGTTTTTGCTGGCGATATTGATGAGAAATGCAAAAAGAGTTATTTTGCAAATTACCAGGTTAAAGAAGAAGATTGGTTTACTGATATAAGAGATTTTGATGCTACCAAATATAAAGGGAAAGTCGATTTTATCGTTGGTGGTGCTCCCTGTCAAGCATTTTCAATGGTCGGTCATAGATTGGGATTTGAAGATGCAAGAGGTACTTTGTTTTACGACTTTGCAAGAGTGATAAAAGAAACCCAACCAAAATTATTTTTGTTTGAGAACGTAAAGGGATTACTTTCTCACGACAATGGTAGGACATGGAATGTAATGCATGACATTTTTGAAGATTTGGGTTATCAAGTATATTTCCGAGTCCTCAATAGCAAAGATTATGGTATCCCCCAACATCGTGAGCGAGTATACTGCCTTGGATTCAAAAATCGCACGGAATTTGAATATCCAGCACCTGTTCCGTTAGAATACAAAATGTATGATTTCTTAGAGGATTACATAGATACTAAATATTTTCTCAAAGAAAAAGGGATAAAGTTTGTTACAAGTCATAAAAACCGAGAAAAAAGTTATACTCAGATAAATGGCGATGTTGCTCTATGTCAAAAGAGAAACCAACAATTCAATTGGCATGGAGATTTCGTATACCATCCTGATTCTGAAATCACACCCTCAGATGAGGCGTTTGATGAATTTGTTTTCGATGTAAAAGATGTGGAGGAAAAATACTACCTTTCTGAGAAGGTAGCAAAATATGTGCTTGCTGAAGGAACGAAGAATTTTAAAACCTCAACCGAGACAGATTTAGATGTTGCACGCCCACTGCTACAATCCATGCACAAAATGCACAGAGCAGGAGTAGACAACTATGTGACTTTTAAAGGAAGAATCAGAAAACTCACACCACGAGAATGTTTGAGGTTAATGGGTTTTAGGGATTCTTTTAAAATTGTCGTCTCTGATACTTCAATGTACCAACAGGCAGGAAACAGCATCGTTGTAGATGTACTTATTGCCATTTTAAAACAGTTAGACATAACTAAATACGGAAGCAATGGCTGATATAATTTGTAGATGGAGAAATGCGACCCCTAAGACTGTTTGCGAATTAGTAAACAATTTACCGCACGAAGAGATGCCTTCAAATCAATTTAGGGAAATAATGGGGGATGATTTTTTTCATACCCCATATCAACTTGCCTGTCAATTGGGACTTTATCTTGAAGATGATAACTCATATTTCCCAAGATTTAATCATGATATTACTGAGGACGAAGCAGAACAATATCTATACTATTGGATACAGCACTATTATGTACCAAATCCATTCACCCGTAGTTTAAAGGGATTGGACGAACCTGTCTATCTTATCAAATCTATAATCGAATATCTTGAAAAGAATGGAAATTCAGCAAAATTCGTAGATGTGCTGCAAGACATCTTTCATGACCCCATGGGGAATTTGGATATTGTCACAAATTTAGTAAATAAATACTCAAGAGTACTTACAGTAAAAAATGAAATTATTTCGTTAGTCCCAAACTATAAACAAATCATGATGGATATAATTGATAGAACCGATAAAAAATCTTTTTTTGATAATTTCTCACGGTCAAAAAGAACACTATCGAACCTCCCTCTCCAGCAAATATGGTATGGAGCACCTGGAACGGGAAAATCTCATGGTGTGAAAGAGTTGACAGATGGGATGCCTGATGAAAATGTTTTTCGCACCACGTTCCATCCCGATAGCGACTACTCCACCTTTGTGGGATGCTACAAGCCGAAGAAAGAACAGGCGGTGTTGCGCGATATGGCTGGGAGGGCTGTGCTTGACCCTATCACTAACGAGGAGATAACAGAGGAGAGAATAACCTATGGTTTTGAGCCCCAGGCATTCATCAAGGCCTACATAAGAGCATATCAAACCGACGAACCTGTGGCATTGGTGATTGAGGAGATAAACAGAGGCAACTGCGCACAGATTTTTGGAGACATCTTCCAGCTGTTGGACAGAAAAGAGGGCGTTTCGGAATACCCCGTAAAACCCGACAGCAGTTTGAACGACTATCTGAAAGCGGTGTTGAAAGACAAATATGACGAGAGTGTGGGCATGATCATCCCATCGAACCTGCACATTTGGGCCACGATGAACACAAGCGACCAAAGCCTCTTCCCCATAGATTCGGCCTTCAAACGCCGCTGGAGTTGGAAGTATGTGCCCATCAATACCCGCAAGGAGAATTGGATTGTAAAGATGGGAGATTCGGATTATAGCTGGAGCGAGTTTTTGGAAGCCGTCAATACGGAAATATTTGAAACCACCAACTCGGAAGACAAACAGTTGGGCTTTTATTTCTGTAAGGCCAAGGATGGGGTTGTAGACGCGGAGATGTTTGTAAACAAGGTGCTGTTCTACCTCTACAACGATGTGTTTAAGGATTATGGTTTGGATCGAAATTTCCTGCGGGATGAGAATGGGAAGATTATTCCTTTTAGAGATTTCTTTACACAGGAGGGCGATATTAATACCGACCATGTGAAGACCATTTTGGAAAATCTGAAAAAGCGAATAAAAGGAATTTAACTTGCCGGTAACTTGCCAGAGGCACATAAAGAGATTGACAAAAACGACAAAAGTAATTTAAATTCAACAATATAAGAAAAACGATTTAACTTGCTGGCAACTTGCCAGAGGAAGATAAAGCAGATGCACATCCTTATAGAACAACACCAGTATCAGGCACAAAAGGTGAACGATGTTTTGGGCGGTATATCGACCCTGCAGGACATCGAGGGGAAGGTAAGTGTGAACTATGTGGGCTATTACTATAACCCCAAGTTGAAGGACTGTGTGTTTATTCTGCCAAAGGTGCTGATGGATGAAAACGGAAGGGCTTTTGGAAAATACGACCCCGAGGACATTATCCATTTGGACAAGCAGCAAAGGCTGAAGAAGAAGGAGCATGATTTCATCTACGAGCTGTCGGTGTGGATATACAGAGCTATCGAGGTGTTCCGCGACTCAAAAGATGTGGACACCAGCATCGTGCTACAACAGCAGATGCAGCAGATGGCCAAGGGACGTTTGAAGAAGAGCAACACTTTTCTGGATATATTGCTGGCCATTCAGAAATTCAACCGCGAGAATCAGGATTTTTTCTTCTTTGTGCTGAAAAACATTCATTCGGGCTACAACAAAATCAACTGGACAAGGACTATTGCCAAGAGTGAGGCCATCATACAACAGGGAACTCCGATATACTTGAACCCTGAGAACAAGAAGAAGCAGATTAATTTTGATGAAGAACTGCTGATTATATACTTCTCTATTCTGCAGCACATTCATGATGCGTATGGATTCCCAGTGATGATGAATGTGAATTTCCCATTGATCACAGGGGAGAAATTCAAGTCATATCTGAACGGATTTGGAAAGACTCGTTTGAAACAGATCAAGTACAAATATTTCTCGGACAAGGCGCTATATTTGTGGGAACTGTGCTATGCTTTCTTCGACCAAAGCAAGGAAATCAACATTGAATGTGATGAGCGGGAATATTTGCTGGTAAAAGACTTCAACATCGTATTTGAGGCCATAATAGACAGATTGGTGGGTACGGATGCGAGCCTTTTGCCCGAAGGGTTGAAGAATCAGGAGGACGGAAAGATTGTGGACCACTTGTGGCTGAACGACATCATCTTGCCATCGAAGGAGCAGAAAGAGGTGTACTATATCGGCGACTCGAAATATTATAAGAATGGAAACACTTTGGGTGAAAAGTCTATACACAAGCAATACACTTATGCCCACAATGTGATACAGTGGAGTTTTGACCACAAGGATGATGACAGGGTGGACAGCAGGTACAAAATCAAGTTGCGTGATGAGAAGACGGAGGGATATAATGTGATTCCTAACTTCTTTATAAGTGCCTGGGTGGATTTTGACAAACTGGACTATGTCTTTGATGGGCTGAAACTCCATGATGGACAAAACGTGTATCGTAGCAGTCAGTTTGAGAACCGACTTTTTGACCGTGACACGTTCCTGTTGAGCCACTATGATGTGAACTTTCTTTTTGTGCTCTCGCTCTATGCCCGCAACAATACAAGCAATACGGAGGCATGGAGAAAGAAGGTGCGCAATTTGTTCAAAGAACATGTGCAGTCACTGCTTGAGAAAGAATATGACTTCTACGCTATCAAACCCCGCGTGAAGGGTTTTGACCAAAAATATTTCAAACTGCATTTTCAAGATGTGTTGGGCAAGGTGTTTTCGTTACCCAGCGACAACGAAGACTCAATATATTCGCTTGCATTGAGCAGCAACCCTAAGGCCAAAGAGGAAAACGAGCAGTTGCTGGATACGCTGAAACATGTGTTCTATGTGACCCCGAAACTTGAGCACTTGAATGTAGATCTCTCGGACCCGAAATACGGATTGGGCGAAACAGCCTATATGCCCGAAGGAGTTGCGAACGAATATGTGATTGTGGGCTTTTGTCCCCCAAAACATTATGCTTGGGTGAAGAAGAATGGACTTTATAATATGAGAATGGGGACAGGCAATGGGTCGCTACACCTTGAGACAGGGGCACTCGAAGCCAAATATCTGCTACTGCATGGAGGTGGAAAATCCATCGAACTATTGAAACTGAAAACGGGAGGACCACGGCTGTTTTCAAAAGCAGATTTGGTCAAAAAAGGATATCCCTCAGAACCTCATTCGGATTTCTACTTTGTATATTCCATAGACCCTGCAGGGGTTCAGAAGGAACTAAAGCAATATTATTGGGATATTGCGGATTTGACATCCTCAATAGCCAACCAAACAGCTGTGCCTCTCATTCGCACTCTTTCCAGCTTGATGACCAAAGCGAAAAAATAGGTTCTCGTGTTTCGTTCTGAATTTTGCATCTGCAATTTACGATTTTTTTTAGATGTATTAAAAAAAGTGACTTGTGACTTGTGATTTGTGACTGGGAGGGCGGCAGCCTTTTATTAATTGAGAATTGAAAATTGAGAATTGGGCGGGAGCCGGCATTTAGTTAAGAATTAAGAGTTGAGAGTTAAGAACTGCATTCCGGTATGAGACGAATTACCTGTGTTACGAAACTAAAAAACCTCACCCCTCGTTTTGTTGCCTGATAAAGGCTTAACAAAACATCAATAACTAAAACCAAAACAGGGGACGTCGATGTCAATCTCCGACAAATGCTCGCGGATGCCCAAGATTTTGCCGCGGATTACGCGAATGGCAAAATCATCCATACACATAAAGTCCTTATTATTTGTGTTATAAATCAACATCACGGCTTTTTAAGAGAACACAAATAACTGTTTGTTTCTTCGCAACAGACATTTTCTCGCCTCGGCATAGTGAAAGCAAGCTTTCCCTCCGCTCTCGGCTTAACGAAAACGCTGGTATTATTTTATTGATGTCCTTGCTATTCGCCTAATCGGCGGCAAGGACGGCTGGCACTAATGAAAAATTGAGAATTGAAAATTGGGCTGCCGCCTTTTATTAATTGAGAATTGAGAATTGAAAATTGAGAATTGGGCTGCCGCCTTCCTAGTCACAATTCACTAGTCACAATTCACTAGTCACAATTCACTAGTCACAATTCACTAGTCTGAGATATCAGACACAAAAAAAAAAGAGACCTTTCCGAGGTCTCCTTTGTACCGCATATCAGAGTCGAACTGATGATCTACTGCGTGAGAGGCAGTTGTCCTGGACCACTAGACGAATGCGGCAGTTCTTTGTTTATTTCGGGTGCAAAGATACGAGTTTTTCTTGATATGACAAAATTTATTTGCAGTTATTTGTGATTTTATTATTTATATTATTGATATACATTTGTTTATATTTGCGTATTATTGTGCCGTTGGTGGCGTTGTGTCTTGCAAAATGGTGTCGGAGAGGGCGGTTTTTTCTCATTTTTGGCTCGTTGTTGTGCCATGTATGTGGTTTTTGGGGTGAAAATGCCGCTAATTGGTTGATATGTATGAGTGTTATGGTGTTGAAAAAGGTGTGAGAGTCTTGGACTGCTCACACCTTTGTTTGGCGCTATGTTGCATAATTAGTGTGCGAGGAAGGGTATTTTGTGGAAGATGAAGTAGAGGGCTACGAGCCATGCTGCGAGGATGAGGTAGGTGACCAGGAAGTAGGGGGCTTTGCGGTTTTTGTGGCGGATGAGGTACATCATGGGGATGATGACGAAGACTCCGCCGAGGAGCTCGGCTGCGTGCAGCACGTTCTCGGGTATGCGCCTACGCTGGTGTTTGGCCGCGTTCTTGTCGAAGACGAAGAGTATGACGGCCACAAGGCTGATGATGAGGAGGTAGTAGTAGAACATTGTTTTAGTTAAGAGTTAAGAATTAAGAGTTAAGAAGGACGTTCCTTTTCTGAGTGGCTTGGATAGAAGTTAAGAGGGACATTCCTTTCCTTATAGGTGGGTTCTATAAATTGATTTCTTGGGATTTTGAGTTGGTTTTGGAACAGATTGCTGAGCGGAACGAGGGAGTGTAGCGGGCTACATGACCGAGTGACAAACAGCAAGATGACCAAAAACGGCCAAAATCACAGA
>JAZUIX010000001.1:0-12692 GCA_045642445.1 Bacteroidales bacterium | reverse complement strand
GCAGATTGCTGTGCAGAACGAGGAAGCGTAGCGGGCTACGTGACCGAGTGATAAACAGCAAGATGCCGGAAAACGCCCGAAATCGCAGAAAAGTATTTTATTTTTCATTATCTTCATACGTTGAATTTATAGAACCCACCTTAAGGATGTTGTTACGAACCAACTCTCATTATCCGTCGTTGCTTCTTCGATCGTTATGGTATCCTTATGGTATCGTTATCCTATCGTTATGGTATCGTTATGGTATCCCGGATACCATAACGATACCATAAGAATACGATAACGATACCATAACGTTGGGAGAATAGAGGGAGAAGCTTATTCTTTTCCCTTATTTCTCTTCTCGTGCAGGGGCAGCTTGCCGGCTAGGTCCTCCGGCTGGGGGTCGGGTGTGAGGAACTCGGTGTCTGGCAGCGGTTTGTAGCTTTCGATGGAGGCATCGAGGGCCGCTTGGCTATGATACCGGTTTATCATCTCATCGTTGCTGCACCAGAAGGTTTGGGTGGAATAATAGGGCTGATCTTTGCCGTCTTCTCCTCCTTGGCGCTCATGCACCCATGTGCAGGCGCCTTCCGCAATAGTGGAGGCGAGGAATCCTTCACGGACGCAGAAAGCTTCTGCGCTGTGCTGAAGCACGGAGAGCGGGCGATCGTCGTGCGTATCCAGCGGAAGCGAGCAGCTGCTGAAACTGACGTGAGGATAATCGAACGGAGGCCATATCTCCTGTCGTGCAGAGACGAAGGTGAGGATGTCGCCTTTCTGGAAGTTCTGATTGTTGGACAGGATGGCTCGCGCGAGTTCGCTAATCTTGGTGTCGGGACCGATTGCCAGATTTCCCACGTTGATGTCCGACCGCACGCCTGTGCCGTCGAACTTGGTGTCGATGGTCGGGAGTGTGCCGTTGGAGATGGTGAGGGGCACCAGCACACAGGCGGTATTCAGGGCCTCCTTCTTCGGCAGATAGATGTCGGTTCCTTGAATGGCAAGGGCGGTGAAGACGTTGTAGTTGGTTTTTCCGGGTCCTTTGGTTTGATAACGGGGTTTCCATGAGATGTTGTCCCACGCCCGCCAGAGGTTCATCACATTCATCCAGCGTCGACGATTGGCGTCCTGCACAAGATTCTTGGAAGGGTTGCCGACGTCATTGAAGCGTTTGCGTGTCACTTTCTTACCTAATCGATCATAGGAGGTCGTGTCTCCGGTTCTGGCTACTTTGTTTTTCATATACGATTTTGTAAATAAATATTTTTTTTAATAACGCATATTTTGGAAGATTATTGTGTTTGGCAGCATAAAAAAATTGCATGGGACAAATTGTAGGATTCCAAGTGTCTCGGTTGGACATTACTTTGTTGTGTTGCGAAAAAAAGTTATGCACAATCGAAGGGGGATTATTGGGGTGAAAAAAGTCAGTTTTTTTTGCTTTGTAAAGATTTTTTTTGTATATTTGCATTGCTGTTGAATGTGCCCATTCGGCGGCAAGAGGCAGCGTAATATGCTCTTGGATAGGAGTATGCGTCAGTTAGAACTAAACGACTAACGAGCCTCTGGTGTCCTCCATGTGTGTGTTGCATGGGAGGATTTGGGTTATTTTATATATATTATTTTTTATGGCTTGGTATGCCGCACGTGTTTTTTTCAACAAGACCGCCCCTTTGGTCGAGAAGCTGGAGGAGGACGGTGTGAGGCATTATCTGCCGCCGAAGGATCTTATCACTTCGTTGTTGTTTGTGAATTGTGAGGAGGATTATCTTGCCGCTTTTCGGGAGGAGTTTTTTGGCAAGATGTTTGTCTATGGCAACCGCGAGACGCATCGCCCTACCGCTATTGCCGACCGAGAGATGGAGATTTTTATTTTCGTCACTTCGTCGGGCCAGTCGGGGCTAACTTTTTTGGGCGACGATAGGCCTGAGTATCATCAGGGCGACAGGGTGAGGGTCATTTCGGGTCCGTTTAAGGGCATCGAGGGGCATATCAAGCGCATTAAGAAGGACCGCCGTTTGGTGGTGAGTTTGCAGGGCATTGTGGCAGTGGCCACAACGTATATTCATCCCGATTTGTTGGAAATTGTTAGCAGCGAGACCGAAAAATGAGAAAGCCTTTGTTTCCGTTGCAGTTTGAGCCGTCGATTGATTTCGTCGAGCAGCCTGATGCCAAGACTGCCCGTATTACCGATACGGGCGATGCTTCCGTTATTCGCGACAATGATATGCGGAGGTTGTTCGAGAGCACAAAGACTTCGGCGATGAAGGAGTCGCTGCTGTGGTTGAGGGATCATCAGCACGAGTTTGGCGAGACTACGGTGGTGGCCGATTTTGTTGTTTCGTCTGCCAAGATGTTGCACGAGAGGTTTGGAGGCCGCAATATCAATTGCCTGGCTATCAAGCGCCCGCTGAATACGATTATTTATCTTGACGATTATCTGGCTGCTTGCAACGAACTGCTTGCAACGGGCGGCTATATGTGGTGCCATAGTCGCACGGCGAAGTTGAAGAAGGAGTCGGTTTTGCAGCGTTACCCCAAGGGTATTGGGTATGTTGTCTATTTCTTCCATTATCTTTGGCATCGTGTCTGTCCTCGGGTGCGGGGCATTCAGAAGATTTATTTCGGCATTACTGGGGGCAAGGACCGTACGTTCCACCGTGTGGAGCTGATGGGCAGGGCCTATCGTGCCGGTTTTGAGGTGCTGGATGAGGAGTTCCGCTATGGCGAGTTCTTCCTCTTGCTACACAAAATAAAGGACCCCATTGTGGACGACACTCCGAGTGAGGGGCCGATTATCAAGCTCAACCGTGTGGGCAAATATGGTCAGATGATAGGTGTGTATAAGTTCCGCACCATGCATCCGTATTCGGAGTATATCCAGAATTATATCTACAAGTATAACGATTTGAAGGAGGGCGGCAAGTTTGCCAACGACTACCGTATCAATAGCTGGGGAAAGCTGTTGAGGTCGACCTGGCTGGATGAGTTACCGATGATTCTCAATATTTTCAAGGGTCAGTTGAAACTGGTGGGTGTCCGCCCGCTGTCGAGGCATTACTACAGCCTTTATTCGCCCGAGATGCAGCAGCTGCGCATCAAGGTCAAACCTGGTTTGCTCCCGCCGTTTTACTACGAGAAGAAGATACCCGAAACTATAGAGGAGATTGAGGACTCGGAGCGACGTTACACCGAGGCTTACCTGAAGCATCCGCTGCTTACCGATATCCGCTACTTTTTCGGCATTATGTGGAATATCATCTTCAAACGCCGCAAGAGCGCTTGATGAAGTTATAAACTAAACGAAATCATGAATAACGATTCGAAGCAACAAATTAACAATTCAGCAGAAGAATGGACAACGGTCATCAAACCGCGCAACAAACTGTTTGAGGTCAATCTCAAGGAGTTGTGGGACTATCGCGATTTGCTCACCTTGTTTGTCCGCCGTGATATCACCACAAGCTACAAGCAAACCGTTTTGGGTCCGCTGTGGTGGATTATTCAGCCGGCTATGACGGTCATTATGTATATGGTGGTTTTTGGCGGTATTGCGGGCATACCCACCGATGGGGCTCCGCAACCGCTGTTCTACCTTGCAGGTACTTGTATATGGCAGTATTTCTCCGATTGCCTGACCAAGACTTCCAACACTTTTGTGGAAAATTCGGGCATCTTTGGCAAGGTCTATTTCCCACGCCTCATTATGCCTTTGGAACGCACTATCAGCAATTTGGTGCGTTTCAGCATCCAGTTGGGGCTGTTCATTGTGGTGTATATTGTTTATGCATTTATCGGTTGTAATGCTGCACCCAATTGGTACTTGCTGCTTTTCCCATTCTTGATTGTGATGATTGCGGGTTTGGCTCTGGGGTTCGGCATACTTATTTCTTCCATGACTACCAAGTATCGTGATTTGCAGATACTTTTCTCTTTCATAGTTTCGCTGTGGATGTATGCCACACCTATTGTCTATCCTTTGAGCCAGGTGCGAGGCAAGGTGGTGATGGGCATGGATTTGGCCACCATCATGAGCATTAACCCTGTTACGCCTATCATCGAGACCTTCAAATATGGGGCTCTGGGTGTGGGCGAGTTTATCGGATGGGGCTGGCTGGCATATAGTTTTGCCTTTATGGCGGTGCTGTTGTTCTTGGGCATCCTTATCTTCAACAAGGTTCAGAAGACCTTTATGGACACTGTCTGATGTTATCGAATAGTCATATCCTTTGTTCTCTTCTCCGTGCGACGCTGTTTGATGAGCCGCTTGTTGAGGCGGATTATGCCTCAATCACGGCGGAGGAATGGGATGGGCTTTTTCATGAGTCGATGCGGCAATGTGTGGCCGCTTTGGTGTGGGATGCTGTTCAGCGTTTGCCCGAAGAGATGTGGCCTCCGCGTGCTGTCCGTATTCCTTGGATGGCTGAGATGCAGAAGACTATCGACGATACTACGCGCAAGCATTTGATGACGCAGAAACTGACGAAGTTCTTCTCCGAGCATGGGGTTGATACCTATATTTTGAAAGGCGACAGCATTTGTGCTTGTTATCCCCAACCCCAGTTGCGGTCTTATGTTGATGTGGATATTTATCAAGGCCGGCAATGGGAACAAGGCGACAAGTTGGTGGAGGAACATCTGGGAGTCAAAATCTGTCGCGATCATCATCATCATACTACTTACACGATCGATAAAGTCAAGTTTGAGAACCATTACCACCTTCTCAACCACTATAAATATTTTTCCAACCGTCGATATGAGCGAGAGATGCTTCAGTACTTCGGCACGCCCACTTTCGACGCGCTTTTCCTTATTCGCCACACCTCGTGCCATTTTGCAGTAAATCGAATCACTTTGCGCATCTTTTGCGACTGGATGATGTTTGTTCGCAAACATGAGGGCGATGTGGAATGGCAGGTAGTGCTTGATTTTTGCCAGCGTTACAATATGCACCGCTTTCTTGGGGCGGTCATGGCGCTGATTGAAGATAATTTTCATTATACCTTCGTATCCTTGCCTCGCAGCAATGATGCCGACCTTGAGCAACGCATCCTCGAAGACGTATTCTCTGCCGGCAATAATGCCAAAGAATCCCGCTTGTCCAAGTTCTTCCGCAATCGTTGGAAACTCGGCATAACCTTCACCGAAGGTCCCTTCGTCGCCTTCTTACAACGAATCGTCTCCCTCCTTTCGCATGAGGAATGATTGTTTTGCGTTATGAGGTATTCAAGAAATAAAATAAACATTGCTGGAAAGTTGTTGGTGGAAAAAAATCCTGCCAACTTACTTCAATGGTCGGAGGCCAAGACGGTCATAGACAATTGGAGGGAAGACCATCTTCCAGTGTTGGCAAACCTCATTGTGCAAGTGAATGCGCTTTTTGAAGCAGGAGATGTTCATTTCGCTTTTTCTTCTCAACGGCTCAAAAGAATGACATCCATTATTGCCAAACTTAACCATAATCCAGGCATGTGTTTGGGGGGATTGCAGGATATTGGAGGTGCGAGATTTGTTTTTGAAGATACTCAGTCGTTGTTTCAAGCATCGAAGTTGGTTTCAGAAGCAAATTTTGATGGTTTTGAACTCGACCGACATCCATACGATTACGTTCAATCGCCAAAATCCAGCGGATATAGGAGTATTCACTTCGTTTTCAAATATCATTCTGAAGATGAAAGCTTTGATGGAAAGAGAGTTGAATTACAACTGAGGACAAAACTTCAGCATAGTTGGGCAACAGCTGTTGAAACGGCAGAATTGATTTCCAAATCGGCTTTGAAGGCAGGTGTAGGTAATGTTGCTTGGCAGGAGTTCTTCCAACTGGTGAGTGCTGTTTTTGCAAAGAAAGAAAATCTGCCTGTAAGTGAAGATTTTGTTCAATATGCGGAGAAAGATTATTGTGTGGCATACGCAAGAATGGATTCGGAGCATCGCTTTGTAGACCGATTGAGGGCTTTGGTGGGCACCATTAGTGTGGTTGAATCCCAAACATTTGAGAGAGGCTATGTGGTCTTGTTGGTTGATACACAGCAAAAGAATGTCCATTATCGCCATTTTGCAGAAACCGATAAGGCTACCGCCAACGAACTGTATTCAGAACTGGAAAGGAACATTCAAGGCACGGATTCAGCAGCTTTATTGGTTTCGGTAATAGACATGCAGGAGTTGCTTTCAGCATATCCAAGTTATTTCATGAACGCAAAAGAGTTTATCGATTCACTTGCCGAATTTGTAGGAAAATGCAAATTGGAAGGGTATATTGCTTAAGGTGGGTTCTAAAAATTGATTTCTTGGGACATTATAAACTTTATATTCATTTACCTGATAGAGAATGGTCTTTTGATTGATGTTACGCCTGAAAGTAAGCGAAATAAAAAGTATTTGAAGAATTAAACTTGAATATAGTGATTAAATGAAGAAAGCTTTAATTACCGGTATAACAGGTCAAGATGGAAGTTATCTTTCTGAGTTCCTTTTAGAAAAAGGATATGAGGTTCACGGCATTATTCGTCGCTCTTCGGTGGACTATCGTGAGCGTATTGCTCATTTGGAAGGACAGCCCCATTTCCATCTTCATTATGGTGACCTCGGTGACTCTCTTGGACTCAACCAGGTCATAGCCAAGGTTTGTCCCGATGAAATCTACAACCTTGCAGCCCAAAGTCATGTGCAAGTAAGTTTTGACTCGCCCGAATATACTGCCAATGTAGATGCTACCGGTGTGTTGCGAATCCTTGAGGCTGTCCGTATTTGCGGTTTGGAGAAGACCTGCCGCATCTATCAGGCCAGCACCTCTGAACTCTATGGCCGAGTAGAGGCCGTTCCTCAGGACGAGGATACCCCATTCCACCCTTACAGCCCATACGCAGTAGCAAAATTGTATGGATATTGGATTGTAAAAGAATATCGTGAGGCATATAATATGTTCTGCTGCAATGGTATACTTTTTAATCACGAGAGTGAACGACGTGGCGAGACTTTTGTCACTCGCAAAATAACTCTTGCTGCAGCCCGCATACGCCAAGGCAAGCAAGATAAATTATACCTGGGCAACCTTTCCAGTCTTCGTGACTGGGGTTATGCCAAAGACTATGTAGAATGTATGTGGATGATTCTCCAAAATGACCATCCCGAAGACTTTGTAATTGCCACAGGCGAGCAGCATTCCGTAAGAGAATTTTGTCAGTTGGCCTTCCATGAGGCTGGGATAGAACTTGAGTTCCAAGGCGAAGGAGCTAATGAGAAAGGTATAGACAAGGCTACCGGCAAGGTCGTGGTGGAGGTATCTCCCGACTTCTATCGTCCTACTGATGTTGTGAATTTGTTGGGCAACCCGGCAAAAGCAAAGAAACAGCTGGGTTGGAATCCCTCCAAGACCTCATTTGAACAATTGGTCAAATTGATGGTCAAATCGGATATGGCCCATGTTGCTGCCGAGGGGGCGGCTGCCAAAGTGAGAATGAATTTGGAAGAATACCTTGAAAAAGGAATCGTGAAATAAATCTCCTTCAGCAAAGCTGAAAAATCTTGTGAATCTGTTGATTATTGCCACGAATTAATTGCAAATGAATATTGATCAATTGTCATACATGGTACGAGGAGCTGCCATGGAGGTCTATAATGAATTAGGCCCTGGTCTGCTTGAGTCGGTCTATGAAAAAGCATTGTTGTATGAGTTGCAATTAAGAGGTTTGAATACAGTGTCACAGGTTCCTGTTGAGATTAACTATAAGGGTCAACAAATTAGTAGTGATTTTCGGTTGGATTTATTGGTAGAAGATCAACTAATACTTGAGCTTAAATCTGTAGAAGAGATTCGAGATGTTTATTATAAACAATTAAGGACATATCTTAAGTTGATGAATAAGCCTATGGGTTGGCTAATCAATTTTGGCGAGTATGACTTTGCTAAAGGTATGCGAAAAGTAACCAATACTTATTATTGTCCGTCTCTATCAAACAATCTGAATATAAAAGATTAACTAGATTAATTAGATTTCGCCAACATGTTGGCAGGAGTTATGATGAATACATTTTCAAAGATTTATGTCGCCGGACACCGGGGCATGGTTGGGAGTGCCATTGTGCGAGAACTTCAACGTCAGGGATATCATAATTTGGTTGTTAGAACACATTCGGAGCTGGATCTCTGTAATCAGCAAGCCGTTGAAGACTTCTTTGCTACCGAACAACCCGAATACGTCTTTTTGGCTGCCGCCAAAGTAGGAGGCATAATTGCAAACCAAAATGCCTTGGCCGACTTTATGTATCAGAACATGATTCTTGAAATGAATGTGATACATTCGGCTTGGCAAAATGGCTGCAAAAAACTCGAATTCCTCGGTTCCAGCTGCATATACCCCCGCATGGCCCCACAGCCGATGAAGGAGAGCTGCCTCCTCACCTCCGAATTAGAGAAAACCAACGAGGCGTATGCTCTGGCCAAAATCAGCGGATTGAAATACTGCGAGTTTTTGAATCGGCAATATGGTACCGACTATATCAGCGTGATGCCCACCAACTTATATGGTCCCAACGACAATTATCACCCCGAACACAGCCATGTGCTCCCAGCCCTTATCCGCCGTTTCCACGAAGCCAAGGCAAACGGGTTGAAAGAAGTCACCTGCTGGGGCGACGGATCACCCTTGCGTGAGTTCCTCTATGTGGACGATCTGGCCAACCTATGTGTCTTTTTGATGAACAACTACAGTGGCAACGAAACCGTGAATGCCGGTACAGGCAAAGAAATCACCATCAAACAGCTCACCGAACTTGTGGCCAAGATTGTCGGCTATGAAGGTGAAATCAAGTGGGACACCACACGACCTAACGGCACCCCGAGAAAACTGCTTGATGTCAGCAAAGCCGCACAATTGGGTTGGACCTACAAGACCGAATTGGAGGACGGAATCCGACTTGCCTATCATGATTTTTTAACAAATCCAATCCGTGCTGAACGGTAAAAAGAACCTTCGCTGTACCTTCGCTGTAGGTTCGCTACATGAAATGAACAGAAAGCGACCCCAGGGCAGGCTGTGGTTGAGTATGCTTTATCTCGTTCCACGAGTTCAACGATGGTGGCGGAATATCGAAGCAGGAGGATTCCATGGGAAGTCCTGCAGAAAACATTGAATGAATATATAGATATGAATAATTAGAATATGTCCACAGCAATAGAATTTAACAATATATCAAAGCAATACCGTTTGGGACTTGTTTCAACAAGAACCTTGAGCCACGACCTGGACCGTTGGTGGAAGGTGAACGTGATGCACAAGGAAGACCCGTATCTGAAAATCGGTTCGGTTAACGATCGCTCTACGGCTGCAGACAGCGAATATGTGTGGGCTTTGAAAGACATTGATTTCAAGGTGGAGCAAGGCGATGTCGTTGGCATAATTGGAAGAAATGGAGCAGGTAAGAGTACGCTTTTGAAAATTCTTTCTAAAATTACAGGTCCAACTCTAGGCATGATAAACGCTCGAGGTAGGATAGGATCTTTGTTGGAAGTGGGTACAGGTTTTCATTCGGAGATGACTGGACGAGAGAATATTTTTATGAATGGGGCTATTATGGGCATGACAAAACAGGAAATCGCGCGAAAATTTGATGAAATAGTGGATTTTTCTGGCTGTGAGAAATATATTGATACGCCTGTAAAACGTTATTCGTCAGGAATGACGGTGCGCTTAGCCTTCGCAGTTGCTGCACATCTGGAACCGGAAATTCTTGTGGTGGATGAAGTCTTGGCGGTGGGTGATGCCGAATTCCAAAAGAAAGCCATTGGAAAAATGAAAGATGTAAGTAAGGGTGAAGGCAGAACGGTGTTGTTTGTGAGCCATAATATGGGAAGCATGCAGCAGCTTTGCCGTCGAGGCATTATTTTGGATAAAGGTCAACTTGCTTTCGATGGAACCATTGCTGAAGCTATTGGAAGATATCAAAGTGGTAAAGTTAGGCAGAATTCATACACAGCAGAAGAGATTCATCAGGAATGGAAAATGCAACTGCTTAGTGCGGAAGTGAGTTCAAGCGATGGTGCCGTTTATTATCCTTCTTCGATAATAACCATAAAAATGAGAGTGCGAATCAATGAGGTTCCCCGCGCTCAGGTTTTGGGTTTCAATATTTTCAGTTCGTATGGTTATCCGATTGCTCGCTCTGATTTTAATGAGACAAGCGGAGTAATCAATATTGCTAAGGGCGAGTATGAACTTGTTTTTGAAATTCCTGAATATACGTTTTCTACAGGTGGATTCCGTATTGTTTTTGATGTAGCAGAGGCTGGTGTGAAAAACTATGCCTTTGAAGGGACAGAGTTGAGCTTTGATGTGGTTGTTGACGAAAAACATGTCGGCAATGTACTTAATGAAGAGATGGCCATTAAGCATTCTATCATGCAGCCATTATGGTTGAAAAACATTGAAAAACTATAAGAGAATGGATGTTTGTAAGGTCTTCGTGATTGTCGTAACGTTTAAAGGAAAACAATGGTATGACAGTTGTTTCCAATCATTGCGCGAATCAGATCTTCCTGTTGAAACCATTGTCGTTGATAATGCATCCAACGATGGGACGGTTGAATATATTAAGCAAAACTTCCCAGAGATAATCCTAATTGAATCTAAGGAAAATCTTGGATTTGGCAGGGCAAATAACTTGGGAATGCGTTATGCGTTGGATCATGGCTGTGATTATGTGTTCCTGCTCAATCAGGATGCTTGGATTGAACCGGATACCTTCGAAAAGTTGATAGCTGTTCATAAAGAACATGAGGACTTTGGTATTATTAGTCCTATGCATCTCACGGCAGAGAAGAATTCTATTGAGAGTGCGTTATTAAGTTTCTTAAATGATAAAAGAAACACTGATGGGACGTTGTTGAATGATTTGTATTTTGATAGGTTAAAGGATTGGTACGAAACGAAATATATAAATGCCGCTGCATGGCTTTTGCCACGTAAGACATTGGAAACCATAGGGGGCTTTGATCCTATATTCTATCATTACGGAGAGGATGATAACTACTTGCAGAGGGTCATGTATCATCGACTAAAAGTGGTAGTTTGTCCGAAAAGTAGGGTGGTTCATGATACTATTCGTCGGCTTCCCCAAAACATTGGTAATGCTTTTACGATAAATAAGGATTTTTTAGTGCAGTTGACTGATATTCGTAAGAATGTTTCATTGCATAAAAGAATGCTGTTCCATTTGAGGAAAATGATTTCGAAGGCTGTTGTTTTGGATTTCTCTTCATCGAAGCTGCATAAAGAAAACTTTTCCTTTATTTGGAAAAACAAGTCGAATATTGAAAATAGTCGCTTTGTAAACAAAAAACAGAGCACTAATTGGTTATAAGGATATTTATGGAAAATCAATTTACTACTCCTATTCTATTAAATACGTTTAATCGTCCACAGGAAACAATTAGAGTCCTTGAAGTATTGAAGGAAAACAAGGTTCCTGTGCTTTATATCCATAATGACGGTCCTCGTGATAATAGAGATGATGATGCAGATAATGTTTCTGCCGTTAGGGAGATACTTGATAAATCAATTACATGGGAGTGTGAAGTTCATAGATTGTACGAAGAAAAGAACCTTGGGTGTGGAATGGGACCGTATACTGCGATGAATTGGTTTTTCTCTAATGTTGAGGAAGGCATCATTATTGAGGACGATTGTGTTCCACACAAGGATTTTTTTATGTATTGTCAGGAATTACTTGAAGAATATAGAAACCGTAGTGATATTGTAACGATAGGTGGCACCTGTAGGCATCCTGTAAAAAGATCGCAGTACTCATACCATTTTTCTGCTTTTTCGGAGATTTGGGGATGGGCTACTTGGAAAAGAGTGTGGGATGAGTATGATTTTGGTTTTTCAGTTCCTGACGAAGACTTTGTGAAAAGCGTGCGATCGTTTACGCATTCTAAGCAAGTGGCAAATCATTGGCTCACTATTTTGCATAGGACACAAAAAGATGGTTCTTCCCGTTCCTATTGGGATTTCCAACTTGATTTGAAGAATCTTTATACTCATAAGACGAGCATTGTCCCAAATAGTAATTTAGTGTCGAATATTGGATTCAATGAAAGGGGAACGCATACTCTGTCAGCGTCTAGCTGTTCTGAACTTCCAACGTTTTCCATTTTGCCTTTAAAGCATCCAAAGAAAATTAAGATAAGATATCTTGATAATTTTGAATATGATGCCCGTTGGAATATGATCAAATATTTGGTAAAGAAGTGTTTAGGAAGATAAGAAGGATAGGAAACCAATTTGCTGTTTCATTATATAACGCTGCTTTCAATCGACCGGTAGGCATTGTATATATGTTACACAGGGTTGGATTGAAAGACAGTGATAGGCTGGCTTGTATTGAGGGACTGAAGGTAAGCGAGTCTTTTTTAGAACGTCTGATAGAACGTCTTCGGCCGGATTATGATTTCATCCAATTGGATGAACTGGAATATCGATTGAGGCAGCCGGAAAAAAAGTATCAAAAACCATTCGCCGTATTCACTTTTGATGATGGATATCGTGATAATTATGAATATGCGTATCCAATATTTAGAAAGAACAATGTGCCTTTCTCTGTGTTTTTGACATATGATTTCATTGACAATCCTTGTCCATTCAATTATCCTTTTATTATAGAAAGGATAATTAGTCATTATGACAAGATTGTTATTGGAGGGAAAAACA